>NZ_KV821620.1:126118-145934 GCF_001815685.1 Neisseria sp. HMSC056A03
GCCGTCTGAAAATTTTTCAGACGGCCTTTTCATCCATATCGTTTTATGCGGCGAAACGTTTGGCAACTTCATCCCAGTTAACGATTTCCCAGAAACCTTTCAGGTAGTTAGGACGGCTGTTGCGGTAGTCGATGTAGTAGGCGTGTTCCCATACGTCGCAAGTCAACAGCGGAGTGTTTTCAGTAGTCAGCGGAGTACCTGCATTAGAAGTAGAAACCAGATCCAATTCACCGGCAGGCGTTTTCACCAACCATGCCCAACCTGAGCCGAAAGTACCGGCCGCGCAGGCATTGAACGCTTCTTGGAATTTCTCGAAGCTGCCCCATTTGGCGTCGATGGCTGCAGCCAATTCGCCGGCAGGTTTGCCTTGGCCTTTAGGGGTAAAGCCCAGCCAGTAGAAAGTGTGGTTCCAAGTTTGGGCAGCGTTGTTGAACATACCGCCGGAAGATTTTTTCACGATTTCTTCCAAAGGCATTTCTTCAAACTCAGTGCCTTTAATTTGATTGTTCAAATTGGTGATGTAGGTTTGATGGTGTTTGCCGTAGTGGAACTCCAAAGTTTCTTTGGTCAGATGAGGGGACAACGCATCCAGTTCATAAGGCAATTGTGGCAGCTTGTGTTCCATTTTTATGCTCCTAATTCTTGATATTTATATTTTGGTAGTGTGTGTTGTCAAATCGACAACATTACTATTTTACCTGCTTTAGCCTAAACAAACCAATTGAACTTACACTGCGCTATAATAGTGGATTGCAATTTCCCAGCCAGAGATGCCCGTCATGAGCAATTATTCCGATATGCCGTCTGAAGACCGTGAAATCAGCGCATTGTCACTGCCGCCACATTCCACAGAAGCGGAGCAATCCGTATTGGGCGGCCTGATGCTGGAAAATTCTGCTTGGGACCGTATTGCCGATGTCGTTTCCAGCGAGGATTTCTATCGCCACGAACACCGCCTGATTTTTCGTACGATTGCCAACCTGATTAATGAAAGCCGTCCTGCCGACGTCATTACCGTCCAAGAAAGTTTGGAACGCAATGAAGAATTGGAAGCGGCAGGCGGATTCAACTATCTGATTACGCTGGCGCAAAATACGCCATCTGCTGCCAATATCCGCCGCTACGCCGAAATCGTGCGCGAACGTTCCATCATGCGCCAGCTTGCCGAAGTCGGCACGGAAATTGCACGCAGCGCATACAATCCGCAAGGGCGCGATGCAGGCCAGCTTTTGGACGAGGCAGAAAACAAAGTATTCCAAATCGCCGAAAGCACCGCCAAATCCAAACAAGGCTTCCTTGAGATGCCCGACCTTCTGAAAGAAGTGGTCGAGCGCATCGATATGCTTTATTCGCGCGACAATCCTGATGAAGTAACCGGCATATCGACAGGTTTTATCGACCTCGACAAAAAAACATCAGGTCTTCAACCAGGCGATTTGATCATCGTCGCAGGTCGTCCGTCCATGGGTAAAACCGCCTTTTCGATCAATATTGCGGAACACGTTGCCGTAGAAAACAAATTGCCTGTCGCCGTATTCTCTATGGAGATGGGCGGTGCGCAGTTGGTCATGCGTATGCTGGGTTCAGTCGGACGTTTGGATCAAAGCGTTTTAAAAACCGGCAGATTACAAGACGAACACTGGGGCCGTCTGAACGAAGCGGTCGTTAAACTCTCCGATGCACCCATGTATATCGATGAAACGCCGGGTTTGACTGCGCTCGAACTCCGCGCCCGCGCCCGTCGTCTTGCACGCCAGTTCAACGGCAAATTGGGGTTGATCGTTATCGACTACCTGCAATTGATGTCAGGTTCTAGTCGCTCTGACAACCGTGCTTCCGAGCTTGGCGAAATTTCGCGCTCCCTCAAAGCATTGGCTAAAGAATTGCAAGTTCCCGTCATTGCCCTGTCGCAGTTGAGCCGTACAGTTGAGCAGCGTACCGACAAACGCCCGATGATGTCCGACTTGCGTGAGTCCGGCGCAATCGAACAAGATGCCGACTTGATTATGTTCATGTATCGCGACGAATACTACAACTCAGATTCACCCGCAAAAGGCTTGGCGGAATGTATTATCGGCAAACACCGTAACGGTCCCGTTGGGAAAGTATTCCTCACTTGGATGGGTCAATTTACCAAATTTGATAATGCTGCCTATGTTCCAGAATCCATGTTGATGGAAGATTGAGACAGATTGTCCGAAAAACTAACCGAATTTCATATTTCATTAGTCACGCATTACAAAATCGTTTAGAATAAATCTAATAAAAGCAAAAGCATTGCCACAGGCAAGTGCAAAAGAGAAAACGTCAGTTACCCAACACATTACTACTAAAATATCACTCATGTATCAGACACAAAAAGGCTTCACCCTAATTGAGTTGCTGATCGTCATTACTATTGCAGCAGTAATGGCCGTCATCGCACTTCCCAATATGAATCAATGGATTGCCTCCAGACGTGCGGCATCGCAAGCAGAGCAAATTGCAAATCTGCTGCGCTTCGCGCGTAATGAGGCCGTCCGTCTCAATCTTCCCGTTTACATCTGCCCGGTCAAAATCAAATCCGATGGCTCACCCAATAATGGTTGCGATTCCAAATATGCCGGTAATGGTATGTTGTCCTACGCCGATAAAAACGAAGACTTACGCTATCAAAACGACACAGTTGATTTATCCATCCGCTCCATTATCCTTAATGGAGATACCGACAAAGTGGAATACAGCTTCAACTATATCCCTATCAGCAATGACCGTTCTGCCCTCTCGGCCTCAGCTTCAAAAGAAGTCTGGTGGAGATTTCTTCCCAATGGTACATTTGGTCATTCAACTGATGGCAAAAATTATCAATTTTCAGACGGCCACATCAAAATCAGCCTAACGGATAAATCTGCTGCCGATGCTGAAACCAAGAAAGCCCGTGCTACCGTACTTTTAATCAATGGCAATGGGCATGTCGAAATCTGTGCTAAAAACGATGAGCGCAAAATATGCGAATACACTTCCAAATAATAACAACGGTATCTTATGAACATTACTAATCCTACTCATCTCAGATCATTTAAAGGCCGTCTGAAAACAAGCTCAACAAGCTTTACTCCAAAACTTCAATCAGGTATGACCCTGATTGAAGTTTTGATTGCCATGTTTGTCCTTGCCATCGGTGTGCTTGCCCTTCTGGCTGTTCAATTGCGTACCGTATCCAGCGTGCGCGAGTCTGAAAATCAAACCACAGTCGCCCAAATTACACAAAATCTAATTGAAGGCATGCTCATTAATCCGACGCTCTCTGAAGAAACCGATACTGCAGGGGAAAAAACCTCCCGTTATAAAAAATCCTATGATGCCTACCTAAAATCCGACTCTAAACAAACTGCAAAATTTGAAGCCAAAATGAGCAAAGCCCAACTTGCACAGGCTCAAATTGCACAGTTTAAAGCTGATTTAGCCAAAGCCCTTCCCGAAGCCCAAGTCTTCTCGACCATCTGCAAAGATTCTTCCGGTGCAGAGCCGACTTACGAAAATGGGTTTAACGCGAAATGCGATGGCAAAGGCGACACGACCATCGTGAAAGTTTTATGGTTGCAAGATGTCGAAGAAGAAAATAGCGCAAAAAATCTCAATACATCGGGGCATCACGTTGTCTATACCTACCAATCACGCGTAAGAGACTAACAATGAACAATAAACGCTTACTCAACCATATTCCCAATAAAACCGCCATTCGTGGTTTTAGTATCCTTGAATTTCTGGTTGCCAGCCTGCTCAGCATGATCGTCTTAATGGCTGTCAGCTCCACCTACTTTACTGCACGCGGATTAAACAAGTCTGCCAACGCCCGTATCGGTATCCAACAAGATTTGCGCAACGCCGCTAATATGATCGTCCGCGATGCGCGTATGGCAGGTAATTTCGGCTGCTTCAATATGGCGAATTTTCCTGCCTCTGCAGTGATAGAAGACAAAAGCTCGGATGAATATACATTGAAAACAGCCGGTGTGAATAAGCTGTTACCGGTTAAAGAAATCAATAAATTAAGCTATACAGGCTTTGTTCAAACTGGCAAAGCCCTGCTGTTCCAATACGGTATCGACAAAGCGGACTCTGCTGCAAAAACTGCCATTGCCAGCAGCTGCTCCGGTATTGCCAAACCTCACATAGAAATTAAAGATTTGGCTGCGGCAAAATCAGCTTTAAAAATTACCAACTCTGATCAAGACGGCAGTATCGCCATTATGAAACATGAAATGATTGCCTACGCTGTCGGTAAACTTGGCGAAGAGAGCGGTTTGTTCCGTTTCCAATTATCAAATGATGGCTCATGGAGTAATCCGCAGCTGTTAATTAAAGGCATCACTGCTATGGATATCCACTATATCTATGCAGAATGTCCTGATTCTGAAAATGCATCTGCCAGCGGATTGAATACAGAATCATTTGATTACAAAACCGCATTGGATATCTCAGCTAAGGCCAAGTCTCCGGCTTCTATCCAAATCGTACTGAATAACGGCAGTATTGACCCATCAAAAGAACAAGACAATAAAGTCGATATCTATAAAATTAATGCCACCATCCGCGGAGGAAACGTATGCGCCGACCGATCACTCTAATCAAACCCGAACGGCAGCAGGGCTATGCTTTGTTTATCGTCTTAATGATGATGGTCGTTATCGCCCTGCTCGTGGTTACAGCCACCCAGTCCTACAATACCGAACAGCGTATCAGCACCAATGATGCCGACCGTAAACTGGCAACTACCCTAGCCGAAGCGGCACTGCGTGAAGGTGAAAATCAAATTTTTGATATTGAAGATAAAAAGACTACTTTTACCGCAAAATGTGAAAAAGGTTTATGCTCCACACCAAACGTCAAATCCAATGGCGATTTTACTGAAGAAGGCAACCCAACCGTAGATGCTTGGAAGCGCAAATGCGACAAAAGCCTGTGTATTGACGCCAATGGTACGGAATATCCTTTAGACAAAAAAAGTGGCATCGTAAATAATCCACGCTACATCATCGAATATTTAGGTAAAACGACAGAGGGTCGAATTACTTACCGCGTTACCGCCAAAGCATGGGGTAAGAATGCCAATACCCAAGTCGTTCTTCAGTCTTACGTTGCCAGCGAATAATATAATGAATACCACCTCTACCAAACAACTAGGCTTTACGCTGGTTGAGATGATGATTGCTGTCGCCATCTTAGCCATCCTGAGCGTCATTGCCATTCCGTCTTATAACCGCTACATTGAACGCGGCTACCAATCACAAGCGCATGCCGAGTTAGTCGCCATCAATTCTGCTTTTAAAAACCAGATGGTTAAAAATCCAAAGTGGAAAACTGATGAGATTAAAACTCAGTTGGATGACTTTATTTCCTCATACAAAGGCCATAAAGATTTGGCAGACAAATATAAATACTCTGCCGAAATGATTGATACCAGTACAAGCCGAGCCTATCGTTTGAAAGCCATTCCCATCAAAACAGGCTATACCCTTTCCGTTTGGATGGATAGTTTGGGCAATGCTTACAAATGCACTGATATTGACTCTGCCAAAGATTCCAAAACTACAATGACCAATGGCAAAGGTTGCGAATCGGTTTCCAAAAAGAAATCTTCTTAATCTGACAAACATAAAAAAGCAGTGTCATTTTATCGACACTGCTTTTTTTATTTTACTGTTTCCAATCATCGTCTCGGCGTTGGCGTTTCAACAAGATCCTGACTGCGCCATCATTGCCTTGTCGGGGCTCGACATAAGCCAACACATCAGGATGCTGCATCAACCAGCGGCGCGTCATATTTTTTAAAACCGGTTTATAGCCTGCGGAACCCAAGCCGCTGCCGTGGACAATCTCGCCGCAAACACCGCGTTTTTTCGTAAACTCAATAAACTCGTTCAATACCTGCTGCGCTTCTTCCTGCGTATAGCCATGCAAATCCACATCAGCCACAACAGGATAATGACCATTTCGCAAACGCATCAAATCATTTTTACCCTGCCCGTTTTTACTGAACGAAGCCG
Organism: Neisseria sp. HMSC056A03; assembly: GCF_001815685.1. Classification (NCBI taxonomy): domain Bacteria; kingdom Pseudomonadati; phylum Pseudomonadota; class Betaproteobacteria; order Neisseriales; family Neisseriaceae; genus Neisseria; species Neisseria sp. HMSC056A03. The sequence goes on from NZ_KV821620.1 coordinate 132,148, forward strand.
GCGGCTCTTCCCAGCCGCCGCTGCCCACATAAAAATAATCTTCCTGCTCCAAAGTCGCCATTTCTTTAGGTCGTGGCTTGATAGGTGATTTATCACGGGGCTGTTCATAATAGTTACCCGCATTTTTCAACGGTGTAACCTTACCAACCGCCTTGCTGAAATCTACATCCTCTACCTGCTTTTTAGCCTTCGCTTCGACTTCTCGCTCCGCAGCTTCCTTTTTCGCCTGTTTGCCCAAAGCCTTCAGCGTTTCTTGAAAGTTTGCCGTCATGGTTTATCCTTTCCAAAAAATTGATTGCACTCATTATAGCAAACCTGACTACAAGGCCGTCTGAAAGACTCTTATCATCGCTTCTTGTTTAGGGTATAGTATTAACGCATTGCCAGTCTTACAAAAGAGAGAAATCATGTTTAAACGCCCGGAAGAAATCATCGTCTTGATACTTGCCCTATTATGGGTCGGACTCAGCTACTACTTTGCCGCCATCCTGATTTCAGATGCCTACACCATTCTCCTGATTACCGTATTGACTTTCGTTTGGGCGGCAATCTGTTTCCTTTTATGGCAACGTAACTTAAGCCGTCATATTTGGCCGCTGTTCCTCGGCAGCCTGGTTGCCTGCTGGTGGCCGTACTTCACTTGGCTTGCAAGCGATGTTCCCGAAGGCACATGGTATTCAGGCTGGACATTCAAATCCATTATCGCCCTGATTCCCGTTGTTGCCGCTTATATCTTCAAGTGGAAACAAAACCGGAAAAACAAAATCTCCAACACTATTGCCTGATACCTCGCGCCGTCTTTTTCAGACGGCGTTTTCCATATCTGACATAACGCTCAGACTGTCAACAATCCCAATAAAATGCTATACTCTTCACACGATTTAACACCCTAAAACAGGCCGTCTGAAAGACTTATCAAGATGATCAGCAAACAAGAATACCAAGCCCAAGCCGCACAAGGTTACAACCGCATTCCACTCGTTCAAGAGCTGCTTGCCGACTTGGACACACCGCTCTCAATCTACCTCAAACTTGCCAACAAGCCTTTCACCTACCTGCTCGAATCCGTTGTCGGTGGCGAACGCTTCGGCCGCTATTCCTTTATCGGTCTGCCTTGCAGCCACTATCTCAAAACCAGCGGCAAACATGTCGATGTATATCAAAACGGCGAAACCGTCGAACAACACGACGGCAATCCCCTGCCCTTTATCGAAGCCTTCCACAACCGCTTCAAAACGCCCGAAATCCCAAGCCTGCCGCGCTTTACCGGCGGCCTGGTCGGCTATTTCGGTTATGAAACCATCTACAACTTCGAACATTTTGCCCACCGCCTGAAACATACGGCCAAAGCCGATCCCCTCGGTACGCCCGACATCCTCCTGATGCTCTCGCAAGAACTTGCCGTAGTGGATAACCTAAGCGGCAAAATCTACCTGATTGTTTATGCCGATCCGTCTCAAGTCAACGGCTATGAACACGCACGCGAACGTCTTGAAGACATCCGTACCCAGTTACGCCAAAGTTGCGCCATCCCGCTTTCCCTTGGCAGCAAGCAAACCCAAGCAGTCAGCGAATTTAGAGAAGAACCTTTCAAAGCCTGCGTCAATAAAATCAAAGACTACATCTTTGCAGGCGACTGTATGCAGGTCGTCCCCAGCCAACGCATGAGCATGGAATTCACCGACAGCCCGCTCGCCCTCTACCGCGCCCTGCGCACGCTCAACCCTTCGCCTTATCTCTTCTACTACGATTTCGGCGATTTCCACATCGTCGGCTCCTCGCCCGAAATCCTTGTCCGCCGCGAACGCGACGACGTCATCGTCCGCCCCATCGCCGGTACGCGCCTGCGCGGCAAAACCCCCGCCGAAGACCTTGCCAACGAGCAGGACTTATTAAGCGACGCCAAAGAAATCGCCGAACACGTCATGCTCATCGATTTAGGGCGCAACGACGTCGGCCGCATCAGCAAAACGGGCGAAGTCAAAGTAACCGACAAAATGGTGATTGAAAAATACTCCCATGTGATGCACATCGTTTCCAACGTCGAAGGCCGTCTGAAAGAGGGTATCACCAACATGGACATCCTCGCCGCAACATTCCCCGCCGGCACACTCTCCGGCGCACCCAAAGTCCGCGCCATGGAAATCATCGAAGAAGTCGAACCGAGCAAACGCGGCATCTACGGCGGCGCCGTCGGCGTATGGGGTTTCAACAACGATATGGATTTGGCCATCGCCATCCGTACCGCCGTAGTGAAGAACAACACGCTATACGTCCAAAGCGGCGCAGGCATCGTCGCCGACTCCAACCCGACCTCCGAATGGCAGGAAACGCAAAACAAAGCCCGAGCAGTGGTTCGGGCGGCACAGATGGTGCAGGAAGGGTTGGATAGGTAGACTTGGAGTGTTCAGACGGTCTTTAAGGAATCAACAGGCCGTCTGAAAATCCAAACAATAAGCAGCAATCGTTTGATTAGAATAGCTACCTTTACCGCGTCATTCCCGCGCAGGCGGGAATCCAGAAATTTGAAATTACGGGAATCTCTAAATATTTCTGAAAGATTGAGGCCTGGATTCCCGCCTGCGCGGGAATGACGGATTAAAGTTTTTTGCGGAAACATGATGCAACCTGCCGTTTATATACTCGCCAGCCAACGAAACGGAACGCTGTATATCGGTGTAACATCCAATCTCACCCAACGTGTTTACCAACATAGAGAACATTTGACGCAAGGATTTACAAATCAGCATCATGTAACCCTGTTGGTTTGGTACGAACTGCATTCCACGATGGAATACGCCATTACCAGGGAAAAGCAATTGAAAAAATGGAATCGGCAATGGAAGCTGCGCCTTATTGAAGAGAAAAATCCAGGTTGGGAGGATTTATGGTTTGAAATTATTAAATAACCATCATCTCCATAAAACATGTAATTTAACCTTGGTACCCCTTGAATTTCGTCATTCCCGCGCAGGCGGGAATCCAGACTCTCTTAGGTTTCAGGAATCTTTAAACATTGCAGGATATTTACCCTCCGGATTCCCGCCTGCGCGGGAATGACGGATTACCAGTTTCAGACGACCTGAAATAAACATTAGAACACAGACAAATTAAAACGCTATGAACAAATCCCCCATCCTCCCCCCTTCCATGCTCGGCATCCTCGGTGGCGGCCAATTAGGCAGAATGTTTACCGTTGCCGCCAAAACCATGGGCTACAAAGTAACCGTTCTCGACCCCGATCCGAATGCGCCGGCTGCGGAATTTGCCGACCGCCATTTGTGCGCGCCGTTTGACGACCAAGCCGCTTTGGATGAGTTGGCAAAATGCGCGGCGGTTACCACTGAATTTGAAAACGTCAATGCCGACGCGATGCGCTTTTTGGCGAAACATACCAACGTTTCCCCCAGCGGCGACTGCGTTGCCATCGCGCAAAACCGTATTCAGGAAAAAGCGTGGATACGCAAAGCGGGGCTGCAAACCGCGCCGTATCAAGTGGTTTGCCGTTCAGACGACATCAGCGAAGCAAGCGCGCAATTTTTGCCCGGCATCTTGAAAACGGCTACGTTGGGCTACGACGGCAAAGGTCAAATCCGCGTCAAAACGTTGGACGAACTCAAAGCCGCGTTCGCCGAACACGGGGGCGTGGATTGTGTTTTAGAAAAAATGGTGGATTTGCGCGGCGAAATTTCCGTTATCGTATGTCGTCTGAACGATGAAAACGTGCAAACCTTCGACCCCGCCGAAAACATCCACGAAAACGGCATCCTTGCTTATTCCATCGTTCCTGCGCGGCTGAGTGCCGACGTGCAGCAACAGGCGCGGCAGATGGCGCAACGCTTGGCGGACGAATTGGATTATGTCGGCGTGTTGGCGGTGGAAATGTTCGTCGTCGGCGACACGCACGAATTGGTCGTCAACGAAATCGCCCCGCGCCCGCACAATTCCGGCCACCATACGATAGATGCCTGCGCCGCAGACCAGTTCCAGCAGCAGGTACGCATCATGTGCAATCTGCCGCCCGCCGACAACAAGCTGCTTTCTTCATGCTGCATGGCGAATATTTTGGGCGACGTTTGGCAGGAAGACGGCGGCGAACCGAATTGGCTGCCGTTGCAAAGCCATCCAAACGCGCACCTGCACCTTTACGGCAAAAAAGCCGCGCGGAAAGGCCGAAAAATGGGCCACTTTACCGTCTTGGCCAACGATGCGGACAACGCATTCCAAACCGCACAAACCTTACATCAAAGCCTGTAACCTTACCCACTTTTTTCAGACGGCCTTTGATTGCAAAAGGCCGTCTGAAATCAATTTTTCCGACCATCCGCCATGAGCCTTCTGACCATCCTCCGTCCGGCAACCGAAAAAGACTGCCAAGCCATACACAATGCCCATCTGCATGCCGTTCAATACGCCTGCATTCGCTGTTATGATGAAACTATTATGCACACATGGGAAAGTCTGCTCGACATCAACAGCTATTTGGAAACCATCTCCGATAAAAACAAAGCCTTGTGGGTAGTCGAATACAAAGGGCTGATTCAAGGCTTTTTCCAAGTCGATTTCAAAGAAGCGCAACTGGACGCCTTATACGTCCATCCGCTCTTCCACAATCTCGGCTTGGGTACGGCCCTGCTCAGCCGCGCCGAAGAAATGGCACGAAATGCAGGCCTCAGCTTTCTCAAACTGTATGCCTCGCTCAATTCCGTGCCTTTCTATCGCCTCAATCGTTATGAATCGCTCGGTACTGCCGTGTTGCAGCTGAACAAAACCGTCCGCGTCGAATGCGAATTGATGCGCAAATACCTGTAATTTTCCCTTCCGCCGTTGCTTTTTTGAAAGAAACCCATGTCCCGAATTGCCGCACTGCCCGACCATCTTGTCAACCAAATCGCCGCCGGCGAAGTGGTTGAACGCCCTGCCAACGCTCTGAAAGAAATCGTTGAAAACAGTATCGACGCAGGCGCGACAGCGATTGATGTCGAGCTGGCCGGCGGCGGTATCCGCCTGATTCGCGTCAGCGACAACGGCAGCGGCATCCACTCAGACGACATCGAGCTTGCGCTCCACCGCCACGCCACCAGCAAAATCAAAACCTTAAACGATTTGGAACACGTTGCCAGTATGGGCTTTCGTGGCGAAGGTTTGGCCAGTATCGCCTCAGTCAGCCGCCTGACCCTGACCAGCCGTCAAGAAGACAGTTCACACGCGACCCAAGTCAAAGCAGAAGACGGCAAACTCAGCAGCCCCACCGCCGCCGCCCACCCCGTCGGCACCACCATCGAAGCTGCCGAACTCTTCTTCAATACCCCTGCGCGGCGCAAGTTCCTCAAATCCGAAAACACCGAATACGCCCACTGCGCCACCATGCTCGAACGTCTTGCGCTGGCGCATCCGCACATTGCCTTCTCACTCAAACGCGACGGCAAACAAGTGTTCAAACTTCCTGCACAAAGACTGCATGAACGTATTGCCGCCATTGTCGGCGATGATTTTCAGACGGCCTCATTGGAAATTGACAGCGGCAATGGCGCATTGCGGCTCTATGGCGCGATTGCCAAGCCGACCTTTGCCAAAGGTAAAACCGACAAACAATACTGCTTCGTCAACCATCGCTTCGTGCGCGACAAAGTCATGCTTCATGCCGTCAAGCAGGCATACCGAGACGTATTGCACAACGCGCTGACGCCTGCTTTCGTCCTCTTCCTCGACCTGCCGCCCGAAGCCGTGGATGTCAACGTCCACCCGACCAAAACCGAAATCCGCTTCCGCGACAGCCAGCAGGTGCACCAACTCGTGTTCCACACGCTCAACAAAGCCCTTGCCGACACACGCGCCGACCTGACCGAAAGCGTCAGCAACGCAGGCGAAGTGTTGCATGACATTACTGGCGTTACTACTACACCAATGCCGTCTGAAAACGACGGTGAAAATCTGTTTGATAGCGCATCCAACTACCCGACAGGCAACAAACCCGATACACGCAATGCCTTTGGTTCATCAGGCAAAACCGCGCCTATGCCTTACCAAGCCGCGCGTGCACCGCAACAACGCAGCCTGTCTCTGCGCGAAAGCCGCGCAGCCATGAATACTTATGCCGAGCTCTACAAAAAAACCGACGACATTGACCTTGAGTTGAGCCAATTCGAGCAGGCACGTTTCGGCAATATGCCGTCTGAAACGCCTACTCCCAAAACAGATACGCCGCTTTCAGACGGCCTTCCCTCTCAATCCGAACTGCCGCCGCTCGGCTTTGCCATTGCCCAATTACTTGGCATCTACATCCTTGCCCAAGCCGAAGACAGCCTGTTGCTCATCGACATGCACGCCGCCGCCGAACGCGTTAACTACGAGAAAATGAAACGCCAACGTCAGGAAAACGGTAACCTGCAAAGCCAGCGACTTCTTATTCCCGTAACCTTTGCCGCGTCCCACGAAGAATGCGCCGCCCTTGCCGATCATGCCGAAATGCTGACAGGCTTTGGCTTGGAATTGTCCGACATGGGCGGCAATACCCTTGCCGTCCGCGCAGTTCCTGCCATGCTCGGTAAAGCCGACGTCGTTTCGCTGGCCAAAGATGTATTGGGCGAACTCGCTCAAGTCGGCAGCAGCCAAACCATCGAAGAACACGAAAACCACATCCTCGCCACCATGTCCTGCCACGGCTCAGTCCGCGCCGGCCGCCAGCTTACCCTGCCTGAGATGAATGCGCTCCTGCGCGATATGGAAAACACGCCGCGCAGCAACCAGTGTAACCACGGCCGTCCGACATGGGTCAAACTGACTTTAAAAGAATTGGATGCGTTGTTTTTACGCGGACAGTAACACCAATAAAAAGGCCGTCTGAAAATGCTTTCAGACGGCCTTTTAACTTATTTGCCCTTAACGAATATCCATAGGCGCAAACGATTTCACGGTTTCATCGATTGCTTTAACACGGGTCAGGAAGTCTTCTAATTGCGCAAGCGGCAATGCGCTTGGTCCATCGCATTTGGCTTGGTCGGGATTGGCATGAGATTCAAGGAACAAACCGGCCAATCGGGTTGCCATACCAGCAAGTGCCAAGTCCAATACTTGGGCGCGACGTCCGCCTGATGCGGCGGCACCAGATTCGCGCGTTTGCAGGGAATGGGTGACGTCAAAAATAACGGGCAGGTTGTTACACGTTTTTTTCATCACACCAAAGCCGAGCATATCCACTACCAAGTTGTCGTAGCCGAAGTTTGCACCGCGTTCGCACAAAATGATTTGCTCGTTGCCTGCTTCTTGGAATTTCTCGACAATGTTTTTCATTTGAGACGGGCTGAGAAATTGCGGCTTTTTGATGTTGATGACATTACCGGTTTTTGCCATTGCCACCACCAAATCGGTTTGGCGCGCCAAGAAGGCAGGCAGCTGAATGACATCGCAGACTTCGGCAACCGGCTGGCATTGATAAGGCTCGTGAACGTCGGTAATCACGGGAACGTTAAACTCGCGTTTCACCGCTTGAAAAATCTTCATGCCTTCGTCCAAACCCACACCGCGGAAAGAGTGAATAGAAGAGCGGTTTGCCTTGTCGAAAGAGGCTTTGAAAACGTAAGGGATGCCGAGTTTATCGGTTACTTTAACGTATTGCTCACAGGCTTTCAGTGTAGAGTCGAGGTCTTCAAGGACATTGATGCCGCCGAAAAGGGTAAAGGGCGCATCGTTGCTGACGGTGATATTGTTGATTTGGATATTCACGGCAAAGCCTTTCAGATAAGTTGAATTTGGGAAACAGGCCGTCTGAAACATTTCAGACGGCCTTTGTTTGAATATTACAACACGGTGTGCGGCGGCTCATAAGAAATCACGTTGCGGATTTTATTGTTCTCATCGACGAGGACGACTTTCGGTTCATGCGCTGCAATTTCAGGTTCGGACAACATGACGTAAGACATGATAATCACGATGTCGCCTTTTTGAACCAAACGCGCGGCCGCGCCATTGAGGCAAACGACGCCGCTGCCGCGTTCGCCGGGGATGGTGTAGGTTTCAAGACGTTCGCCGTTGTTATTGTTGACGATGGCGACTTTTTCGTTAACGCAAATACCTGCCGCATCCAGCAGGTCTTGGTCAACGGTAATGCTGCCGACGTAGTTGAGGTCGGCTTCGGTAACGGTGGCACGGTGGATTTTGCCGCCGAGCATGGTACGGAACATGGGTTTCCTTTTTGATTGTGGGTTGATTTGCGGTTTTAACTTCTGAGAAGTTAAAACCGCTGTTTGTGTGATTGAGGATTAGTTATTGGGAAAGTCTGCTTCGTCAAACTCGGGTTCCGGATCGCTTTGAAGGACTTTTCCGTTTAATTTCAACTCGCTGTTTTGCAGAGTCAGATGGGTTTTGACATTATCGTCTTCTAAGGTCAGATATTTCTCGCTTGCCATGCTTTTGATGGTACTGTCCACCATCAGGCGCAAGGTTTCATTAATATCGTCGATGCTGGCGCGGCCTGCGGCTTCATCTTCGGCATTGACGCTAAACAGGCTGCTTGCTTGGTTGACGGCGAGCTGCTCCAACAATTTTTGCGGTACGCTCATATTAAAGTCGGCTTCGGTTTTCTTCAGCATATCGCCCAAATTGTTGAGGTCTTTGGCCGTCAAACCTTTAAACGCAAGTTTGCCGCTGACATCGACATCGCCATGAGGCATGGTGAATTTGAAGGTTTTAACGTTTAAAACCGGATTATTGGTAAACAGGCCTGAAGCCTCGTTTTTGGCCGTCTGAATCAAGGAAGCCTGAATTTCTTCTTCGCTCATTTTCTTCACGGACACTTCGGCAATTTTGTTTTTCAATGCCAGAAGTGATGCGGCATCCAAATGCTCGGCAGCAACATTGATGTCTAGAGGGCCGTATTTGTCTTCGCCATAGGTCAGGCTTTCAAATTGGAAGCGGCCTTCGCTGTTGATGAATTTATCGACTTCGCCGGTCTGCGTATCGAAACGCAGTTTGCTGACTTCGATTTTAGACGGAGCAATCGTGCCGGTCGGATTGATGAATGCACCGATTTGCAGGTTGGTCACAAGGTTGACCAGTTCGTTCAACTTAACGTTGTAATCGATGTTTTCTTTCCATTGCAGCAGGAATTTATCCAGCGTAATGCTGCTCTTGCCCAAAGAAAGCTTGGTCAGGCCGTCTTCCGTTTCGGACTGGAAGCGCAGGTTTTCCAAAGACACATCGCCTTTGTCGGCCAATTTGACTTGTAAAGACGGCGCAAGGTAATCGTGGCGATAGCTTTTAAAGCCTTGGCTGTAATCGGTATTGCCGCTAAAGCCTTTCCAGTTGAGCTTGATACCGGAAAGCTCTTCATAGTCGAAGGCGGGGATATTGAGGCTGAGTTTGCCGTCGCCGGAAAGGTAAACCGTATTGGTCATGGTCAACGGCGTTTGCTGACCGAAGAAGCGGTCCAAAACTTTTTTGGTTTCCGGATGGTATTGGAACTCGGTTTCCACATGGGCGCGCGTACCGAAGCCGCCGGCAAACGGGCCGTGTGTCACATGATTGATGACCGTAATCGGCTCTTGCAGGACGGTTTTCAAATTGTCCGGCAGGTATTTTTGCGTATTTTGAAGCAGGGTCGGTTTGAGGCGGATGACGGTCGTCTCGGTTGAACTGAACCAGCCGCGATCGTATTGGTGGGACTCAACGGTCAGGAAACCGGATTCCTGCAACAGCTTTTGTTGCTCGGTCAGGCTTTCTTCCGCTTTAACACCAAGATAATAAGGCGTGCCGAGCGCAGCGGCGACAACGACGGCGGCAGTCGGGATAAGATACTTTTTCATCACTTCAAACAGATTAGGTTCAAAGCGTAAAGCATAGCATTTTTTAGCTGTTTTGTCTTATCCGCCGTTTCAGACGGCCTTTAGGTAAAGATTGTGATATTATGCAAACATAAACGATTTTTACACTTTTGGCAGTCCAAATCCTATCTGCCAAAATGTCATTAAAGGTTTGCAAATGCTTTTATTCATTGAAAACTGTTATTCTCGTTCGCGGTAGTCCGTCCTGATTCTTATCGTTTTGAAAAATCTGAATTTAACGCTTCTTCTTGTCCGTTCTCGTTCGTTTTAGTACGTGGCAATCCTTGAAAAAAGTGGGTATGATTGTGGGTATCCCCTCACACATACCCGCTTTTTTATGCTTAACGATACCCAAATCCGCAAGGCGAAACCAGCCGAGAAGCCTTATAAATTAACCGATTCCAACGGCCTTTATATCGTAATAAATCCGAACGGATCAAAACTGTGGCGTTATCGCTTCAAGATTGACGGCAAGGAATCAGTGTTTTCAATCGGCGCATATCCTGAAATCTCGCTTGCAGAAGCGCGTGATAAGCGCAAGGAAGCGCGGTTACTTGTCCAGCAGGGTATTAACCCGGCCAAAGACAGGGCGGATAAGAAACGCCAAAACACGCGCCAAAACAAGAACACGTTTCAGGCAATCGCCGAAGAATACTTTGCGACAAAGACAATCAGCAAAGGCAGTATCAAGGCCGCGCGAAGTATGCTTGAGCGGTATGCCTATCCAATCATCGGGGACACGCCGATAACCAAAGTAACGCCGCGTCAGATTATGGAGTGTCTAGACGTTTGCAAAGACAAAGGCGTTATCGTGTCAGGCATATACACCCGCCAACACATGAGCGCAGTTTTTCTTTATGCGATCCGAACAATGCGGGCGACAAATGACCCGACTTTGGCTTTTGCCGGGTATCTCAAGCGACCCGAAATAACCCACGCCAAAGCCATGACCGCCGAACAAATCAGGGATTTTAAAACAAGCCTTGCAAACTATAATGGCTCGTTTGTCGTCAAAAAAGCCGCGCAGTTATTGCTATACACAGCCGTCCGCACGATTGAGGCAAGGCGGGCTGAATGGGCTGATATTGACCTTTCCGCCGCGATTTGGCGCATACCTGCAAACAAGATGAAAAAATCAAGAATGCACGTCGTGCCGCTGTCGTCGCAGGTCGTCGAGTTACTCAAAGAGTTACACACAATGACGGGTAACGGGCGGTTACTGTTTCCAAACAGTAAAAGACCCGATGATATGTTGTCAGCCACGACCATTAATAGGGCATTGGAGTATATGGGACTGACAATCTCAGGGCATGATTTTCGCGCGACGCTGGCAACCAATCTGTCAGAGATGGGCTATGAGCATGAGTACATCAAGGCACAACTTGCCCATGCCAAAGACAATCAGACGGACGCGGCATATTTTCACGCCAAATTCATCAATCAACGCCGCCAAATGCTGCAAGACTGGGCGGACTTTATAGATTCACTTTGATTTGAGAAGGTTTGATTTTCTTTACGGTTACGGTATGATTGCGGAAATTAACACGTCTTAATGAAAGATGGGAAATGGCATATATCAACATACTGGCTGGCGATTTTCATAAAGGGAAAGCCGTCTTAAAAAAAGATTGTATTGTTCTTCTTCGCGGCGAGAAGGTTGCACTGCTTGATATTGCAGGTTATGAGGTGCAGGACGGCGGTGTGATAGAGGTTGTGTTTTTTGATGGCCGCCGAATGCTGGTAGAGAAGAACGACGCATTCCTGCAAGCAGTGAAGGTCGCCCTTTATAATGAATCTCAAAACCCAGAAGAACGGCGGCAGCAATACAACCAAAGGAAAGCTAATTCTACGGATAAGGCAAAAAAAGCAAAGAAAATCAAGCTGATTGTGGGCGGTATTTTTATCTTGCTATTTGTTGCTATGTGCGCTGTGCCGAAAAAGGAATTAACGCCGGAAGAGAGGGCGGCCGCGGACAAGGCAGAGGCGGCAGCCGAAAAGCAGAAAATTGATGGGAAAATTACTTCAGGTGTACGGGAATTTAAGTACGACAAGAAAGCTTATCCGAAGTTATACAAACAGTGGGGCGAGAAGGCCGTCAAAGAAATGAATGGTTATTTGCCACAGATAGCCGAACATGTTGCCCGGGAGAATTCATGCGACGCAGTAGAAAGTGTTGATATTTCAGATGCGCGCAGCAACCCGAAAGCAAAACAAATGGTTTTCTTTGTAGATTGCAAGAATGGCAAACGCTTTTTTGTATCTACTGACGACCTTAATTCCGGCCGAAAATCAACCGCTGAACAGGATAAAGAGATTGATAATTCAGACGCCATCAGTCAGTGTGATGCGGCAATTAAAGCTCAATTGAATCATCCCGGAACGTTTGACCCACACCTTCTAGACACGGCAACCGGAGTAAATCCGAATGGCAATATCTTGGTTACCCGTGGATTTACGGCTAAAAACGGGCTTGGAATGCAGATTGATTATCGGGCATATTGCGTTATCACAGGCAATAAAGTGGAAGTTTCGATTGAACAGAAATAGTAAAAAACCCCTTGCATGTGCAGGGGGTTTTGTTTTATATTCCTGTTCGTGGCGTAAGAACCACACACTAGCGGCAATCACTCCGTCAATGTGATTTTTTCATATCTGTAAGTTTCCTTTCGTGTTGTTTGTTTCGATGGCACAACCGAAGTTTCTTATGGACGCGTGGGCGACGAATACAATACCCGTAAGGGGAATAAGTCCGCCCATCTAGTGAGGGTTCTTAACCACGCGTCCGCCCTAACGGGCATTAAGAAAACTCACTAGGACACTTCATTATGAACGTAATTCAATCATTTAATTTCAATACTACTTCTCCCGTTCGTGCCTTTGAAAAAGGCGGCTTGACTTGGTTTGTTGCCGCCGATGTATGTAAGGCTTTAGAAATCCAGAACCCAACGCAAGCACTTGAAAAATTAGATGATGACGAGCGGTCTATGTTTAACATAGGGCGGTCTGAAATTCACGGAGGCGGCGGTAACGTGAACATCATCAACGAAAGCGGTTTATATATTTTGATTCTTCGCAGCCGTAAAGCAATGGAACAAGGCTCAACCGCTTGGAAATTCCGCAAATGGGTAACATCTGAAGTCCTGCCCACCATCCGCAAAACAGGCGGCTACCAAATCGGACAAAAAACCACCGCCGACGACCGTACCGGATTACGCCAAGCCGTTGCCGCGCTTGTCGGACGCAAAGGCATAGACTACTCCTCCGCGTACAGTATGATTCACCAACGCTTCAACGTCGAAGCTATCGAAGATATCCCCACCGAGAAGCTGCCCGAAGCCGTCGCCTATGCCCACGCGCTAACCCTGCACACAGGCTTGACAGGCGAAGTGTTGGACGCACTGCCCAAAGCCGAGCCGAAACTACCCATCGACGGCAACTCTTTAGCCGACATTGCCGCTATGGTTTATTACGGCACATGGATGATTGAATTGGGCAAAGACGTTTCCGCACCGCTGAGGCAGCTCGGATGCAAACAGGCGGTTACGATGTGGACGGTTTGGCACGAAACCCGTTCACGCCTGAAAAGAGCCGTCGCAGCCCTCGAAGTGTTGCGGGGATATGCGGACAAAGACACCTCCGACCGCATAGCCGTATGTCTTGAAGGCATTTACAGCAAGGCTGCGGTAAGGTAAACAGAAAATGCCGTCTGAAGATTCAGACGGCTTTTGCTTTATTTAATAGTGTCAGACAACGCCTTGTGCCGAGCCTTGCAGTCATTATACAAGCCGATAACTTGCAACGACCAGGGCAGTACATCCGCGCCTGTACCGCCGTCAAGTTTTGGCAGTTTTGGGCATGGCTGCACCAAGTCGGCGGGCGGTTTAATCGCCGTCGGCAATGGCGGCGTTGATGACTGACAACCCATCAGAATCGACGCAGACGTTACGATAGACAGGCTTCTCGACA
>NZ_KV821621.1:0-240 GCF_001815685.1 Neisseria sp. HMSC056A03
CGAATCAACGGCAAACAACGAATCGCAGCGAAAAGACCGAAAGGTCGATGAAGCGATCGCATTTTTCCAGTCGCCTGATAAGGAGCATACATGGGCGGACTGGTTGCGTATCTTGCTGGAAGATTTGTTTGTCATTGACGCGCCATGTATCTATCCGCGTAAAACACTGGGCGGCGACTTATTCGCCCTTGAAGTGATAGACGGCGCAACAATTAAGCGCGTATTGGACAATACAGGCCG
>NZ_KV821622.1:0-1186 GCF_001815685.1 Neisseria sp. HMSC056A03
TTAAGCGATTACAGAAGAAACCACACCCGCACCTACGGTACGACCACCTTCGCGAATCGCAAAGCGCAGACCTTCTTCCATAGCGATAGGCGCAATCAGTTCTACAGTAATGGTTACGTTCTCACCTGGCATTACCATTTCTACGCCTTCTTCCAAAGTAACTGCACCAGTTACGTCAGTAGTACGGAAGTAGAATTGTGGACGGTAGTTAGCGAAGAATGGAGTGTGACGACCACCCTCTTCTTTGCTCAGTACGTATACTTCTGCTTTGAATTTGGTGTGAGGAGTAATGGTACCTGGTTTAGCCAATACTTGACCACGCTCTACGTCTTCACGTTTGGTACCACGCAGCAATACGCCTACGTTGTCACCAGCTTGACCTTCGTCCAGCAGTTTGCGGAACATTTCAACGCCGGTACAAGTGGTTTTTTGGGTTTCTTTCAGACCTACGATTTCGATCTCGTCACCAACGTGGATGATACCGCGCTCTACACGACCAGTTACTACTGTACCACGGCCAGAGATAGAGAATACGTCTTCGATAGGCAACAAGAAAGGTTTGTCCACAGCACGCTCAGGTGTTGGGATGTAGCTGTCCAGAGCAGCAGCCAATTCGAAGATTTTCTCTTCGTAACCAGCGTCACCTTCCAAAGCTTTCAGTGCAGAACCTTGTACGATTGGGCAGTCGTCGCCTGGGAAGTCGTAGCTTGACAACAGGTCACGGATTTCCATTTCAACCAGTTCCAACAGCTCGGCATCGTCAACCATGTCGCATTTGTTCATGAATACGATGATGTAAGGTACACCTACTTGGCGAGCCAACAGGATGTGTTCGCGAGTTTGAGGCATAGGACCATCAGCTGCGGAACATACCAAGATCGCGCCGTCCATTTGGGCAGCACCGGTAATCATGTTTTTAACGTAGTCGGCGTGACCCGGGCAGTCTACGTGTGCGTAGTGACGAGTTTCAGTTTCGTATTCTACGTGTGAGGTATTAATGGTAATACCACGAGCTTTTTCTTCAGGAGCGTTGTCGATTTGGTCGTAAGCTTTTGCAGCACCACCGAATTTTTTAGCCAAAATAGTAGTCAGAGCAGCAGTCAGAGTGGTTTTACCATGGTCAACGTGACCGATGGTGCCAACGTTTACGTGCGGTTTGCTACGTTCAAATTTTTCCTTAGCCATG
>NZ_KV821623.1:0-1684 GCF_001815685.1 Neisseria sp. HMSC056A03
GTCTGAAAACTGGATTTCAGACGGCCTTTATTCCAAAAGTTTTCAGACCATGTTTGAAATTGTCTGAAAGTTTGAAACAATGGTTTGAACACCAAAACACGTGTGCGTGCGTACCGCACACACCCTGCACGTTGGCTTTGAAGTTTCGCGTAATTCACAGGTAGGGTGAGTGGTGCAGCCACGCACGCTGTTGGTGGAGATGCAGGCTACGGCTTGCTGCCGTTTATTGGTTACAACCGTAAAAAAGTAAGTGCCGCCATTGCGGTAAAAATGACGGTATTCATAGTGTTATGCCCGGAATGATTTTGTAGCAACTGTATTTTTCACCCCGTCGGGTAAAAATACAGTTGCTACTACTAATCCTTCTTAATCGGCGGATTGGCATTAATCGGCAACGACGAGCGGGACACTTTAACGTTTGGATAATGCTTCCGCATTAAGTGCTGAAACACTTCCGCCTTGCGCTCTTTTCCGCTCTTTTCGTAATTCGTCCCCAAAATCACTTCATCCACAATATCACGTATATCGGCATAAGGCAGATAGACGGATTTTGTGGCTTCGCAATATTTGATTTTGTCCGAACCGATTTGTTCGATTTTCAACAGACGGAATTCTTCCTCGTCGCGGAAAGCGAAATCTTTAAACAGATAGCGTATATATTCCAAAGCTTTTTTGTCTTCATCACTGATATTATTGGATTTTTTAATTAGCTCTATCAGTGCTTCTTCAAGTTTCTTGATACGAAATTGATGCCAACTTGGATTTTTTCCTACAGGCTTTAATCGGATACCAAAACTTTGATTATTCTTATTCAACAACCATTTCCCACATTTCTCCTCAGCAATATATTCATCTTGATAAGCGATATAAGCTACCTGATAAAGCGGTAGGTTTTCATCTTTCGAACCCGCTATATCTGCCTCTATTGGTTCTTTGAAACCTTCATTCTGTTTATTTGTAAAACTTTTGAACGAAGCAGAAACATCAGGCTCTTTCAACCAATCCCCGCTTTTATTAAATACCAAGCAGCAGCCCGATGCTTCCACGCCATTTTCTTTGCCATATAGACGAAACTGGTTCAAATCGTTGACGCGGCTGGAAAAGCAGGTAAAGAAAGCATTATGGACAGGACAATCAGCCTTGTTTTCCAATTCCAAATCTTGCAGATTCAGCAGCTCCAACAGTCCTTCCCCTTCAGTCGGGTCGTTCATATAAGTGGAGCTACCGATTCTCATTGGACTAACCTTACTCCTGTCAACAGGAGTTTTATCATTAGTTTGATCGCTGACAATACCGAATAATCTTTCGCATACTGAAGGCGAAGTGTAATGGGCAAGAGGAATTGACCCTAATTCCATAGGTGGGATATTTAAAACTGCCAGAATGGTAGTGATGTCGTCTATTACAGTTTTTTCTTTTTGAGTTCCTTCTTAAGTTCCAAATAAATCTCCCTGTATTTTCTGTTTTTTCCAGTCAAAATATCTTTCCCATTTTTGTTGAATTTTGGCTTGTTCGAAATAACAACGACCTAACCAAGATTGTGCATTGTTTTGTTCTTGAAGGCTGTTTTGTTTGTCTGCCAACTGCTCAGCAAGACTCAATCGCTGTTGTAAATGCTCAACTGCGTGCCCAAACAATTGTTTCGATTCCTTGTCTTGGGCTTTCTTCGCCTGCTCTAAATAGC
>NZ_KV821624.1:0-2130 GCF_001815685.1 Neisseria sp. HMSC056A03
ACGCCGTTATCGGCTGATGATTGTGAAGTCCCGTTCTACAAAGATATACACCTATCGGCGGGGAATGGATTTTCAGACGACATCGAGGACTACAATGGCTACAAACTGCGCTTCTCAAAATCAACGCTTAGACGGCACGGCATCAATCCCGCCGATGTGGTTTGCGTTTGCGCGGACGGCGACAGTATGGAGCCGGTATTTCCCGACGGCGCGACACTCGGCATCAATACCGCAGACAAGGTCATCAAGGACGGCAAAATCTACGCCGTCAATCACGGCGGGTTATTGCGGACAAAAATCCTGCAAAAACTGCCTGATAACAAAATCCGAATCAAAAGCTACAATTCCGAAGCCTACCCAGATGAAGAAGCCGACGCAGATGAAATTAACATCATCGGTCGTGTGTTTTGGTGGAGTGTGATTGTATGATGGATAGAGATGAAGCATACAGAGTGAGTTTGCAGCAAATCCGATCAGGCGACGTATCGGCGGCGTGCCGAACGGTTGCTGATTATGAATTATCACAACCGCAACCGCGCGGGCTGTTTTCGGGCGCATCCCCTCAAGAATACTGGGCGCGATACCCTGAGCCGTCAGACGTTGAAATCCTAGAGTCTATATTTTCAGAAACCCCAGAGATACTGGGCAAAATCAGCGATGATGATTTAAATGCCGCGCGTATCATTGCCGCGTTTAACTTCATTTGGGGGCTAAGCCAAATCCCTAAATGGCTTTATCGACATGAATTTGCATCATCCAATCTTTCCGATTCTGCCGTCCCTTTAATGTTGCTGTTCCGTGCAAAATCACGGCAAGAGCTTAAACAGTATGAAAAGGTTGAGATTTTAGGCTGCCCTGATAGTTGCAAGTTTTGCAAATCGCAAAGCGGCAAGACATACAGGTCGTCTGAAGCCCCTGTTTTGCCCCATGCACAATGTACACACAAATCAGGTTGCCGATGTTGCTACCTGCCAGTTATCTAAACATAGCCCGCGCAATGCGGGCTTTCCCCGCCTTGATGGAAGTGTAAATCATCATTATAAAACAACATTTTATGGTAAAATAAGAGCTTAAAAAATGACTAAATTTAATTGCGATATGACACACCAGCTTGCCGTATTTTCCCCTCAATCGACAGTAGCCTTTGACAGTTTTGCCCAATCCGATGACAACACCTTTTGGTATGCTTCAGACTTGGCGATGATGCTTGGCTACAATGATATGCAGGCAATTTTAAAAGCAATCAACCGCGCCCATTCCGTCTGCTTTCAGTTGGATATTCCTATCACTGAAAACTTTATTCAGACGGCCTCACATAATTGCGACAATGATATTAAATTGACACGGTTTGCCTGTTACTTAACCGTGATGAATGGAAATATCAGTAATCCGCGCGTGGCGTCGGCGCAAGCCTATTTTGCCAAGCTGGCGGAAGAAATTAACGCGACATTCCGAGACGCTGACGATGTAAACCGCGTTTTCTTGCGCGGCGATATTACCGACCGCGAAAAGACATTAAACCACCTTGCCCATAGACACGGCGTAGAAGAATATGGCTTATTCCAAAATGCCGGGTATCGCGGCTTGTACAACATGAACATAAACAAACTGAAAAACTATAAGGGCGTAGGCGACCTGAAAGGCTCATTGCTGGACTTCATGAACCCTGTCGAATTGGCGGCTAATACATTCCGAATCACGCAGACAGAGGAAAAGATACGCAATCAGAATATACAGGGACAGAAGCCGTTAGAACGAGCCGCCGAAGAAGTGGGACGTTCAGTCCGTAATGTGATGATTCAAACGTCCGGCACATTGCCGGAAGACCTCAAATTGTCAGATGAAAAGATTAACAAGGTTAGAACAGGAATCAAGCAGACAAAACGCGCCCTTGAGAAACACGACAAAACCCTAAACAAGGACAAGTAATCCCACTAAGCATTGAATTATAAGGATTTAAGAAGTGATGTTTTTTTCTTCTTTTTCTCAGAATATTCAGTTATAATACACACCTCTTCACAGATTTTTATCCTTTTCAGCCCGCCATGCGCGGGCTTTCTTTTTGCCTGTTGATAGGGGTTATACCGTTATTTACTTCACATTTACCGCCTTTATTGGCGGTTTTCTTTT
>NZ_KV821625.1:0-24197 GCF_001815685.1 Neisseria sp. HMSC056A03
AGTGTGCCTGTTGCTGCCTAAAAGGCGGCCCGGATGCCTGATGATCGGGTATCCGGGGAGGATTAAGGGGGCATTTGGGTAAAATCAGGAGTGATTTGGGGAGGGAAACAGCCGAAAATCTGTGTTTGGGTTTCGGCTGTTGGGGGAAAGGCTTTTTTGCAAAGGTCTCGGCCTATGTGATAGCAGAAGAGTTATATGGGAAAACAATATATTATGCTATACTAAGGCAGCTTCCATTTTTGAATTGGGTCTTATCGTGATTTTAAAATCATAAATAAAAGGAAAATTTATATGTTGACTTATAAAAAAGAAATATTTAGGAAAACCTTGCTGCATACTCTGATAGCTTCTTGTTTTTCTATTCCTGCATTGGCCGTTGCTGCAGCGGGCGACACTTCACCTACTATGGGAACAGAGGGTTCAGGAGAATTTTGGAAAGAACCAAATCAAAACATTGATGGAGATTACAAAGCTACACTAGCACCTAATAGCGGAGAACAATTTGCTCGTCCAAAAGGGCTTATTGTTCGTGCGAATAATCAGGTAGAAATCAAAGGTAAAACTAACATTAATGTTACGTTAGCCAGCGAAGGAAATTCAGGATTAGCATCAGATTCAAATGCGGCTTACGGTATTGCGGTAGGATATGATTATGCCGGTGGTAACGCTTCTGATACCGCCAGCTTAACTTTGCATGATGATGCTAATATCACTGTTAAAAACACAGAAAACACAGTGAAAAGTACAAAAAACTTTGGTGGCGCAACTGCACCATTTGGTCACCAATTATCCGGGGTGAAAGTTTACCGTAAGGATGGTGCCAAACCGGTTTTCAATTCTGAGAAAAAACTGACCATTAATGTGGAAGATAAAACCACCGATAAAATCGGGGATTATTTAGTCGGGCTTTACGTCAGTGGAGACGGTGCGGAAGCGAACTTAAAAGATTCTGACATCACAGTGAAAGCGAATGGAAAATTTTCTGCCGCATTAAAAATTGGTAAACCGGAACTACCAAACACTGAAAAACCGGCTGACTATAAAGGTGCTGTTGTCAATTCCACCGGCAGAATGGTGCTGAATACAGAAGAAACAAAAGATTCCGCAACCGTGCGCTTATTTGGCACCAAATCCCGCTTAATTGCCGATTCAGATACCAGCAGCGGTGAAATCAAATCCGGCAATTCAGCTGTTGTTTTCGATACTCAGGATTACGCAACTAAAGTAAGTGCCTTTTTTATTAGCGACAATGTATCCAGAAATGAGCCTAATAAAGATCAAGAAGTTCGTTTAAACAATACAAAAATCACCACAACATCTGATGATGCTTCATTGATTGTTGCTGATGCGAGAAAAGAAAGTAGTTTTGCAGTAACCTTCGCAGGAAATAAAGTCGCAAGTTGGTTTAATAATGGTGAATTCGTTGCTGAAAATGCAAAATTCGCGTTGAAAGGCAAAGACAGTGAAGCCAAAGCCGCAGAAAATGGCTGGCTTGCCGAAACTAAAGTGGCAGTAACCAAAGGGGCTGATTTGACATTTACCTTGTCTGATCAAGCAAAAGCCATTGGTTTGATGCAGCAACAATCTAAAGGCAATGTGCATTCTAAATTAGATGTGCATGTGAACAACCAAGCTGTTTGGGAATTGAAACAAAAAGGTGATGAACAACGCTCTACCATCAATGCCTTAACCTTGGATAAGGGGGTATTAGATGCGTCTAAAAATATTCCGAACGGTTCAACTAAAACAGACTATAAAGTTAAACTGGTTAAACAAGATGGTACTGAAGGCACATTAACCAGTAACAACGGTGAAATCACCCTTGCCAATGGCTCTTACGAAGACAAACTCACTGTGGAAGGCAACTACACAGCGAATAACGGTGTTCTTAAAGTGAATACTCATTGGGATAGTAATGATGCCAATAACGGTAAATCTGACTTATTGGAAATCACCGGTAATGCCGAAGGGACAACAAAAGTTGTCAGTTTGAAAGCGGACGGCACAGAAAATATGATTGATGGCACTATCGGCTCTATTGCGGCTGATTTAGCCAAAAACAGTACGGCAGTAGTTCGAGTACAAGGGGAAAGTAATTTAAAGAACTTTACCGGTATTGCCAAAACTACAGGTGCGGGTGAACTGCAATTGGCTTCCAAAAAAGTAGGAAATACAACCGAATATTTTTGGACGGTAGTTTCCACGAATAAGGATGCCATTTACACAGCTTCTGTTCCTGCTTATACGCTTATTCCAAACTTGAACTTAGAAGTTGGCTACGAAACAGTTGGTACATTGCACCAACGCCGTGGTGAAAATCAGGCCCTTTCTTGGGAAAAATCTCAAGCGAACAACCAAATTTGGGGACGTATTATTGGCAAACA
This sequence comes from Neisseria sp. HMSC056A03, assembly GCF_001815685.1. Lineage (NCBI taxonomy): Bacteria > Pseudomonadati > Pseudomonadota > Betaproteobacteria > Neisseriales > Neisseriaceae > Neisseria > Neisseria sp. HMSC056A03. The sequence continues at coordinate 2,385 of NZ_KV821625.1, forward strand.
CATTGCTTTGGATGGTAAAAAGCGTTTGAATCTTAGCGCTGACCTTGCAGGCTTCCAGTTTGGCCACGACTTTGATATTTCTTCTAGCAAAAATGGCGGCAAACGTTTAACTGGTGGTTATGTTGGTTACACACATGCTAATTCGAAATTTTATGATGAATATCGTGCCGAGAATGGTGTCGTCCTTGATGACAAATATACAGGTAAAGCTAAAACCGAAAACCTCCATGTCGGTGTGACTCACACACGGTATTCTGAAGATGGTAGCTATATAGACTTTGTAGGCCAACTTTCTTGGATGCAAAATAAATATAACTCCTTAGATTCGAAAGCAAAAAACCATGGTTTGGGTGTGGCTTTATCGGGTGAGGTAGGTCGTCCGTTTGTATTAAGTAAAGAGAAAACGAATAATGGCGACAGTTGGATTATTGAGCCGCAAGCACAATTAATCTATCAATACCTCGGCTTAAATAGCTTCACTGATGATATGCGCTCTGTGCATCAAGATAAGCAACATAATTTACGCAGCCGCATTGGTGTACGCTTTGCTTATAATAATTTAACCGATCATGAAAAAGTTCGAACCTTGTATTTCACCACTAATGTGTGGCATAACTTCAGAAATACTTCGGCCAGTAACATTGGCGAGGATAATGTTACTGAAAAATTAGCAAAAACTTGGGGCGAAGTTGGTTTGGGAGCACAATTTGCAACCAGTTCCAATACCCATATTTATGCAGATGCACGGTATGAACAATCTTTAAGTGGAACGAAACATCAAGGATACAAAGGCTCAATCGGCATAAAATATTCTTGGTAATCTTCAAGTAATATATCTTACCGTAGTCCTTTTATATGAGCCGGATAAATATTAACAATATTTATCCGGCTCATTTATATGCCTTCCTCAATTATCTAAGCGCTATACTGGATTATCAAATATAGTCAATTAAAAATAAAATGGTACAATACTCAACTTTGAAGGTCTAACCATAGCATACTCTGCGGACTTAAGAAACAAAGCTTTAAACTATTACGAACAATGCAAAAACATCAGCCAAACCGCAGCAACGTTTAACTTGTCAAGAAACACGCTTTACCTGTGGATTCGCCTTAAAAAACAAACAGGCAGCCTAAAACATCAAGTTACCGGTCTAAATGCCGTCAAATTGGATAGGCAAAAACTGGCTCAATATGTTGGGCAACACCCGGATGCCTATCTGCATGAAATCGCCAAACATTTTGATTGTACGCCAGCCGCCGTTTGCTATGCACTCAAACAGATGGGGATGACGCGCAAAAAAAGACCACCACTTACAAAGAACAAGACCCGGCCAAAGTAACGCATTATTTGACACAGCCGGCCGAATTTTCCGATTACCAACGTGTTTATTTGGATGAAACAGGATTTGACCGCTACCTGTTCCGTCCCTATGCCCGCAGCCCGAAAGGGCAAATAGTGAAAGCGCAGATAAGTGGAAAAAGATACCAACGCTTATCTCTGGTGTCCGCACAAGTCGGCAACCGGCTGATTGCTCCGATGGTTTATCAAAATACGATGACCGGAGTCTTTTTTGAAGCATGGTTTCAGCAATGCCTACTGCCCGTATTGACTCAAAAATCGGTGATTATTTTAGATAATGCACGATTTCACCGTATGGGTGTCTTACGGGAAATGGCGGAAAAATTGGGACATAAAGTATTGCCTCTTGCACCTTATTCACCTGAGCTCAACCCGATTGAGAAGGTGTGGGCGAATATTAAGCGGTATCTGCGAACCGTTTTGTCTGATTACGCCCGATTTGACGATGCGATAATGTCCTATTTTGATTTTAATTAACTATACATCCATCAGGCCGTCTGAAAAGCCTCTCTTTTACCATTTTAATGAACTATCCGATTACACGCAAAAACCCTATTTATTTTCATTTGACGCCAAACAATAAAATCATATCGATACAGACGTTTGGGGCAGTTTGACGGTTTCAGGTAAAATAACGCCAAATTCATCAACCGTTCAGAAAGCCGCCGCCATGTATTCACTCGTCCGTCCTATCCTGTTCCGCTTCGATGCAGAAAAGGCCCATCATTTCACGCTCAACAGTTTGCGTGCCGCCGAAAAACTCGGCCTGCTGCCCAAAGTGGGCAGCCACACCCGACCAACCGAGCTGATGGGTTTGCAGCTGCCCAATCCGGTCGGTTTGGCGGCAGGTTTGGACAAAAACGGCGAGTGTATCGATGCGTTTGCCGCTTTGGGTTTCGGCTTTGTCGAAATCGGCACGGTAACGCCCAAGCCGCAGCCGGGCAATCCGCAGCCGCGCCTTTTCCGCGTTCCCGAACACCAAGGCATCATCAACCGCATGGGTTTCAACAACCACGGCATCGACGCGATGATCCGTAACATTGAAAACAGCCGCTTTAAAGGCATTTTGGGCATCAATATCGGCAAAAATGCCGTTACGCCGATTGAAAACGCGGCCGACGATTATCTGATTTGCTTGAGAAAAGCCTACGCCCACGCAAGCTACATCACGGTCAATATTTCCTCCCCCAATACGAAAAACCTGCGCGCCTTGCAAGGCGGCGACGAATTGAGCGCATTGTTGGAAGCCTTGAAAAACAAACAGGCGCAACTGGCGGCCGCGCATGGCAAATATGTACCGCTGGCGGTCAAAATCGCGCCGGATTTGGACGAAGCGCAAATCGACGACATCGCCCATGTGGTCAAATCTGTGGAAATGGACGGCATCATCGCCACCAACACGACCATCGACAAATCAAGCTTGGGCAGCCATCCGCTCGCAAGCGAACAAGGCGGCTTGAGCGGCTTGCCCGTATGCGAGAAAAGCAATCAGGTGTTGAAACTTTTGGCGGAACGCATTGACGGCAAGCTGCCGATTATCGGCGTCGGCGGCATCATGAACGGCGCGGACGCGGCAGAAAAAATCCGTTTGGGCGCCAGTGCGGTTCAAGTGTACAGCGGTTTGATTTATCGCGGCCCTGAGTTGATTAAAGAGTGTTTGGCTGCGTTGAAATAATACTTGTCCAAAAATAAGGCCGTCTGAAATCTTTCAGACGGCCTTTTGCTATGCTCTCATTCTTCAAACAGATTGCCTTGTGCCAATAAGGTTTTGACCGGTGCGAAATCGCGGCGGTGTTCCGGCAATACGCCGTATTGTTTCAACGCGGCCAAATGTTGCGCCGTGCCGTAGCCTTTGTGGCGGTCAAACCCGTATTGCGGATAGCGTTTCGCCAATTCATACATTTCTGCATCACGCGCAGTTTTGGCCAAAACCGAAGCAGCAGAGATTTCAATAATTTTGCTGTCGCCTTTGACCACGGCTTCGGCAGGGACATTCAAATCTTTCGGCACGCGGTTGCCGTCTATCCACACTTTATCGGGAGCGACCGATAGCCCCTCGACTGCGCGCTTCATCGCGGCCATGGTTGCGTGCAGGATGTTCAGTTGCAGGATTTCGTCGGGGTCGGCAAAAGCAATGCTCCACGCAACCGCCTGTTCCTTAATCATCTGCGCCAACATATCGCGCTTTTTTTCGCTCAGTTTTTTTGAGTCGGTCAAACCCGGCAGGTCAACATGTTCCGGCAAAATCACTGCCGCCGCAAATACGCTGCCAACCAAAGGGCCGCGTCCCGCTTCGTCCACGCCTGCGCTTAAAACCGTCGCCATTTCTTCACCGCCTGTCTGATTCAAAGCCGCCATTATATCCGCTTGCGGCAGAGAAATTCTGCAATAGTTCAAACCGTTGGGGAACAGTTCAAATTTCATCTGCTTTACCAATCAGTTATAATTTACATCCCCACATACCCATACGTCTTACAACATGCCTGCCCAATCCGAACGCCTCCATTTTTCCGAACGCTGGCTCAACGCCTACGAACGCTACCGCTATCGCCGCCATATCCATGCCTTCCGCCTCGGCTTGGCAATCGTGTTTTCCACCCTGTTGGCCAAAGTCTTCCACCTGCAACACGGCGAGTGGATCGGCATGACCGTCTTTGTCGTCCTCGGCATGCTGCAATTCCAAGGCGCGATTTACTCCAAAGCAGTCGAACGCATGCTCGGCACGGCCATCGGTTTGGGCGTCGGTTTGGCCGTTTTATGGTTGAACCAGCATTATTTGCAAGACGGCGTTTTCTTCTATCTGATTATCGGTGCCGCCAGCGCGGTGGCCGGTTGGTCGGCAGTCGGCAAAAACGGCTATGTCGCCATGCTTGCCGGTTTGACCATGTGCATGCTCATCGGCGACAGCAGCCACCATTGGCTTGACAGCGGCCTGATGCGCGCCATGAACGTTTTAATCGGTGCCGCTATCGCCATTGCCGCCGCCAAACTCCTGCCCCTGCGCTCCACCCTGATGTGGCGCTTCATGCTTGCCGACAACCTCACCGACTGCGCCAAAATGATTGCCGAAATCAGCAACGGCAAACGCATGACGCGCGAGCGTTTGGAACAAAACATGATTAAAATGCGCCAAATCAACGCCCGTATGGTCAAAAGCCGCAGCCATCTGGCCGCCACATCCGGCGAAAGCCACATCAGCAACAATATGATGGAAGCCATGCAGCATGCTCACCGCAAAATCGTCAACACCACCGAGCTGCTCCTGACCACCGCCGCCAAACTTCGCGCGCCCACGCTCAACGAAAGCGAAATCCGCCTGCTCGACCGCCATTTCAACCAACTCCAACGCGAACTGCGCCTGACCGTCCGCCTCATCAAAGGCCACTACGCCCGCCGCATCCGCATTGATACTTCGCTCAATACCGAATTAAGCAAACCGGCCGCCCGCCTGCATTACGACTGGCAAGGCTTCCTTTGGCTCAGCACCAATATGCGCAACGAAATCGCCGCTTTGGTGATCCTGTTGCAACGTTCGCGCAATAAATGGTTGGACAAAAAAGAGTTGCAACGCCTGAAAGAACACCTGCGCAACGATACCGATCCAGAGCAACAATAGACCGTCTGAAAAACACAAACTCAAAATAAAAGCGAATTAGCCGCCGATGGCATCGGCCAATAAAAAAGGCCGTCTGAAACCTAATGGTTCAGACGGCCTTTCAATCAATCCAAGCAACAATAAATGCCACATAAAGCAAAATCCCCTGCGATTGCAGGGGATTTTTATATTTGGTTGCGGGAGCAGGATTCGAACCTACGACCTTCGGGTTATGAGCCCGACGAGCTACCATGCTGCTCCATCCCGCGTCAGAAGTTGTAACTATACGGAAAGACGGAATCGCTGTCAAGCGTTTTTGACAGAAAATGCGAAAAACGCCGCTTTACAAAAAACCGTCCGCATGGTTTAATTTTTCGTTAATAAAGAAACAGGGGTGCTGCTTTCAAACCGAGCGGCTGAGAAATACCCTTTACACCCGAACAGGATAATACCTGCGTGGGGAGTTTCGGCAAATGTGATTTTAAACGGTTGATTGAAGATATCCACAAGGCCGTCTGAAAAAAAGCAATGCTCCTGTTTCCATTTCATAACTGAGAAACAGGAGCATTTTTTTATGACTACCGCTAAAAAAACCGGCGATGAGGCGCGCCGTCTTTCCGACTTGAGCGAAGACATCGGCATCCGCTTCCAATATCCCAATTCCGACCGCGTCTATATCCCGGGCAGCCGCGCCGACATCCGCGTGCCTTTGCGCGAAATCCGTCAGGACGACACCTACACGGCGCAAGGTACGGAAGCTAATCCGCCGATTCCGGTGTACGACACCAGCGGCGCATACGGCGATCCGGCGGCGCACATCAACCTAAAACAAGGTCTGCCGCACGTCCGCACCGCATGGCTGGACGAACGCGGCGATACAGAAATCCTGCCCAAGCTTTCCAGCGAATACGGCACCGAACGCGCACACGATCCGAAAACTGCGCATCTGCGTTTCAACCAAATTACCCGCCCACGCCGCGCCAAAGCCGGCCGCAACGTAACCCAGCTCCATTACGCCCGCCAAGGCATCATCACGCCCGAAATGGAGTTTGCCGCCATACGCGAACGCATGAAGCTGGACGAACTTTTCAGACGGCCTGAATACGCCAAGCTCTTGAAACAGCACGCAGGGCAAAGTTTCGGCGCGAACATCCCAACCCATCCCGACCAAATCACGCCCGAATTCGTGCGCCGAGAAATTGCCTCCGGACGCGCGATTATCCCCGCCAACATCAACCATCCCGAACTCGAACCGATGATTATCGGCCGCAACTTCCGCGTCAAAATCAACGGCAACTTGGGTAACTCCGCCGTCACCTCCAGCCTGACCGAAGAAGTCGAAAAAATGGTGTGGTCGCTGCGTTGGGGTGCGGACACGATTATGGATTTGTCCACCGGCGCGCATATCCACGAAACGCGCGAATGGATTATCCGCAACGCGCCCGTCCCCATCGGCACTGTGCCGATTTACCAAGCTTTGGAAAAAACCGGCGGCATCGCCGAAGACCTGACTTGGGATTTGGTGCGCGACACCTTAATCGAGCAGGCAGAACAAGGCGTGGACTATTTCACCCTGCACGCAGGCGTATTGCTGCGTTATGTACCGATGACCGCCGACCGCCTGACCGGCATCGTATCGCGCGGCGGCTCCATCATGGCGAAATGGTGCCTCGCCCATCATCAGGAAAACTTCCTCTACACACATTTCGACGAAATCTGCGAAATCATGAAAGCCTACGACGTGTCGTTCAGCCTCGGCGACGGCCTGCGCCCCGGCTGCATTGCCGATGCCAACGACGAATCCCAATTCGCCGAACTGCACACCTTGGGCGAATTGACCGCCAAAGCGTGGAAACACGACGTACAAGTCATGATCGAAGGCCCGGGCCATGTGCCGTTGCAACGCGTGAAAGAAAACATGACCGAAGAGCTGCAACATTGCTTTGAAGCGCCTTTCTACACCCTCGGCCCGCTCGTTACCGACATCGCCCCCGGTTACGACCACATCACCTCGGGCATAGGCGCAACCAATATCGGCTGGTACGGCACAGCCATGCTCTGTTACGTGACCCCGAAAGAGCATCTCGGCCTGCCCGATAAAGAAGACGTGCGCACCGGCATCATTACCTACAAACTCGCCGCCCACGCCGCCGACCTCGCCAAAGGCTGGCCGGGTGCGCAGTTGCGCGACAACGCCCTGAGCAAGGCGCGTTTCGAATTCCGCTGGCGCGACCAATTCCGCCTCAGCCTCGACCCCGAACGCGCCGAGAGCTTCCACGATGAAACCCTGCCCGCCGAAGGTGCGAAAATCGCCCACTTCTGTTCAATGTGCGGCCCCAAATTCTGCTCGATGAAAATCACGCAGGAAGTGCGCGACTATGCCGACAAACAAAAAGCCCAGCGGCAGGGCATGGAAGAAAAAGCGATTGAGTTCGTCAAAAAAGGAGCGAAGCTTTACAGTTAAAACGTAAAGCAAGAAAAGGCCGTCTGAAAATGTTTCAGACGGCCTTTTTAGCGAATAGTCTTTAAACGCCCTCCGGCTGTTTATTTTTCCATCCTGCGGAAATGGTGCGGACGGAAGCCGAGCGCGGCGAGGGAAACGAAGTAGAGGCTGCCGCCCAAGGCAATCAGGACGCAGAGTTGGCCTGCTTTTTTAAAGCCGCCGACGTGTACCCATTCAAACGGCAGATAATATTGCGCCGCCCACAAACCACCGCCCATGATGACCAAAGAGATGACCATTTTAACCAAAAACGCTGCCCAACCTTTGCCGGGACGGTAGATGCCGTGTTTGCGCAAAAGGAAAAACAGCAAACCTGCATTCAGACACGCGCCCAAACCGATAGCGAGGGACAAGCCGACGTGTTTGAGCGGCGAAATGAAGGCAAGGTTCATCAACTGCGTGCAAATCAGCGTGAAAATAGCGACCTTAACAGGAGTTTTGATGTTTTGGCGGGCGTAGAAGCCGGGTGCCAACACTTTAATCATAATCAGCCCGATCAAGCCGAAGGAATAGGCAATCAGAGCGTGTTGGGTCATTTGCGCGTCGTGCAGCGTAAATTCACGGTACATGAACAAGGTCGTAACCAGAGGGAAAGACAACACGGCAAGGCCGACGGCGGCAGGCAGGGTCAGCAGCATACACAAGCGTAAACCCCAGTCGAGCAGGCCGGAAAACTGCTCGGTATCCTGACTGGCTGCGTGTTTGGACAAGGTAGGCAGCAAGATTGTACCGAGTGCCACGCCCAAAACACCGGTCGGCAATTCCATCAGTCGGTCGGCGTAATACATCCACGACACGCTGCCGGACTGTAAAAACGAGGCAAAAATGGTGTTGATAACCAAGGAAATCTGCGCCACGCTTACGCCCAAAATAGCCGGCGCCATCTGTTTCATCACGCGGTTGACCGCTGCATCTTTAAAGCTGAGTTTGGGCATTTTCAAGAAGCCCAGTTTCGCCAACCAAGGCAGTTGGAACACCAGCTGCAACACGCCGCCGACAAATACCGCCCACGCCAAAGCCATAACGGGCGGATCGAAATACGGTACAAAAAACAGGGAAAAGACGATAAAGGAAATGTTCAAAAATGTCGGCGTAAAGGCGGGAATGCCGAATTTATGATAGGAATTGAGTATCGAACCGACAAAAGACGACAAGGAAATCAAAAAGATATAAGGAAACGTCACCCGCAGCAGGTCGATGGAAAGCTGAAACTTATCGGCATCTTTGGCAAAACCGGGCGCGGAAACATAAATCACCCACGGCGCGGCAAGTATGCCCAGCGCGGTAACAATGACCAACACAAACGACAACATACCGGCCACATGACGTACAAATGCCTGTGTGGCTTCGGGTGAGCGGGTTTCTTTGTATTCCGCCAAAATCGGTACGAAGGCTTGGGCAAATGCGCCCTCTGCAAACACGCGCCGCAGCAGGTTGGGCAGTTTAAACGCGACAAAAAACGCATCTGTCGCCATGCCTGCACCAAACGCACGGGCGATAATCGTATCGCGCACAAAGCCTAAAATGCGCGACACCATCGTCAGGCTGCCAACCTTGGCCAAGGCTCCCAATAAATTCATGTATTTTCCTTAATTGTCTTTCAGGCCGTCTGAAAATCCGGCTTCTTCCAATACTGCCGCCGCCGCCAATGCCGCCGTATCTTTTTCCAACAGCAGATGCAAGGCGTGGAAATCCTGTTCCAACGCGGCCACGGCTTCAGGGCAGTCATACCAGTCTGCTACGGCCTGCGCCAGTTTTTCAGGGACGGCGTCGTGTTGCAGCAGCTCGGGAACGGCGGCTTTACCCAACAGAATATTGGGCAAACCGACATGCGGCACTTTGATTTTGTTTTTCACATACGCATAAGTCAGCGGCGAAATTTTGTAGCTGATGACCATAGGCCGCTTGCACAAGGCCACTTCCAAAGTCGCCGTACCGCTGGTGACCAATACTACGTCGGCAGCGGTGCAAACCGTATCCGACTGCTTGTCGGTCAACGTGATGGGAAGGGCGACAAATTCAGGTTGCGCCAAAATTTCGCCAATGCGTTTGCGCGTTGCGGCCGTGGCCACAGGCAGCAAAAACTGCGCCTGCGGATAACGTTTCAGCAGCAATAAGGCCGTCTGAAAAAACACCGCCGCCATGTAATCGATTTCGCTCACACGGCTGCCGGGCAATATGGCAAACACGGGCACGTCCGCAGGCACACCCAGCTTCTGCCGCGCCGCCGCCCTATCCGCTTCCACCGGCATGGTTTGTGCCATCGGATGGCCGACAAACTCGGCCTTACCTCCGGCATCAATATAAAGCTGTGGCTCCATCGGAAACAGGCACAACACGCGGTTGACCTGATGCACGATTTTATTGACCCGTTCGCGCCGCCACGCCCAAACCGACGGGCTGACGTAATGAATGGTATGAATGCCTGCCTGCTTGAGTTTTTCCGCCACGCCGAGATTAAAGTCCGGCGCATCGATGCCGATAAATACATCCGGCTTGAGGCGGATTAAATCATTCACCAGCCCTTTGCGGATTTTCAAAATCTGCGGCAGGCGTTTGATGACCTCAACAAAACCGCGTACCGCCAGCTTTTCCTGATCATACAAACTCTCAAAACCCTCTGCCTTCATGCGCTCGCCGCCGATGCCGGTAAACCGCGCATTCGGGCAACGCGCCTTAATGGCACGGATTAAGTGTGCGCCGAGTAAGTCGCCGGAAGCTTCGCCAACGCTGATGGCGATAAGGGGGGAAGGATTGGGGCTCATGTTGTTGAGGTTCGGAAGCTAAAAGATTTTGAGGCAGACATTTGCCCGCCCGTTTTCAGACGGCATCAGCGGCAAACGGACAGGAAACCTGCCCCGCTAATCGGATTTTTGCAATCCAAAGGCCGTCTGAAAAAGTTTCAGACGGCCTTCAATCCATCAATCAACGGATAATGCCGCGTGTGGATTGTGCAAAAAAGTCTTTAAATACCGCCAATTCGCTTTGGGTTTCGGCGCGTTTCAGAATGTCTGCCTTGGCCTCTTCAAACGGAATGCCGCGATGGTAAATGGTTTTATACACATCTTTGACGGAGGCAATCTGTTCGGCGGTGAAGCCGTTGCGGCGCATGCCTTCGCTGTTGATGCCTGCGGGTTCGGCACGGTAGCCTGCCGCCATAAAGTACGGCGGTACGTCTTTGTGTACGCCGGCGGCAAACGCGGTCATGGCGTAGTCGCCGATTTGGCAGAACTGGAACACCAGCGTGTAGCCGCCCAAGACAACGTAGTCGCCGATGGTAACGTGTCCGGCGAGCGAGGCGTTGTTGGCAAAGATGGTGTGGTTGCCGATGACGCAGTCGTGCGCGAGGTGGCAGTACGCCATAATCCAGTTGTCGTCGCCGATGCGGGTTTCGCCGATGCCGGTTACCGTGCCGAGGTTGAAGGTGGTGAATTCGCGGATGGTGTTGCCGTTGCCGATAATCAGCTTGGTCGGCTCGTCGCGGTATTTTTTGTCCTGCGGGATTTCGCCAAGGCTGGCAAATTGGAAAATGCGGTTGTTTTCACCGATGGTCGTATGACCGTTGATGACGACGTGCGGACCGATTTCGGTATTCGCACCGATTTGCACATTGGGGCCGATGATGCTGTATGGGCCGACTTTGACGCTGGAGTCGAGTTCGGCTTTAGGGTCGATGACGGCGGTCGGATGGATAAGGGTCATGCTGTCTCCTTGCTGTCTGATACAGGTATTGCCTGCAAGATGCCGTCTGAACTTTCAGACGGCCTGTCCCATTCTTACACCACGCGTTTGGCGCACATAATCACGGCTTCAACGGCAACTTGGCCATCGACTTTGGCAACGGCGTTGAATTTGCCGATACCGCGTTTGTTGGTCAACAGCTCGACTTCAAAAACCAGTTGGTCGCCGGGGATGACTTGGCGTTTGAAACGAGCGTCGTCGATACCGGCGAAGAAGAAGAATTCGTTTTCTTTGCGGCCGCCTTCGCTGAGGATGGCGAGTGTGCCGCACGCTTGCGCCATGGCTTCGATAATCAGCACGCCGGGCATCACGGGCAGGTCGGGAAAATGGCCTTGGAACTGCGGCTCGTTCATGGTGACGTTTTTAATCGCAGTCAGGGTTTTCATCGGTTCGAACGCAGTAATGCGGTCGAGTTGCAAAAACGGATAACGGTGTGGGATAAGTTTTTGAATGTCTTTGGCTTCGATCGGGAGTTGTACGTCCATGATGTTCGTCTTTCCTTGTTTGTATTGGGTTTAAACGTATTCGGATGCGGGGCGCGGACTGTTTGCGCCGCCTTTAGGCTTCGTCGCTGTCGGCAAGCTGTTTTTCCAGCGTTTTGAGGCGTTTGTTCATTTCGCTCAAACGGTGGATATAAACGGCATTGCGTGCCCAGTCTTTGTAGTCCGACATCGGGAAAATACCGGCCAAATGCTGGCCGCTTTCGGTAATGCTGTGGGTAACGGATGTACCGCCGCCGATGGTGGTTTTATCGGCGATTTCGATGTGTCCGACCGTACCGACGCCGCCGCCGATAATACAATAATTGCCGATGGTGACGCTGCCGGAAATACCGGTTTTGGCGGCGATAACGGTATGCGAACCGATTTTGCAGTTGTGGCCGATTTGGACTTGGTTGTCGATTTTGGTGCCGTTGCCGACGGTCGTGTCGCTCATTGCGCCACGGTCGATATTGGTGTTCGAACCGATTTCCACATCATCGCCCAGCGTGACTGCGCCGGTTTGCGGAATTTTAAACCATGAATCGCCGGCAAAGGCCAAGCCAAAACCGTCCGCACCGATGACGGCGCCGCTGTGGATTTCGACACGGTTGCCCAAAGTGCAGCCGTAATAGATGACGGAGTTGGGGTGCAGCACGACTTCATCGCCCAACGTGCAATCGTGTTGGACAACGGCATTGGTCAAAATACGGCAGCCTTCACCCAATACGGCATTCGCGCCGATATAGGCATTCGCGCCGATTTCGCAGCTTGCCGGCACTTTGGCGCTTGCCTCGACAACGGCGGTCGGATGTACGCCGCCCTGTGCTTTGACAATCGGCGAGAACAATCGTGCCACTTTGGCAAAATAAAGATAAGGATCGGCAGCCACAATCAGGTTGCGACCCGCAAATTCGTCTGCGGCTTTCGGCGACACAATCACCGCGCCTGCCTGGCTGTCGTGAACTTCGGCTTTGTATTTCGGATTGGCCAAAAAGCTGATGTGTTCCGCCTGCGCCTGATCCAACGGACGGACGGCGGTAATGGCGATGTCTTCGCCTTTCCATTCGCCGCCGAGCTGGGAAACGATGTGGGACAGGGTGTATGCTTGTGAAGTCATGATAATCTGCCGTCAAGATGTCAGGCCGTCTGAAAGATGCCGATTTGGGTTTCAGACGGCCTTAGGTTTGTCTGTATGGTTACATTCGCTACCGAGCGGGGTCAGTGAGCGTTTAGGGCTTTGATAACGCTGTCGGTAATGTCATAGCGGCCATTGACGTAAATCACGTCCTGCAAGATGAAGTCGTAACCTTCGCGCTTGGCCAAATCGATGATGACGCGGTTGGCATTTTGCTGGAGCGCGGCGAATTCTTCATTGCGGCGCAGGTTGTAGTCTTCAGCCAACTCAGCCTGCTGCTTGCGGAATTTCTGTACCAGATTGCGCCATTTTTGGGTTTCCGCTTCCCTTTGGCTGTCGCTGAGCTTGTCGCCACTCAGTTTTCGCTCCAAAGCCTCGCCTTCCTGCTGCAGCTTTTGCAAGGCGGTTTGACGGCTTTTGAACTCTTTTTCCAAAGTCATCTGAATGTTTTGTGCCTGCTTGGATTCCTGATAAACGCGCTCGGTATTGATAAAACCGATTTTCTGCACGCCATCCGCCGCCGCTTGCGGCAACAGCACGAAACCCGGCAGGGCTACGGCGAGGACACGGAGGGTGTCGGCTATTTTACTCATGATAAAAATCCTTGCTTGAAAACAAACGGGCGGTTTGCAATAAGCTTACCGCCAATCTGCCATGAGGCCGTCTGAAACGGACAAACCGGGTTTCAGACGGCCTAAACATCATCAGAATGTCGTACCGAGTTGGAATTGGAAGCGTTGGATTTCGTCGCCTTCTTTTTTCTTAATCGGGTAAGCATAACTGAACTTCATCGGACCCAGCGGAGAAAGCCAGGTCACGGCAGCACCGGCAGAGTAACGCAATTCGTTTTTGAATGTCGATTTGTGCGTTGTGCCTACGCCGTACACGTTTTGGGACACGCCATTGGAATTGCTGCTGCTGCCGTCGTTGTAGGTTTTGCCGTCCCACACGCTGCCCACATCGGCAAACAGGCTCAGACGGACGGTACGCGAGTCTTTAATGCCCGGCATCGGGAAGAGCAACTCTGCGGAAACGTTGGCTTTTTTGTTACCGCCATAGCTGATCTTCTCGCCGTATTCGTCATAGACTTTCGGGCCCAGCGTACCGCTTTCAAAACCGCGGACAGAGCCTAAGCCGCCGCCGTAGAAGTTTTCAAAGAACGGCATGGTTTTGGTTTTGCCGTAGCCGTTACCATAACCGACTTCGCCACCCAGCATCAGCGTGAAATCTTTGCTCAACGGGAAGAACCAGGTTTGATTGTGGGTCAGGGTGTAGTATTGCAGGTCGCTGCCCGGCAAAGCGATTTCGCCGTTTACGCCGGTCAGGTAACCGCGGGTCGGCCACAAGGCATTGTCGGTTTTGTTGCGGCCCCAGCCGATGGTACCTTTGTACAACCAGCCTTTGAAGTTACCTACGCCGCTGCCGTCGCCTTTACCATATTGGTTGATAAAGTCGGCATAGCGTTTAGGCGCGCCTTTGTAGGTGTTCACGGTCAGACGCTCTGCGGCCAAACCGAAGTTCACACGGTCATATTCGGTAACTGGAATACCAATACGCAAACCGCCGCCGAAAGTCGTGGTTTTATACTGTTTCGCGCTGGAAGAAGCTTTACGCGGGTCGTAAGTCTTGCCGTAAAGGTCGTAGCCCAAGCTTACGCCGTCAGGTGTGAAGTATGGGTCGGTAAACGACAACGAACCGTTTACTGTGGTTTTACTGCGGGAAGCACGCAGGGCAACGGATTTACCCGTACCGAACAGGTTGTCTTGAGCCACGCCGGCAGACATCACCAAACCGGTATCCTGAACCCAACCTGCGCTCAAGTCGAGCGAGCCGGTAGAACGTTCGGTCAGGCTCATGTTCAGATCAACTTGGTCAGGCGTATTGGCCACAGGAACCGCATCAAATTGAACGTTGTCGAAGTAGCCCAACAACTCAACGCGCTCTTTAGAACGTTGCAGTTTGGCAGAATCGTAAGGCGCCGATTCCATTTGGCGCAACTCACGGCGGATAACTTCGTCACGGGTTTTGTTGTTGCCGGTAATGTTGATTTCGTTCACATAGATTTTGCGGCCCGGTTGAACGGTCAACACAAAATCAACAGTATGCGTTTCGGCATTTGGAATCGGTTGGACATTGATTTCGCTGAATGCGTAACCTGCCTGACCCATGCGGTTTTGGATGGCTTCGAGCGAATTGGACATTTGCGCGCGCTCGTACCATTTGCCCGGCTTCATGGTCAGCAGTTTTTCCAAATCTTCTTTCGGCACTTCCAGCGTATCGCCTTCGATGCGTACATTGCCCCAGCGGAAGCGGTCGCCTTCGCTGACGGTTACTTTAATGGTCTGCTTGGTTTTGTCTTCGTTGGTTTGGATATCGGTATCCAAAATGCGGAAGTTGAAGTAGCCGTTGTTTTGATAGAAATTGGTAACTTTTTCCATGTCCTGAGCAAATTTTTGCTCATTGAACTGGTTGCTCTTGGTGATCCAAGTCCACATGCCGCCTTCGCTCAGGGACATTTGTTTCATCAGACGGCGGTCGGAGTAAACTTCGTTGCCCTCAAATGAAATATCGGTAATCTTGGTAGATTTGCCCTCTTCGATGGCAATATCGATAGACACGCGGTTGCGGGCGAGTTTGGTTACGGTCGGAGTGATTTGGACAGACTGTTTGCCACGGCTCAAATACTCTTCTTTCAAACCGGCAACGGCTTGGTTCAGCGTTGCTTGGTTGAAGTATTGGGATTGTGCCAAACCAAATGCTTCAAGGTTTTTCTTGATGGCATCGTTTTGCAGCATTTTCGCGCCGGTAATATTGAGCGAGCTGATGGTCGGACGCTCGATAACGGTCAGCAGGACTTGATTGTCCATGGTCTCGACACGTACGTCGTCAAAGAAACCGGTTGCGTAGAGTTTTTTGATGATTTCTTCACTGCGCGCATCATTGAAATTATCACCGACTTTAACGGGCAGGTAGTTGAAGACGGTACTCGGCTCGGTGCGTTGCAGGCCTTCGACGCGGATGTCCTGAATGGTAAAGTCAGCCAATGCCATTGGCGACAGGCTCAATACCATTAAAGCGGAAGCAATCTGGTTCAGTTTCATAAATTATCCAAACAAACGGTTGATGTCATTAAAGAAAGCCACAGCCATCATCAAAAGCATGGCTGCCAGTCCGAAGCGCAGGCCGACTGCCTGTATGCGCTCGCTCAAAGGCTTTCCGCGTATCCATTCGGCGGTGTAGAAAACCAGATGCCCGCCGTCTAAAACGGGTACGGGCAAAAGGTTCAACACGCCTAAGCTGATGCTGACCAAGGCCAGAAATTCGAGGTAGCTCTGCAATCCGAGTTTGGCGGATTGTCCGGCGACATCGGCAATGGTCAAGGGGCCGGAAATATGGTTCAAAGAGGCATTGCCTGTAACCAGTTTTCCGAAAAATTTGAGGGTTGTCCACGAATAGTTGACGGTTTTGTTCCAACCCAATTCAAAGGCTTGGGCAACGGAAGGCGTATAACGGTAGCGGATGGTTTTATCCCACTCTTTATCCGCCTGGGCGGCAAGCCCTGCTCTACCCACCAGCACGCCCGCCGACTGCTCGACGCTGTCCGGCCGGATAGCGGTCGCCAGTATTTTACCGTCGCGCTCGTAAGTCAGCTCGATTCGTTTGCCGGGGCTGGCGCGGAAGAGTTCCGTCCATGCCTGCCAGCTTTCGATGGGTTTCCCATCGGCGGTCAGCAGTTTGTCGTTTTCCTTCAAACCTGCTTTTTCGGCCGGACTATTGGCCAAGACTTTGCCGATGCGGTTAGTAATTCTAAAAGGCAAAAGGCCGATGTTGCCTTGGTTTTTCGCAACTTTACCTGCTTCAGGCGTGCCGGCGGCATCAATTATGCGGATGGCTTGGGTATTTGAGGCCGTCTGAACAGCGACTTTTACAGGGCCGGCCTCAAGGTTCAACACCATCTCGGTTTGCGCATCGCTCCAGTCTTTAACGGCGATTCCGTTGACCGATACAATTTTATCGCCTGCCTGAAAACCTGCGTTGGCGGCAATACTGGCAGGCTCGACCATGCCGACATAAGGGCGCAACTCGGTCACGCCGAAGGAAAAGCTCAAACCGTAAAGCAAAACGGCCAAAATCAAATTGGTCAAAGGACCGGCGGCGACAATGGCGATGCGCTTGGCCGGATGCTGCTTGTCAAAGGCGTACGGCAAATCTGCGTCCGCCACCTCGCCTTCGCGCGTATCGACCATTTTAACGTAACCGCCCAACGGAATCAGGGCAAGACACCACTCGGTATCGCCGCGTTTTCGGGTGAAAAAGGGCTTACCGAAGCCGACGGAAAAGCGCACGACTTTAACGCCGCACCAGCGGGCAACAATATAGTGTCCGAACTCATGCAGGCTGACCAAAATCAGAATGGCGACGATAAAGGCTAAAAAGGTTTGCAAAAAAATCCCCTGAATGGAATGTGAGAATCAACGGATAAAGCCGTCTGAAAACCGATTATAAAGGCAGTTGTTCCATTTTGTCTGCCTAAATGCCAAGCGGTTGGCGTTTCAGACGGCCTGTCATTGAAGCTTTATTGTTTGCCGATAAAGGCTTCTGCCTGTCTGCGTGTTTGTGCGTCTTGCGCCAGCAGGCCTTCGATATCGTGACGGCCGTCTGAAAAATCTTGAGCAAGGCAGTAGGCAACGACTTTGGCAATATCGGTAAACTTGATGCGTTTATCTAAAAAAGCGGTCACGGCAACTTCGTTGGCGGCGTTCAGCACGCAAGGCGCGGCGCCGCCCGCATCCATGGCCTGATAGGCAAGTTTCAGACATGGGAAACGGTCAAAGTCGGGCTTTTGGAAGGTCAATGCGGACAATGCGCCGAAATCCAGCTCGCCCACGCCGGAATCGATGCGTTCGGGCAGACCCAAGCAATAAGCAATCGGCGTACGCATATCAGGATTACCCAACTGCGCCAATACCGAACCATCTCGATAACGCACCATGCTGTGTATCACGGATTGCGGATGAATGACGACTTCCAGTTTTTCCGGCGGACAGTTAAACAGCCAATGCGCCTCAATCAACTCCAAGCCCTTATTCATCATTGACGCGGAATCGACGGAAATTTTGCGTCCCATGCTCCAATTCGGATGCTTGACCGCCTGCTCGGGCGTAATGCTGTCAAATGTACTTAAATCGGTGTTAAGGAAGGGGCCGCCCGACGCGGTCAGGATAATCGAATTGATACCGTGCTCATTCAGACGGCCTGTGTAATCCCTTGGCAATACTTGGAAGATGGCGTTGTGTTCGCTGTCAATCGGCAAGACGGTGGCGCCGTTTTGACGGGCAGTTTCCATAAACAATGCGCCGGAAACCACCAGCGTTTCTTTGTTTGCCAAATAAATGGTTTTGCCCTTTTGAGCGGCGGCCAAAGCCGACGGCAAACCGGCCGCGCCGACAATGGCACACATTACGCCGCTGACTTCATCAGCCGAAGCCACATCAATCAGGGCTTGAGAACCATATAAGACCTGCGTATCGATGCCTTCTTGTTTGAGTTTCTTTTCCAGCTCAGCCGCATGACCGGCATCGCCGACAACAGCATATTCCGGACGGAACTGCTTGCATTGCGCCGCCAGCTTGTCCACCTGTCTATGCCCCGCCAGCGCGAACACGCGGAATTTTTCGGAATGGCGGGAGACAACGTCTAAAGTACTTTCGCCTATGCTGCCGGTACTGCCTAATATGGTCAGAACTTGTTGTGTCATGGTGTGTTCTTTGTGTGCTGTGCAAACGGTATTCATTGTGTTTGAAATAGATTTCTTTGCCGTTTCCAATTTTCAGACGGCCTTTTGTCTCCCAGCTGAAAAGGCCGTCTGAAAGAATTACTCAATGCCGTATTCGATGGTAACAACCAGTCGGACTTGTTTGCCGACAGTGCTTTTATCGTAAGAACCGCCGTACTCGTCGTCCTCGCTGCTGCCGGTGTCGGCATAGATGTTGAACGAGCCTTGTGAAGCAGAACGCATGGCACCCACTTTGCCGCCGCCGGTTTTGGCAAATTCGGCCGCGCGTTTCTGCGCATCCTCCGTCGCCTGCGTGATCAAATCGCGTTTGATGGTTTCCAAATTGCCCAGCAAATATTGCGGATTGTCGAAGCGGATGAATTCGTTTTGTGCACGGAAGTTCAAAATGGCGCGCTGGGCGGCTTGGATTTTATCCAGTTTTTTGGTGTTGACCACAATATTGAGGTCGCCATCGTAGCCGTTGGGCGTGCGGGTTACGTTGCCCAGTTCGTCGCGGGTTTCATTGAAAACGCGCGACACTTCGGGCAGGCCCACTTTCATTTCAGCCGCCGCAAAGCCTTGCTCGCCCAAAAATTTAGACAGCTTCTTGCGTCTTGCCGTCAGCAAATCCAAAACTTCCTGGTAGCTCTCGCCGTGTGCGTTCACGCCCGTATTCCACGTCGCGCTGTCGGATTGGAAGTTTTTCTCCGCCAGACCTTTTACAGTAATCGTCCCCGGCTGGCGCAGATTCTTAAACTGCACGCCCAAAATAAACGCCGCAGCCATCAATCCCAGTGCCAACAATACGCCCAAGATCGATAAAGATGAAATCTGTTTTTGTTCGGACATCATCAGCTCCCTCAACCACGTCAGACAGGCTGTTTAAAACAAATATATAAAGGCGGCATAAATGCTGATAACGGCAATCAGGCTGTCCACACGGTCGAACACGCCGCCGTGTCCCGGCAACAGATTACTGCTGTCTTTGATACCGGCCGCACGTTTAAGCCAGCTTTCCAGCAAATCGCCGCACACGCTGACAACGGTCAGAATCAAGCCGATCAAAATAGTTTTTAACCAACCGGCTTCAAAAGCCAGCCAACCGGCTTTCCATACGATGGTCATGTACACGGCAACGCATAATGCGCCGCCGATCGCACCTTCCCAGCTTTTACCCGGGCTGATGGTCGGCGCAATTTTGCGCTTGCCAAACGATTTGCCGCAGAAATACGCGCCAATATCGGCCACCCACACCAAGCCCATAATCGCCAATAAAGACAGCGCGTCTTCAGGCTGAGGGCGCAGGTAAACCAGTGCGAACCAAAACGGCATCACCAACAACCAACCGACTGTGTAAGCCTGCCAGCCGCCGTTTAACTTCCATTTCGCTTTCAGCCACCAAGGCATGACAATCAGCCAAAACGCCAATACAACATACCAAACCAAATCAGGCAACTGCCAACCGCCGGCATAGGCAATCACACCGAACACCAGCGTTGAAGCCAAATAATGATTGATTTTCAGCTTGTCCAAGCCACTCATGCGGGCATATTCCCACAAAGTCAGCATGGCAATCAGGCCGCAAAACGCAGCCCACAGCCACATAGGTGCATAAAACAGCATACCCAGCATCAGCGGCAAAAGCCACAGCGCCGTCAAAATCCGTTGTTTCAACATAGTTCTCAACCCCGTTGCTGCTCAACCGGCAGCTGTTCGGAAGTCCGCCCGAAGCGGCGTTCCCGTTTTTGGAACGAAGTAATCGCCTCATTCAGCGATTTCTCATTAAAATCAGGCCACAGCGTATCCGTAAAATACAATTCCGCGTACGCCATCTGCCACAGAAGGAAATTGCTGATGCGCGTCTCGCCGCCGGTTCGGATAAACAAATCCGGCTCGGGTGCATCGCCCAACATCAAATAGCGCGACAACGCCTCTTCCGTAATCTCAGTTGCACCCTCGGCAATCAACTGATTTGCCGCCTGCAAAATATCCCAGCGGCCGCCATAATCGGCGGCAATGCTCAAAGTCAAACCGGTATTATTTGCCGTCAATGCCTCTGCCGCCTCAATCCCCTTCAGGATTTCAGCGTTAAACCGCTCACGGCTGCCGATGACTCTCAAGCGCATATTGTTATCGTGCAAACGGCGCACCTGCTTTTGCAAAGCCTGCAAAAACAGCCCCATCAGAAAAGAAACCTCTTCCTCGGGGCGTCGCCAGTTTTCAGTCGAAAAAGCAAACACGGTCAAATACCGCACACCCAGTTCAGCACAATGCCTCACCATGTTCTCCAGCGCATCCAAGCCGCGCTTATGCCCCATCACACGGGGAAGAAAACGCTTCTTTGCCCAACGTCCGTTGCCGTCCATAATCACAGCAATATGTCGGGGGATGGCAGAGTGTTCCAAAATCGTCTGCGTACTGCTTTTCATGTCTGCCTTTCAGGGAGCAAACCGTCCAAAGGCCGTCTGAACGGTTTACACACAGGATTAAATCGCCATCAAATCTTCTTCTTTGGCAGCCAAGAGCTTGTCTGCCTCAGCAATATATTTGTCGGTCAACTTCTGAACCGCTTCCTCGCCACGGCGGGCTTCATCTTCAGAAATCTCTTTGTCTTTCAACAATTTTTTGATGTGGTCGTTTGCATCACGGCGCACATTGCGGATAGACACACGGCCCTCTTCCGCCTCACCGCGTACCACTTTGATCAAATCTTTACGGCGTTCCTCAGTCAACATAGGCATAGGGACACGGATCAAATCACCGACAGAAGCAGGGTTCAGGCCCAAGTTCGAATCACGGATAGCTTTCTCAACTTTTGCAGCCATATTGCTCTCGAACGGTTTCACACCAATCGTACGCGCATCCAAAAGCGTCACGTTCGCCACTTGGCTCACAGGCACCATGCTGCCCCAGTATTCCACTTCCACTTGATCAAGCAGGCCGGTATGCGCACGGCCGGTACGCACCTTAGCCAAGTTTTCTTTCAATACTTCCAGAGAACGCTGCATTTTGCCTTCAGCTGTCTTTTGAATATCATTAATCATCTTATACTTTCAATTTCATAGGAATAAAACAGGATTAACCGAGAATAGTACCGTTAAACCGCCCCCACGACAAGGCTTTACGCCCCAACAGCCTTGTTTTCTAACCGATATTTAACATCAAACAAAATAAAGGCCGTCTGAAAATTGAACTGCACCCCAAAAGTTGGACATCCC
>NZ_KV821626.1:0-36549 GCF_001815685.1 Neisseria sp. HMSC056A03
TACTGTAAACAACGCTACTAGTTTCTACACGCTGGTCTAAATATCGATAAAGAAAAAAGGCCGTCTGAAAATTTTCAGACGGCCTTTCATCTAACTCACATTATTTAGCCAGTTCGGCACGCAGTTTGTGGGTTACGTTCATCATCACTTGGAGTTGTTCCAGAGTTTCTTTCCAGCCACGTGTTTTCAGGCCGCAGTCTGGGTTAACCCACAGACGTTCAACCGGTACAACCTCGATGGCTTTGCGCAACAGATGCTCAACTTCAGCTTCAGTCGGTACGCGTGGGCTGTGGATGTCGTAAACGCCCGGGCCGATGTCGTTCGGATATTTGAACTCGCCGAACGCAGTCAAGAGCTCCATGTCGGAACGTGAAGTTTCGATGGTGATGACGTCAGCGTCCATAGCGGCGATGGCTGGCAGGATGTCGTTGAACTCAGAGTAGCACATATGAGTGTGGATTTGAGTGCTGTCTTCGCAACCGGTAGAAGACAGGCGGAAAGATTCACCGGCCCAGTTCAGGTAGGCATCCCAATCGGCACGTTTCAAAGGCAGACCTTCGCGGATGGCAGGTTCGTCGATTTGGATGACTTTGATGCCTGCTTTTTCCAGATCCAATACTTCGTCGTTCAGAGCCAGTGCGATTTGTTTGCACACAGTAGAGCGAGGAATATCGTTGCGGACGAAAGACCATTGCAGAATGGTTACAGGGCCGGTCAACATGCCTTTCATCGGGCGTTTGGTCAGGCTTTGTGCGTAAGTAGACCAAGCCACGGTCATGGCTTCAGGACGGCTTACGTCACCGAAGATGATAGGTGGTTTAACGCAG
Organism: Neisseria sp. HMSC056A03; assembly: GCF_001815685.1. NCBI lineage: Bacteria > Pseudomonadati > Pseudomonadota > Betaproteobacteria > Neisseriales > Neisseriaceae > Neisseria > Neisseria sp. HMSC056A03. The sequence goes on from NZ_KV821626.1 coordinate 828, forward strand.
CGTGAGCCGTAGCTTTGTACCCAGCCGTATTGGGTGAATGCAAAACCGCTCAACAGTTCGCCGAAGTATTCAACCATGTCGTTACGCTCGGCTTCGCCGTGTACCAGTACGTCCAAGTCCAGTTTTTCTTGCTCTTCAACCACCAAGGCGATTTCTTTTTTCATCGCGGCTTCGTAATCGGCGGCAGACAGTTCGCCTTTTTTGAAGGCTGCGCGTGCTTGGCGGATTTCGGTAGTTTGTGGGAAAGAACCGATGTTGGTAGTCGGCAGCAGAGGCAGGTTCAACCATGCTTGTTGCGCTTTGATACGGTCGGCAAATGGAGATTTGCGTTGGTCTGCGTTGGCAGGCAAATCGGCAAGGCGTTTAGCAACGTCTGCACGGTGGATTTCGCTGCTGTTGGCACGGGAGTCGGCAGCTGCTTGGCTGGCGGCCAGTTCTTCGGCAACAGAATCACGACCTTCGTTCAATGCGGCTTTCAGAACGCGCAATTCTTGGGTTTTTTGCAGGGTGAATGCCAACCAAGAGTACAGGTCAGGTTTGTTGGCTTTCAGTTTTTCTTCAACTGACAAGTCAAATGGAGTGTGCAGCAGAGAGCAAGAGCTGGAGATCCACAAACGGTCGCCCAGTTTGGCTTGCAGAGGCTCAACAGTTTCCAAAACTTTGTTTAGGTTGGCGCGCCAAATATTGCGGCCGTCGATAACGCCGGCAGACAGAACTTTGTCGTAGTCGGCAAATGCGTCCAGTTGCTCAGGAGCGCGTACCAAGTCGATGTGCAAGCCGTCAACAGGCAGGGATTTCAACAAAGCAGCGTGTTCGGCAACAGAACCGAAGTAAGTGCTCAACAGGATTTTGGCGCTTACTTTGCTCAAAGTAGCGTAAACGTCTTTGTATGCTTCTACCCATTCTTTAGGCAGGTCAACAGTCAAAGCTGGCTCGTCGATTTGAATCCACTCGGCACCGGCTTCAACCAAAGCAGTCAGGATTTCAACGTAAACAGGCAACAGTTTAGGCAACAGGCTCAGACGGTCGAATTCAACCGCGCCTTTTTCTTTACCTACCCACAGGAAAGTCAACGGACCAACAACGGTCGGTTTGGCTTTCAGACCCAAAGCTTGGGCTTCTTGCAGTTGTTGAACGTAGTGTTTGGCGTTGGCTTTGAATTCGGTATCGGCGTGGAATTCAGGCACCAAGTAGTGGTAGTTGGTGTCGAACCATTTGGTCATTTCGATAGCGAATTGGTCTTTGTTACCACGGGCCAGTTGGAAGAATTGTTCCAAAGACAGATTTTGGCTGTCGAAGCCGAAACGGGCAGGGATGGCACCGGTGGCAACTTGCAGGTCGAGGATGTGGTCGTAGAAAGTGAAATCGCCTGCAGCAACGAAATCGGCGTTAGCCGCAGCTTGGTGTTTCCAGTTTTTCTCGCGCAAGTCTTTAGCAACAGCCAGCAATTCTTGCTCGCTGATTTCTTTGCGCCAGTATTTTTCTTGTGCGAATTTCAATTCGCGGAAGGCACCGACGCGCGGGAAGCCTGAAAAATGCAATGTTGTCATGTTAACTCTCCTAGTTGGAATTTTTAATCAGGCCGGTATGGCCTGAATGTTCGATATTGTAAATCAGAATGGGGAGGCCGTCTGTTTTATTAACGGGGACGTACACCCAAAATATGGCAGATGGCGTAAGTCAGTTCGCTGCGGTTGAGGGTGTAGAAGTGGAAGTCTTTGACACCTTCGCGAGAGAGGACTTTGACCATGTCGATGGCGATGCTGGCGGCAACAAGGTTGCGCGTGCCTTGGTCGTCATCCAAACCTTCGTACATTTTAGACAGCCAGCTTGGGATTTTGACGTTGGTCACTTGGGCCATTTTGGCCAATTGTTTGAAATTGGTTACAGGCAGGATGCCGGGAACGATTTCAACGTCAATGCCCATCATCACGCAACGGTCGCGGAAGCGCAGATAGCTTTCCACGTCAAAGAAGAATTGGGTAATAACGTGGTTTGCACCCGCATCAATTTTGCGTTTCAGATTTATTAAGTCGGCTTGTGCGGATTTGGCTTCCGGGTGCACCTCTGGATAGGCCGCTACGGAAATATCAAAGTCGGCCACGGAGCGCAACAGTTTGACCAAATCTTCGGCATAGAAAGGTTTTTTCTCGTAACCGGGCGGCTCGTCGCCACGCAGGGCAACGATGCGGCGGATACCGCTGTCCCAATAATCTTTGGCAATTTGACGCAACTCGTCAGGGCTGGCATCGATACCGGTCAAGTGAGGGGCGGCTTCAAGGCCGGTTTCTTGTTTGATGCGTTTAACGATGCTGTGAGTGCGGTCGCGCTCGCCTGAGTTTGCACCGTAAGTTACGGAAACAAATTTCGGGTGCAAGGTTTGTAGGCGATGGATAGAATCCCACAGCATGGTTTCCATTTGTTCGTTTTTCGGCGGGAAAAATTCGAATGAAACGTTGATGTCGCCTTTCAAATCGGAAAGGCTGTGATTTAATGCGTTAATTTCTCTAGCGTGATTCATGCTTATGCACCTTCTGCATATCTTTTATTTGTTGTCAGACTGCATAATAAATTTGAGGTCAGTATGAGTCAATTTCGAAATTTTCCGAAATTGTATGAATAGATTTAATAAAGACCTCAGGCTGTCTGAAAAAACAGCCTAAGGTCTTGTTTGATAGGAAGGGGAAGAAAGCTTATTCTGCTTCATCTATCCATGCTTGTTGTACGGCTTCGAGAATGCGCTCGCCGCAACGCGCCGGATCATCGTCAAATTTAGGCAAAGCCATAATTAAATCACGCAGTTGGGTAAAGCGTACGGTTTTCGGATCGATGCTGTCGCCGTGTAAGTCGTAGAGTTCTTCGGCGATGCGTTGGGTATCTGTCCATTTCATGATGTGTTCCTTTATTGGGTTTGAGCTATTAGTAATTATTTTAATCAAGAAGAAGTCGGACTGCCAGATTGTTTTACGGAAGATTGGCAGATAAATGATGGCGCTATTTTTTAACAAAATAGCATAGTTGCGTTAAAATACGGCAAGACACTTAAAATTCACGGCAATCTGCCGTTTTATACTTTCTATTTCGTTTTGAATGATTTGGTTTCCATGCAAAATTTACATTTCGCTATGCAACCAAATTTTTTTGAATGGCTCTTAAGACAATCCATCGCTTAAAAATAAAAGGAAAAATGATGAATAACGCACTCAACGCCAAATTGTCCAAACTGATTTACGCGCTTGCTTCAGATGATTCAGAGTATCTGGCCAAAGCAGACGCATTTGACCGTTTGCTGTTGTTGGTTCGCGAATTTTATCGCCTGCTGGATGAAACAAAGGATTTGAAGCAGCTGGTGTTCCGTCTGTATTACGGCAAACACTATGGCTTAATTAAACTGGATGCCGCTTCACTTAATGACGATGCAGGCGCATTGAGGTTGAAGCGTTGGATGGTTTATTCGCGTATCGCAGAGCGTATCGAAAATTGCGGCAAACATTTGTCGGTCGTACTTGAAGATGCGGTGTTGGAAAATGGCGCGAACAAATCTCATTATATAGATGAAGCCAATGCCATTATCGAGCGTTTTGGTTTGGTAAGGGATGAGGCTGCGCTTTCGGCCATCGAGGCGGAGGAAACGTTGAAAACAGAGCAAGAGTTGCAGGCGACAAGCGAGCCTCAAAAATCCGCTCCTAAGCATAACGGCAATCTGCATCAAATCAGAATTCAAGAAAAAATCGAAAATTATTCTGCTACTCAGAAAGTGGCTATGCAGATTTCGCGTATGCGTTTTATTTTCCCTCATATCAAATAATTTGCTGCATAACCAAAAGGCCGTCTGAAAACCATGAATTTGTGGTTTCAGACGGCCTTTTTCATTAAGCCTTGTTCTAGTGGTCTTCACGCGCATGGTTGATCGTATATTTGGGGATTTCTACGACCAAATCTTCATCGGCAACGACCGCCTGACAGCTCAAACGTGAATCGGCTTCCAAGCCCCATGCTTGGTCGAGCAGGTCTTCTTCCAATTCGGTCGGCTCTTCCAGGCTGTCAAAACCTTTGCGGATAATCACGTGGCAGGTTGTGCAGGCGCATGATTTTTCGCAGGCATGATCAACTTCGATGTCGTGGTCGAGCAGTACGTCAAGGACGGTTTGGCCTTCCGGTGCGTCTTCGATAACCGCGCCTTCGGGGCATAATGTCGCGTGTGGGAGTACGGTAATTTTTGGCATTTTTATTGTCTCGGTTGTTTATAGAGTGGTTGTGGTTAAAGTGGTTTCAGACGGCCTTGGGTATTCAATATTCAGGCCGTCTGAAAAATGGGTTTATAACATGATGCCTTTATTTCTTAAATTTTTCAGACATTCGTCCAAGTAAGCATCATCATGTTCGGCATAAATCGGCGAAGTAGCTGTTTCAGCCGCGTGTGAATGGTATGGGACAACGGCTTTACCGCGATATAGCGGGTCTTTCCATAAAGCATCGGGTTTGTAACCGCGCCTTTCCATCTCTTCCATAATCAGTGCGTGATACAGATAGAGTTTGTAGGGCGAATGGGTAAAAACGTAATTAACCGTCGCATGCGGCCTGCCCCAGCCTGCTCCGCGTAAAGCGGCGCATTCACGGTGTTGCCCCAAAAGCTGGGCGCGGGGGAGTAGGGGGATAAGGGTTTGATGCCAGAGTCTCATTGTGATTTAAATAATTCTGAATAATCTTCGTAAGCTATCTTCAAATCCTTTTTTGAGTACGTAGTATAGATGTGAAGACCCTCTTCAATTTCAGTGGTTAGCTTTGTTCCACTTTTCCCAAAGTATTCGTCTTTATATAGACGGACTTTGGAATTTTTGGGTTTATATGCATTTTCTGAAGAGATGAGATTTCTTAATATGGAAGGATTTTGTTGGTGCTTTTCCTTAATAAAGGAGATAAATGCACTTCTGTTTACTTCAAAGATTTTTTCTTGATGATGTTCTTTGACAGTTTTTTCAAAACCTAACTCTGCTATTTCATTTTTAGGAAATACAATTTCGCCTCTTAATGAGAGAAAAAGCCTTTTTACAAGATTTTCATCAATTGCAAAAAGCTCAGTTTCTCCTATTTGGCTTTTGCCGAAAATTTCATGAAGTAAGGTTTCTTTTTCTTTATAGTTGTCGGTTTTAATGGCTAGAATGCGTTCTAATCCGGCAACGTTTGCGTAGCCGTTGTTTTCCAAATGGCGCATTCTAATTTCAAAATTATTTTCGTCAGTAATACCAATCTTATATACACCTTTGATGACGGTTTTCATCAGGTAGACAATACCTGCTTTTTCCATTGTTGTCCTTTATTTTTATTTCTGTGAGATGACATCTTTTCAGACGGCCTTTTATCAAAGGCCGTCTGAAATTGTTTAGGCATCAAATATTATCAACGCTTTGCCCTGTCAGTGCGCGTTGGATGTTGCGGTTCATGCGCTTGGCGGCGAAGTTGTCGGTGCTGTGGCTGAGTTTGGCGACGGCGGCGCGGATGTCTTCGGCTTTGCCGTCTTTCAGACGGCCTTGCAAGTCGACAATGTCTTGTTGAATCTGTTGCAATTCTTCGGCTTCCAATAAATCGCTATCCAATTCAAGAGCAGCGTTGACGGCATCGGTCAGGCTTTCGGCTTCGACTACGGCTTCGGCGCGTGCGCGTGCGGCCATGTCTTCTGCGGCGTTGCTCATGCTGTCTTTGAGCATTTGGGTGATGGTGCTGTCGTCCAAGCCGTAGGAAGGTTTGACTTCGATTTGCGCCTGTACGCCGGTGCTTTGTTCTTGTGCTGAAACGGACAGCAATCCGTCGGCATCAACTTGGAAGGTCACGCGGATACGCGCTGCGCCTGCGGCCATGGGCGGAATGCCGCGCAGGGTAAATTTGGCAAGGCTGCGGCAGTCGGAAACGAGTTCGCGCTCGCCTTGTACGACGTGTATCGTCATGGCGGTTTGACCGTCTTTGAAAGTGGTGAAGTCCTGCGCGCGTGCGGTAGGAATGGTAGAGTTGCGCGGGATAATTTTTTCGGCTAGACCACCGTAGGTTTCCAAACCGAGCGACAAAGGGGTAACGTCCAGCAGCAGCCATTCGCCGTCGGTTTTGTTGCCTGCAAGGACGTTTGCCTGTATGGCGGCACCGAGTGCGACCACTTCGTCAGGATTAAGGTTATTCAGCGGAGTTTGACCAAAGAATGTGGCAACTGCTTGTTGAACGTGCAACATGCGGGTAGAACCGCCAACCATAATCACGCCTTTGACATCCGCCTTGGTCACGCCGGCATCTTTCAAAGCCTGTTTGACTGGTTCGATGGTTTTTTGTACCAGATTTTGGGTCAGATTGTGAAACTCTTGGCGGGTAATGACGGTATGAACTTTATGGCCGTCTGAAAGTGTGGTTTCGATGACGGCTTCGGTTTGAGTGGTCAGTTTTTCTTTGGCGGTACGAACAAGGGAAAGCAGAAGCTGGCTGTCTTGTTCGTTGAGTTTGGAGAGGTCGTTTTGTTCGAGTAGGTAGCAGAACAAACGATGGTCGAAGTCATCACCACCCAATGCGCTGTTGCCGCCGGTGGCTTTCACTTCAAACAGGCCTTTGGTCAGTTGCAATACGGATACGTCGAATGTGCCACCGCCCAAGTCATAAACGACAAACGTGCCTTCTGAGGCGTTGTCCAGTCCGTAGGCAATCGCGGCGGCAGTCGGTTCGTTAAGGAGGCGCAAGACATTCAAGCCTGCCAAGCGCGCGGCATCTTTGGTGGCTTGCCGTTGGGCATCGTCGAAATAGGCGGGAACGGTAATGACGGCACCAACCAAATCACCGCCCAATGTTTCTTCGGCGCGCAATTTGAGGGCTTTGAGGATTTCTGCCGATACTTCGATAGGTGTTTTCGCACCTTGACGGGTGTTTAACTCGACTACGCGCTCATTGGGCGTGAACCGGTAGGGCAGGTATTGTGCCTCTTGTGCGAGGTCGGTAAGGGTGCGGCCGATCAGGCGTTTGGCGGAGCTGACTGTATTTAGCGGATCGGTTTTTTGGGCAGAAAGGGCGTTTTTGCCGACTTCAACTTCGCCATCTAAATAACGGACAACCGAAGGCAGGGTGGCGCGGCCGTCTGAATCGGGCAGGCAGACTGCGCTACCGCTGCGGACGGTGGCAACCAAGCTGTTGGTTGTACCTAAATCAATGCCTACGGCGAGGCGGTGTTGATGGGGGGCGGCGGACATGCCGGGTTCTGAAATCTGCAAAAGAGCCATGATTGTGTGCCTTCTGATGCTGTATTTATTAGGATGAGGCAGATTTTAGCAGATTTTTGGCAGATAGTTGAGTGGTTTGCTAGGAAATAACCATAAGGCCTAATGTTGTTTTTTAATTGAAAAGAAAGTGGATTTTGAATTCAGACTTGTATTCTTTAAGAAATGCGGATAAAATTCAGCCTCTTTTCCTTGCCTTTTACTTCGCATGGTGAAAGGCTGTTTTTAATCATCCATAAGGAGATAACATGCGTCATTACGAGATCGTGTTTATCGTTCATCCTGATCAAAGCGAGCAAGTGCCTGCTATGGTTGAACGTTACAAAACCATGATTACTGAAGCCAGCGGTAAAATCCACCGTTTGGAAGACTGGGGCCGTCGTCAATTGGCTTACCCAATCAATAAAATCCACAAAGCACACTATGTTTTGATGAATATCGAAACTACTCCTGAAGTGGTTGAAGAGCTGGAAACTGCTTTCCGCTTCAATGATGCCGTACTGCGTCACCTGACCATCAAAACAAAACACGCTGTAACTGAAGCTTCCCCAATGCTGGGCGGCGAAAAAGCAAAAAACTTGCTGAACGGTGCAGCTGAAGAAGTTGCAGCAGCCGAATAAGATTGAACAATCTGATTAAGCTTACCGCCCGTATCTTGCAGGTTCAGCCTTTGAGATATACGCCGGCAGGAATTCCTGTTTTAGATGTTGTGTTGCAACATGAGTCTTGGCAGGAAGAAAACGGACAGAAATGTCTGGTCAAATTTGAAATCCCTGCGCGGATTTTAGGTAAGCAGGCTGAGGAATGGCAGTATCGGCAAGATGTCATCATCGAGTCGGAAGGTTTTTTGGCGCAACGCAGCCAACGCTTCCCCAAGCCGGTACTACGCATACAGAACATTAAAGAATATAAAGGTTAAACGACAATGGCTCGTCAATCATTCAAACGTAGAAAATTCTGCCGCTTTACGGCTGAAAAAATCCAAGAAGTTGATTACAAACAAGTTGATTTGTTGAAAGACTTCATCTCTGAAAACGGCAAAATCATCCCTGCCCGCATTACTGGTACTAAAGCACACTACCAACGTCAGTTGGCTACTGCTGTGAAACGTGCCCGTTTCTTGGCTCTGTTGCCTTACACCGATCAACACAAATAATTTTGGAGTTTAAATCATGCAAATTATTCTGTTAGAAAAAATCGGCGGTCTGGGTAACTTGGGTGACATCGTTACCGTTAAAAACGGTTACGCACGCAACTTCCTGATCCCTGCCGGTAAAGCAAAACGTGCAACCGAAGCCAACATGAAAGAATTCGAAGCACGCCGCGCTGAATTGGAAGCCAAACAAGCTGAAATCTTGGCTGATGCTAAAGCACGTCAAGAAAAACTGGAAGGCCAAACCATTACTGTTGCTCAAAAAGCCGGTGTTGATGGTCGTCTGTTCGGTTCTGTTACCAATGCCGACATCGCTGAAGCGATTGTTGCTGCCGGTATCCAAGCTGCTAAAGCAAACGTACGTCTGCCTAACGGTCCTTTGAAAGCTGTTGGCGAATACGAAGTGGAAGTGGCTCTGCATACTGATGCTGTTGCTAAAATTACCGTTGCTGTTGTTGCAGCCGCTGAGTAATTGATTCATTCAAGGCCGTCTGAAAATCAAGGGTTTCCTTGGATTTCAGACGGCCTTGTCTATGTGCTTGAGCCGAAGCAAATTGGTGCCGAGTTTCTATATTTTTTGGCTGATTAAAAAGTATGGCAGTTGGCATAGAGAGATGATGTGTTGGACGAATATTCTTTCGTATTCGGATTTATCATAGTATTTAATAAAGAGATTATTTATGAATAAAATCAAAATCTTTGGGATGGGTCTGGCTGCTTTGGCTCTAGCTTCATGTAGTACCCCGCAAAAGCCTGCTGTTGATACGGCAAAACCGGTTGAGCCTGTTTCCTCTGCAAAACGCCCTGTATTTGATGCTGCCGCTGAATCTGTTGCCAGCAGCGGCTTTAATGAAAACGTCAACGTTCAGCAGTTTATCCAATATGAAGTAAAAAACCGCCGGTTCAGTGCGGAAGAGTTGCGTAATTTCTTTAATGGCGTGGTGTATAAAGGCAATATCATTACCATTATGTACCGTCCAAGCACTTCGCGTCCTTGGTATGAATTCCGCACCGGTAACTCTGGTGCAGCCAAATTTAATGGCGGCAGACAATTCTATGCGGCAAATCGTGCCGTAATCGATGATGTGGCACGCAAATACGGCGTACCTGCCGAATTGATTGTGGCGATTCTCGGTATTGAAACCAATTATGGTAAAAATACAGGCAGCTTCCGCGTTGCCGATGCCTTGAGTACATTGGCCTTTGATTATCCACGCCGTGCCGAGTTCTTCCAAAACGAGTTGAGCGAACTTTTGCTGATGGCAAAAGAAGAAAAAGAAAATATCTTTGACTTCAAAGGCAGCTATGCCGGTGCGATGGGTATGCCGCAATTTATGCCTTCAAGCTACCGTAAATGGGCGGTAGACTATGATGATGATGGTCATCGCGATATTTGGAATAATGTCGGCGATGTGGCGGCTTCTGTCGCCAATTATATGAAACAGCATGGCTGGCAGACCGGCGGTAAGATGGTTGTGCCGGTAAGTCTGACGATTACTCCGCACTTGCAGGCGATTATCGATGAGAAAACTGCTTTGACGCGCACTGTCGCAGATTTCAAAGCTTTGGGTGTGATGCCTCAAGCTGCTGTTGCAGATAATGAAAAGGCTGTATTGTATGCTTTGGAAACCAGTCCGGGCGTATTTGAATACTATTTGGGCCTGAATAACTTCTACACAGTATGGCAATACAACCACAGCCGCATGTATGTAACAGCGGTACGCGATATTGCGAATGCAATCAATAACAATGGCCTGTAAACCATAAGAAAACCACCCTTTTGGGTGGTTTTTAAGTATTTATGACTTTGACAGAACAATTTAAGCTATCAGTCTGATTTTCATGGCGTAACGTTTTTTGCTGTGCCCTGAAACAAATTGTCCGCCTCTTGCAGGAGATAAAAACGCATTGCCTTCTGCGGTTGGCTCTGCACAAGTATATTGGCCGTTTCGATCGCTCCAAAGGGCATACACAGGCAGATTGTGGGTGCGGATATCCAGTTTCAAGCCGTCAAATGCAACGTGTGCGTCCTGCTTGGAGGAAACAAATTCGGTATGGGAGATATAGTCGGCATCGTATGGCGCGCCGTTGAAATCAAATTGTGTGCCGGCGGCGGTAAAGTAGGGGTGGAATCCCGGGGATGTGCGGACGGGCGATTCGCCGTAATTGCAGACGGTTAGGATGGCGATGGCTTCATTTTCGTTAGGCAGGCTGTAATCGAGCAACCATTCGACGTGTTCATAGCCTTTTTCTGTACTGATTAATTTCAAGCCGATATCCGATTCATTTTGATGGCGGATTTCCCAGCCTGAAGTTCTGCCGAAACCATGTTGGGCCAGATGATTTTTGCTGTCCGGTCCGAGTTGGGGTAAGCAGACGTGCATGCCGCCGCGTAATTTTGTGTCATCGCCCACTTGAACGCTGGTTTTCGGAAATAAGACTTTCCGCCCTTTTAAAATCAGGGAATCAATGTATCCGCCCATTGTGTTAACTTGCATAGTGGCTGATTGGTTACGTAGTATAATTTCAGGCATAATGATTTTAGCTTTAACTTGGTTATTATTTGTGTAGCATTCTAACATTGCGATGACATGCTGTCGCTGTCGGCTTGATAGAAAATCCTTAATAAAAATCAAAAAAATGCTAGAATATATGCCATTTTCTGAGGCCGTCTGAAGAGCGGATAATTCTTTTCAGACGGCCTTCCGATTTATTTCCCGTAGAGAAACAACATGGCTTATCAAGTTCTTGCACGAAAATGGCGTCCGAAAACCTTTGCCGATTTGGTCGGTCAGGAACACGTCGTCAAAGCCCTGCGCAACGCGCTGGACGAAGGCCGTCTGCACCATGCCTATCTGCTGACAGGGACGCGCGGTGTGGGCAAGACCACGATTGCCAGGATTTTGGCCAAGAGCTTGAACTGCGAAAATGCCGTGCATGGCGAACCATGCGGTCAGTGTGAAAGCTGTACGCAAATCGACAGCGGCCGTTATGTGGATTTATTGGAAATTGACGCGGCATCGAATACCGGTATCGATAATATCCGTGAAGTATTGGAAAACGCACAATATGCGCCTACTGCGGGTAAATACAAAGTCTATATCATCGACGAAGTGCATATGCTTTCCAAAAGCGCGTTCAATGCCATGCTGAAGACTTTGGAAGAGCCGCCTGAGCACGTTAAATTTATTTTGGCGACCACCGATCCGCATAAAGTTCCCATTACTGTATTGAGCCGCTGTTTGCAGTTTGTTTTGCGCAACATGACAACCCAGCAGGTTGCCGAGCATTTGGCACATGTCTTGGATCGTGAAAACGTTCCTTATCAGCCGCAGGCTTTGCAGCTTTTAGGACGTGCCGCCGCCGGCTCGATGCGCGATGCGTTGAGCCTTTTGGATCAGGCGATTGCCATGGGGTCGGGTAAAGTGGCCGAACAAGATGTCCGCCAGATGATCGGAGCGGTCGATAAACAATACTTGTTTGAATTGCTTGAAGGAATCATCAATCAAAACGGTGAGGCCTTGCTGGAAAAAGCTCAGGAAATGTCCGCCAGAGCGATTGGTTTTGACAGCGCATTGGCAGAATTGGCCATGCTGTTGCAACATTTGGCTTTGATTCAAACCATTCCTTCCGCCTTGGCAAATGACGACCCTGAACGTGGAACTTTGCTGCGATTAAGTCAGGCTTTGAGTGGTGAGCAGATTCAGCTTTATTATCAATGTGCTATTCATGGCAAACAGGATTTGCCGCTGGCTCCGGACGAGTATGCCGGTTTTGTCATGACGCTTTTGCGCATGCTTGCATTTGCGCCGTTGGCCGCTTCGGGTTGCGATACGCAAAGTCAGATTGAACACACGGATTTGCATTCCGATCATCAGAAAGCTGAGGCCGAAAAAAAGCCTTTTCAGCTGCCGAAATCTGAGCCGATAGTAGCACCGGCGGTTGAGAAAGAAGCTGTTCCGACCAAACAGGATCCCGTTGAAAGGCCGTCTGAAGAAACTATTCAGACTGCTCAACAACAGGCGGATGTACCGCCTTGGGAGGAAATGCCGAGCCAAGTATCGGCTGAGCCGCTTCAAACACAAACGGCTCAGATACAAGAAACTGCGGAGACATTGCCTGTTGCAAAAGTTCAGACGGCCCCTGAGCCGGAAGAATATCCGCACATGGATGAGGAAATTCCACCTCCGTTTTTTGATGAAGCATATACATATGAAGATTCGCATCGTGCTGATGTGATGGAAGTACCACAGCCGGTTGCGTCTGTTGAGCCTGAAGAAGAGGGAGATGAAGAAGAGCTTCAGTTCGCTCCTTTGCCTGAGTTTAAAACTGAGAATTGGCACAGTATTATTGAACGCTTTGCCCGTAAATTAGGCGCGGCGCAGATGTTGGCGCAAAATGCGGCATGGACGAGTTATGATGCGGAGGCAGGGTTAATCATGCTGTCTTTGACGGATGAAGCCAAAGCCACTGCCAATAAAGAGCGCTTGGATAAAATCTGTCAGACGTTGAGTGAGGCTTACCATCTTGGCAATTTAAGGCTGCAAACCGAGCCTTGGCAGGATGATAAAGGCTGGGAAACGCCGGTTATGCGCTGCAAGCGTATTCAAGAAGAAGGGCGGCAGCAGGCGCAAGATTTGCTGGAAGCGGATACAACGGCGCAGAAAATCTTGCAAACCTTTAAAGCGCAATGGCTGCCGGACTCTTTAGAGTTGGTAGGACATTCTTAAAATACTGACATACAAGGCCGTCTGAAAGGTAAGAGCGTTTTTCAGACGGCATGAGTGAAACCCATTTATTCAAACCCATAGGAGTAAAACATGTTCGGAAAAGCCGGATTAGGCGGCCTGATGAAACAGGCGCAACAAATGCAGGAAAACATGAAAAAGGCACAAGCCAAGCTGGCTGAAACCGAAGTTGAAGGTGAGGCAGGTAATGGTTTGGTGAAAGTTGTGATGACGTGTTCGCACGTTGTCCGCAAACTTGAAATCAGCCCTGATTTGATTCAAGAGGCCGCTGACGACAAAGAAATGTTGGAAGATTTGGTATTGGCTGCTATCAATGCCGCTTCCGAAAAAGCCGAAGAAACGACCAATAAAACCATGGGTGCGTTTACCCAAGGTCTGCCAGCAGGCATGGGCGATTTCTTCCGTTAAACCCGTGCAACAAAGCAAACAAAGGTCGTCTGAAACGCCAGAAATCAGTTTCAGACGGCCTTCGTACTATCTGTTTTGCAGATTGAAATCAATATATCGGCAGTTATTCCGCCGCAAGCATATTGAGTGTTTATTGCATTCAAATCCGCTCAACCAATATTATAGTGGATTAACTTTAAACCAGTACGGTGTTGCCTCGCCTTAGCTCAAAGAGAACGATTCTCTAAGGTTCTGAAGCACCAAGTGAATCGGTTCCGTACTATCTGTACTGTCTGCGGCTTCGTCGCCTTGTCCTGATTTAAATTTAATCCACTATACCGCTTATTCAAAAGCAAAACAGCCCAAAACCTGATTGACAAAAGGTTTCGGGCTGTTTGCGCCTGTTCGCCAAACGAAGCGGGTAGGGCGCAAGGCGTGCCAGTTTGGCAGATAGAGGCCTTTGCAAAGGTCTTATGAGGATTCAGGGCTTTCTTTGGGAAAGAACGATCGTTCCTGATTGATGTAAAAAAGCCTGAACAGAAGTTCAGGCTTTTAAAATTTGGCTCCCCGACCTGGGCTCGAACCAGGGACCTGCGGATTAACAGTCCGTCGCTCTACCGACTGAGCTATCGGGGAATGGGGCGTATTATAATGGCTGGAAAAAATGTGTCAATCAATATTTTTAAGAAAATGGTACAAAATATTTCAAATGTTTGAATGTTAAAAATATTTTGTAATCAAGTTTCACATGCTTTCCAGCCGTTTCAGACAGCCTTTAGTATTTGGCGTTAACCAATTTGCCGTTTTGGAACACTTGCTGCTGCATTACCGTACCGTTGTAGGCGTAAGTGGTTAACGAGCCGTTGCTTGGCGTGGCGCGGAACTGCATCAGTTGGTTACGGCTGAGGACGTAGGGGTCTGTGCGTTTTTGGCTGTTGTCGCTGTAAAAGTCTTGGACGACATATTCGTTGTTGCGTTTGCTGATCAGTTGGCGATGGAAGCCGCCTTTGACTGCGCTGTTGCTGGGTGTGCCGTGCGCATCAAAATAGGTTACGATTTGTTCTTCTGTGATGCGGATGCCGTCCGAATCTGTGTCTTTGGTGGTTTTGGTTTTGTCCAAGCCGACAGGGATGTTGATGGATGTACCCAAGCCGACGTGGCGGCCGATGCTGGTGCCGACGCCTAAGCCGACGGAAACGCCGGGTGTACCGACTGTACATGCGCTGAGTGAAGCGGCCAAAAGGGCAGGTAAGAGAACTTTTTTCATAATGTGTATCCTTGTAATAAGAAATGTTTGTAATGTGGGAAGTATAGTATTTTTGCGGGGTGGCTGGTGTTAGTATTGGTAAAAGGGCGCAATGCCGTCTGAAAAACAAGATAGAAACGGATATATCATTCTGGTGTAGAATGTGCCGAAATAATGATTTAATAAGAATGTGAATGAATAATGAAAACTTTGAAATTTACGAAGATGCACGGCTTGGGCAATGATTTTATGGTGGTCAATGCCATCAATCAGGACTTTGATCCGTTGGCTGCGCCGCTTGCCCAATGGGCAGACCGCTATCGCGGCGTGGGTTTTGATCAGTTTTTGGTAGTGGAGAAGCCTTCTTCTGATGCGGTCGATTTTCGGTACCGCATTTTCAATGCCGATGGTCGGGAAGTAGAACAGTGCGGCAATGGCGCGCGTTGTTTTGCGCGTTTTGTCGCGGATAAGGGTTTGACGGATAAAACGGAAATTTTGGTCGAAACGGCCAAAGGGATTATTGTGCCGAAGCTGTTGGATAACGGTTTGGTTACCGTCAATATGGGTAAACCGCGTTTCATGCCGTCTGAAATTCCGTTTGTGCCTGCACATGGTGAAAATGAAGATGCGCTGACACATATTGTCTTGGTCGGTTTGGAGTCTGTACCGGTAAGCTGTGTGAATATGGGTAATCCGCATGCGGTGATTTTGGTTGATGATGTTGAAACCGCACCGGTGGAACATTGGGGCAGCGTTATTGAATCTCACGAGCAGTTCCCTGAACGGGTTAATGTCGGCTTTTTGCAGGTTGAAGATGAATTGTCAGTCCGCCTGCGCGTGTTTGAACGCGGGGTTGGGGAAACTCAGGCTTGCGGCACCGGAGCGTGTGCGGCCGTGGTGGCAGGCGTGCGCAATGGCCTGCTGAAAGCGGGTGTGCCTGTGCGTGTTACTCTGCCTGGCGGCGAATTGTTTATCAGTTGGGAAGAAGGTGGCGATGTGCAAATGACCGGCCCTGCTGAAACCGTTTTTGAAGGCGAGTTGCAGTATTCATGATGGTTTCTTTGGATTTTTGGTTTGCCGTCGCGTATGCTGCGGTATCGTTGGCATTTATTTTTCGCGCGCAGCGGTTTCAATGGCTTTGGGCTGCGGTGTTGTTGTGGCTGGGGATTTCGGCACTGGGCGCGCGCTTGCTGCCCGGAATGTGGGGCTTTACGCATACAGGCCCTTTGTTCATCCCTCATTTTTATCTGACAATCGCCAGTATTTTCTTCTTTATCGATGACTGCAGTAAAACGGAAGACAAAAAGTTTTGGTCGGCAGGCGAATATGCCGGTTTAACCTTATTTGCGGTTTCCAATGTCGTTATGACTTTGGCTTTTGTTTTCTTGGCAGGCGTGGTTTATTTCATTTTGCCATTGGCAGGCGCGGGTTTCGCATGGGTGGCCTTGCTGAAAATTTATGCCTTGAAACCGATTTATTGGTTTGTTTTGCAGGGCGTGTTGATGCTGGTGTTTTATCTGCACCGCGTGGTCGTGTGCAAGCAGTCGGCGGCTTTGTTTAGTGCTACTCAGCTGCAAATGGGTTGGCTGGTTGCGGTTGTCATGCAGGCTGTGGTTGCCATGGCTTTGATTTTTGAACGGGGCGGATATTAATTTATCCAAACTAAAAGTTATAATGAAAGAAATTTTCGATATTGGTTTTTCAGACGGCCTGAGTTTAATATGCAGGCTATATCACATCTAAATCTGGAGCAGGAAATGAAAATTGCAAATAATATTACCGAGCTGATCGGCAACACGCCTTTGGTAAAATTGAACCGTTTGACCGAGGGTTTGAAAGCGCAAATCGCCGTTAAACTTGAATTTTTCAATCCGGGCAGCAGCGTGAAAGACCGTATTGCCGAAGCCATGATTGAAGCGGCGGAGCAGGCCGGTAAAATCAATAAAGATACCGTTATCGTTGAGGCGACCAGCGGCAATACCGGTATCGGTTTGGCAATGGTGTGTGCGGCCCGCGGTTATAAATTGGCGATTACTATGCCTGAAAGCATGAGTAAAGAACGTAAAATGCTGCTGCGTGCATTCGGTGCAGAGCTGATTTTGACTCCGGCAGCCGAAGGTATGGCAGGCGCTATCGCTAAAGCCCAGTCTTTAGTGGACGAGCATCCAGATACTTACTTTATGCCGCGCCAATTTGATAACGAGGCTAACCCTGAAGTTCACCGCAAAACCACTGCCGAAGAAATTTGGCGTGATACAGACGGCCAAGTTGATATTTTCGTGGCCGGTGTGGGTACTGGCGGCACGATTACCGGCGTGGGTGAAGTGTTGAAAAAATACAAACCCGAAGTTCAAATCGTGGCTGTCGAGCCTGAAGCTTCCCCAGTATTGAGTGGTGGTGAGAAAGGCCCGCATCCGATTCAAGGTTTGGGCGCAGGCTTTATCCCCAGTGTTTTGAATACGACTATTTACGACAGCATTGTCAAAGTACCTAACGAAGCAGCATTTGAAACTGCGCGCGCTATGGCTGAGAAAGAGGGTATTCTGGTAGGTATTTCTTCCGGTGCCGCGGTATGGAGTGCATTGCAACTGGCTAAAAAACCTGAAAACGAAGGCAAGCTGATTGTTGTCTTGTTGCCATCGTATGGCGAACGCTATCTTTCTACGCCTCTGTTTGCCGATTTGGCATAATATAGGATTGTTGTTAAAGGGCCGTTTTCAGACGGCCTTTTTTACGTATGGGCTTGAGATATAGTATGAAATCTGTTGTAATTCAGTTAATGAGCTTTGAATACCGTTATTCAAAAGTTGGTTTCTTCAACGAATCATGCTTATAATGCGCATTATGAAAAAATACATTCTTCCTATCCTTGCTGTGGCGGTACTTGCCGGTTGTGAATCGATTTATGTTCCAACATTGAAAGAAGTACCAGTTCGACCAACCAACGTCAAGAAACCTAAGGCTGATTCACAAGTTTCAGCTACCAGTTATCATTTGGCTCCTTCGCATTGGGCAGATGTTTCCAAGATTCATGATGAAGCACGTCGCTTGAGTACCCAAGTGAGCCAAGGTAGTCTGACCAAAGTTCAGGCTGCCCAATATTTGAACCGCTTCCGTATCCAACAAGTGGGACGCAACTCCGTCGATGACAGTATGTACGAAGTTTATCTGCGTTCTGCCGTTGACAGCCAACGTGGTGAAATTACTACCGAGCAATCCAAACAGTACATTCAAGGTGCTTTGCGTGGTTGGCAGCAACGTTGGAAAAACATGGATACCAAGCCAATCAATCCTGCGTTTACCAACTTCCTGATGGAAGTTATGGGTATGCAGCCTTTGAAATAAAAAAGTCATAAACCGAGAAGGCCGTCTGAATATTCAGACGGCCTTCTTCTCATATTTATATATGTGTAGTCGAATTGTATCCAATTAAGAACCAAACAGCTTGTCAGCCGCTTGACGGGCTTTTTCTTGAATATCTTCAGTCAGATAGTTTTTCATCTGAGAATAAACCAATGCAATGACGGCAATGTCGTCACTGAAACCAAATGGAATCAGCAGGTCGGGAATGCTGTCGATGGGGCTGAGAAAATAAACCAGTGCACCGACAATAATCATTTTGGCCCGTTTGGGCGTGTGTTCGGATTCCCAAAGGTAATAAAGTGCATAAAGCTGTCGGACGACAGGTTTGCCCAGGCGGCCGGCAAAGCGTCCGAGTTTTTTCATAAAACCGGATGTGTCCAAGTTTCGACGGCGGAAGGAGGGGATATAGTCTTCCGGATCGGGTGTGTTTTGATGAGGGGAATGTGTCATGATGCAGCTTCCTTATAAGGTATGGAAACATTGTTGGTGTTGTGCTGTATTTTAGTCCATCTAGAGATGGATGAAATGTCTTTGAATGTATAACTATGTAAGAGTAGTGATGATAATGCAATGGTAATAAGTTAAGAATGGCTTATGCCGCAGCAATCAAATCACTACTGCTTACCCACAAAAATAAATCGATTATATGGAGTAATCATGAATAAGAGAATAAAAATATGTCCCGCTTGTCAACAAGGCTATCTCTACCATTCAAAACCTAAATATCTTCATGATGAAATTATTCTGTGTGATGAATGCGATGCAGTATGGCTCAAAGGAGTGAATATATTTTATGGAGAATATGAAAAAGATTTTTATTCTTATGTTCCTTTCATGGAATCCCAAGGTATAACGGATGAATGTATCTGGGAAGGAGAGCTGTTCGATCATCCATATTATGAAGATGAAAACTTAAATGATATGGAT
This sequence comes from Neisseria sp. HMSC056A03, assembly GCF_001815685.1. Classification (NCBI taxonomy): domain Bacteria; kingdom Pseudomonadati; phylum Pseudomonadota; class Betaproteobacteria; order Neisseriales; family Neisseriaceae; genus Neisseria; species Neisseria sp. HMSC056A03. Next base: position 19,899 of record NZ_KV821626.1, read on the forward strand.
TGATAGAAACTTTATATAGTGGATTAAATTTAAATCAGGACAAGGCGACGAAGCCGCAGACAGTACAGATAGTACGGAACCGATTCACTTGGTGCTTCAGAACCTTAGAGAATCGTTCTCTTTGAGCTAAGGCGAGGCAACGCCGTACTGGTTTAAAGTTAATCCACTATATCTTTTCAGACGGCCTTGTCCATCAAATTTGGCACATTATTTCACACACGGATTGTCTAAAACAACCGAGACATTGCGTTCGGCTTTGTTCATATACGTCATGTGGACTTTCTTGCCTTTGAACTCTGCTTCAACGACAGATTCCTTTGTAAAGATTAGGTATCAAGAGTGAGAATTTATCTCACAATAGATACAATTCTCAAATAATAATGATGTTATCGTAAGTGCTTTGATGGGGAGATGGCTTAATTGCAGGAAAGTAACAAAAAAGGCTAGCCACGCAAAAAAAAAATCTAAGAATGATTGTTTGATTTTATTAGTCTTTTGGTAAAAATCATTAGAGCATTCATAAATTGCACTGTTCAAAATGAGATAAAACAGGTAAATTATGGTTTATGTAGCTTATTGTAGTGCTGAGCTATAGGTTTTGAGCTGATAATAAATCTAGAGGAACTGACCATGTCCGCCAAATCACGCCCGGTATTTTTGGAAATTCCGAATATCCGATTGCCCATACCGGGGATTGTATCTATTCTTCACCGTATCAGCGGCGTCGGCTTGTTTGTGATGCTGCCTGTTCTCTTGTATTTCTTCTCTGGAACGCTGGATCGCGAAGCGTCGTTTGAAGCATATCGTTCTGCTATCTCCAATCCGTTTGTGAAGCTGATCCTTATCGGTCTGTTGTGGGCATATCTGCACCACTTTTTCGCCGGTATCCGCTTTCTGTTTTTGGATGTGCATAAAGGCTTGGAATTAAATACTGCCCGTGCTACTGCTAAAGTTGTATTTGCTTCTGCTTTGATTCTGACCGTCGTTTTGGGAGCTTTGTTATGGTAGAACGTAAATTGACAGGTGCGCATTACGGTTTGCGCGATTGGGCAATGCAACGTGCAACTGCGGTCATCATGTTGGTGTACACCGTGGTTCTTTTGGTTGTTTTGTTTACGTTGCCTAAAGAATATTCGGCATGGCAGGCATTTTTTGATCAAACCTGGGTGAAGGTGTTTACCCAAGTGAGCTTCTTGGCCGTATTCCTGCATGCATGGGTAGGTATCCGCGATTTGTGGATGGACTACATTAAGCCTTTCGGCGTGCGTTTGTTTTTACAAGTTGCCACCATCGTCTGGTTAGTAGGCTGCTTGGTGTATTCAGTTAAAGTAATTTGGGGGTAAATATGGGTTTTCCTGTTCGCAAGTTTGATGCCGTGATTGTTGGCGGTGGTGGTGCAGGTTTACGTGCAGCCCTCCAATTGTCTAAATCCGGTCTGAATTGTGCTGTTTTGTCTAAAGTGTTCCCAACCCGTTCTCATACTGTAGCGGCTCAAGGCGGTATTTCTGCTTCATTAGGTAATGTACAGGAAGACCGTTGGGATTGGCATATGTACGATACCGTGAAAGGTTCCGACTGGTTGGGCGACCAAGATGCGATTGAGTTTATGTGTCGCGCTGCGCCTGAAGCCGTAATTGAGTTGGAACACATGGGTATGCCTTTCGACCGTGTGGAAAGCGGTAAAATCTACCAACGTCCTTTCGGCGGCCATACTGCCGAACACGGTAAACGCGCGGTAGAACGTGCATGTGCGGTTGCCGACCGTACCGGTCATGCGATGTTGCATACTTTGTACCAACAAAACGTCCGTGCCAATACACAATTCTTTGTGGAATGGACGGCGCAAGATTTGATTCGTGATGAAAACGGCGACGTAGTCGGTGTGACCGCCATGGAAATGGAAACCGGCGAAGTTTATATTTTCCACGCTAAAGCTGTGATGTTTGCTACCGGTGGCGGCGGTCGTATTTATGCTTCTTCTACCAATGCTTATATGAATACCGGTGACGGTTTGGGTATTTGTGCCCGTGCGGGTATTCCGTTGGAAGACATGGAATTCTGGCAATTCCACCCGACTGGTGTAGCCGGTGCCGGTGTATTGATTACCGAGGGTGTACGCGGTGAGGGCGGTATTCTGCTGAATGCCGATGGCGAACGCTTTATGGAACGTTACGCTCCAACCGTAAAAGACTTGGCTTCCCGTGACGTGGTTTCCCGTGCGATGGCGATGGAAATCTATGAAGGTCGTGGCTGTGGTAAAAACAAAGACCACGTATTGCTGAAAATCGACCATATCGGCGCAGAAAAAATTATGGAAAAACTGCCGGGCATCCGCGAGATTTCCATTCAGTTTGCCGGTATCGACCCGATTAAAGACCCGATTCCTGTTGTGCCGACTACCCACTACATGATGGGCGGTATTCCGACCAACTACCATGGCGAAGTTGTCGTTCCGCAAGGTGAAGATTACGAAGTGCCTGTAAAAGGTCTGTATGCAGCAGGTGAGTGCGCATGTGCTTCTGTACATGGTGCAAACCGCTTGGGTACTAACTCCCTGTTGGACTTGGTGGTATTCGGTAAAGCTGCCGGCGACAGCATGATTAAATTCATCAAAGAGCAAAGCGACTGGAAACCTCTGCCTGCTAATGCCGGTGAGTTGACTCGCCAGCGTATCGAGCGTTTGGATAACCAAACCGGTGGCGAAAACGTTGATGCATTGCGTCGCGAACTGCAACGCTCCGTACAACTGCACGCCGGTGTGTTCCGTACCGATGAGATTCTGAGCAAAGGCGTTCGAGAAATCATGGCGATTGCCGAGCGCGTGAAACGTACTGAAATCAAAGACAAGAGCAAAGTGTGGAATACCGCGCGTATCGAAGCTTTGGAATTGGATAATTTGATTGAAGTAGCGAAAGCGACTTTGGTGTCTGCCGAAGCGCGTAAAGAATCGCGCGGCGCACACGCTTCAGACGACCATCCTGAGCGCGATGACGAAAACTGGATGAAACATACCCTGTATCATTCAAATACCAATACTTTGTCTTACAAACCGGTACATACCAAGCCTTTAAGCGTGGAATACATCAAACCGGCTAAACGCGTTTATTGATGAGTTTTCAGACGGCCTTTACCTTAAAGGCCGTCTGAAACCTAACCATACCCACATTGAACTGCTTGAATTCATAATACAAAATCATTAGGCAGTTTATGAGAAAAGGAACACTTCTCATGGAAAAAATGAGTTTTGAAATTTACCGTTACAACCCGGACGTTGATGCCAAACCTTATATGCAACGTTACGAGTTGGAATTGGAACCAACCGACGTTAAACTTTTGGACGCTTTAGTGCGCCTGAAAGCGCAAGACGATACATTGTCTTTCCGCCGTTCTTGCCGCGAAGGTATTTGCGGTTCTGACGGTATGAACATCAACGGCAAAAACGGCTTGGCATGTCTGACCGATCTGCGCGGCCTGAAACAGCCGGTTAAAATCCGTCCTCTGCCAGGCCTGCCTGTTATCCGCGACCTGATTGTGGATATGACCCAATTCTTCAAACAATATCACTCCATCAAACCTTACGTTGTCAATGATAACCCTATCGATGCAGACAAAGAGCGTCTGCAAACTCAGGAAGAGCGTAAAGAGTTGGACGGTTTGTACGAATGTATTTTGTGCGCCTGCTGTTCGACTGCCTGCCCATCATTCTGGTGGAACCCTGATAAATTCGTTGGCCCGTCTGGCTTGCTGAATGCTTACCGTTTCATTGCGGATAGCCGTGATACCATTACTAATGAGCGTTTGGATAATCTGAACGACCCATACCGTTTGTTCCGTTGCCACACCATTATGAACTGCGTAGACGTATGTCCTAAACACTTGAATCCGACCCGAGCCATCGGTAAGATTAAAGAGATTATGTTGAAACGAGCCGTTTAAGAAATGATGGTTTTTGACGATATTGCCAAACGGAAAATCCGTTTTCAAACCCGCCGGGGATTGTTGGAATTAGACTTAATCTTCGGTAGGTTTATGGAAAAAGAATTCGAGCACCTGAGTGATCAGGAGTTGTCCGAATTTTCCGAAATCCTCGAATTTCAAGACCAAGAATTGCTTGCCTTGATTAACGGACATTCGGCGACGGACAAGAAACACCTGATTCCCATGCTTGAAAAAATCAGACAGGCATGACGTATTATAGAGCTTGTTTGCGATGCCAATCCGAACAAGCTCTTTCCATACGGAGGCCGTCTGAAAAAAAGGACCGTGCCGCTTGGGCGGCAACGAAAGCCCCAACTTACAAAGGAGTTTAAGAATGTCTAAATCAGTCAAGCTCACCACCCCGAATCAAGAGACCTTGGAACTGCCAGTATTGGAAGCAAGTATCGGCCATGATGTGGTTGATATCCGTACTTTGACTAAAAATACAGGTCTGTTTTCCTTCGACCCCGGATTCGTGTCAACTGCAAGTTGTGAATCCAAAATCACTTATATTGATGGCGATGAAGGTCTGTTGTATTACCGTGGTTATCCTATCGAGCAGCTGGCAGAAAAATCCGATTATTTGGAAGTTTGCTATCTGTTGATTTACGGCGAACTGCCTACCCCTGAACAGAAAAAAGAATTTGATGCCACAGTCAGCCGCCATACTATGCTGCATGAGCAGTTGACTTGGTTCTTCCGCGGTTTCCGTCGCGATGCGCATCCGATGGCGATGATGGTTGGCGTGGTTGGCGCTTTGTCTGCGTTCTACCAAGACAGCTTGGATATTGCCAATCCTGAGCACCGCAAAATTGCAATTTACCGCTTAATCTCCAAAATTCCGACAATTGCGGCAATGTGTTACCGTTATTCCAACGGCCTGCCGTTCAATTATCCAAAAAATAACCTTTCCTATGCTGAAAACTTCTTGCACATGATGTTTGCGACTCCATGTGAAGAATACAAACCTAATCCAGTATTGGCTCGCGCGCTCGACCGCATCTTTATTTTGCATGCCGACCACGAGCAAAACGCTTCTACTTCGACCGTACGTTTGGCCGGCTCTTCAGGCGCGAACCCATTTGCCTGTATCGCTGCCGGTATCGCCTGTCTGTGGGGTGCTTCACACGGCGGTGCAAACGAAGCTGTGTTGAAGATGCTGGATGAAATCGGCGATGTATCTAATGTTGCCGCATACATGGAAGGTGTGAAACAACGCAAATATCGTCTGATGGGCTTCGGTCACCGCGTATACCGCAATATGGACCCACGAGCCAACATCATGCGCGAAACCTGTTATGAAGTCTTGAAAGAATTGGGCTTGGAAGATAGTCCTAAATTCAAGCTGGCGATGGAATTGGAACAAATTGCACTGAAAGATCCATTCTTTGTTGAACGCAAGCTGTATCCAAACGTCGATTTCTACTCCGGTATCGTCTTGTCCGCATTGGGCATTCCAACTGAAATGTTTACCGTTATCTTCGCATTGTCGCGCAGTGTAGGTTGGATTTCTCATTGGCATGAAATGATTAGCGATCCGGCACTGAAAATCGGTCGCCCACGTCAACTGTATACCGGTGCAGAGCGTCGCGATTACGTTCCGGTAGATAAACGCTAATAGACAATACATTAATATATTGTTGAAAAGTCGTTTGAAAAAATCGAATTGCCGTTTTCAATGAGGTTGGTCGTAATTAATTAAGTTGATAGCAGGTAATTTGATTTGAAATAGGGTAGAATAAAGTGTCATTTCAGACGGCCTGAATTCCGTTCGGAGAACACGGGATTCTACCCTTTGTTTATATTTTAAAGAAAAGAGCTCACGCCATGATGGACGAAAAACTCAATTTCTCTTATCTGTTTGGTTCTAATGCGCCATACATCGAGGAGTTGTATGAAAAGTTTCTGGATAATCCGGAATCTGTCGATGAAAAATGGAAACAGTACTTTACCGATTTGAGTAAACAACCGGGCGCAGTCGCTGTCGATGTTGCCCATACACCGATTCGTGAATCATTTGCCACTTTGGCTAAAAAGAAAATTGCCGCAGCCGTCGCAGGCGGTGTAGATGAGGCAATGATGAAAAAGCAAGTCAGCGTTTTGCGACTGATTTCTGCCTATCGTATCCAAGGCGTGGGCGCAGCCCAACTTGATCCGCTCAAACGTATTCCTCCTCAAAATATCGAAGCTCTCGATCCTAAATTCCACGGTCTGTCAGATGCCGATATGGCGCTTCAGTTCAATATGGGCGAGGGCGATTTTTCCGGTCAGAGCAAACTGCCTCTGTCCCAAATCATCAGCAACCTCAAACAAACCTACTGCGGCCATATCGCGGTAGAGTACATCTACATTCCAAACACCGAAGAGCGTCGCTGGGTTCGCAATTATTTTGAAAGCGTACTGTCTACGCCAAGCTACAACGTTGAACAAAAACGCCGTATCTTGAAAGAAATGACTGCTGCCGAAACTCTGGAACGCTACCTGCATACCAAATATGTCGGCCAAAAACGCTTTGGTGTAGAAGGCGGCGAAAGCGCGATTGCCGGTTTGAACTACCTGATTCAAAATGCCGGTAAAGACGGCGTGGAAGAAGTCATCATCGGTATGGCACACCGTGGCCGTCTGAATGTTTTAGTGAACATTTTGGGCAAAAAACCCAGCGATTTGTTCGCTGAGTTTGAAGGCCGTGCCGAAATCAAATTGCCTAGCGGCGACGTGAAATACCACATGGGCTTCAGCTCCGACATCGCTACGCCACACGGCCCGATGCACGTTTCTTTAGCATTCAACCCATCACACTTGGAAATCGTGAATCCGGTAGTGGAAGGTTCTGCACGCGCCAAACAAAAACGTTTGGGCGAAAATGGTCGCGATAAAGTCTTGCCAGTATTGATTCACGGTGACTCCGCATTTATTGGTTTGGGTGTTAACCAAGCAACATTCAACCTGTCTAAAACACGCGGTTATACCACCGGCGGTACCGTTCACATCGTGATCAACAACCAAATCGGCTTTACGACTTCCGATACCCGCGATACCCGTTCTACCGTACATTGTACCGATATCGCAAAAATGGTTTCCGCTCCGGTTATCCATGTGAACGGCGATGATCCTGAACGCGTTTGCTTTGCCATCCAAGCTGCCTTGGATTACCGCAAAAAATTCCATAAAGACATCGTGGTCGACGTTGTCTGCTACCGTAAATGGGGCCACAACGAGGGCGATGATCCGACCTTGACCCAACCGATGATGTACAAAAAAGTATCGCAACACCCAGGTGCACGTGCTTTGTACACCGAGCAACTGATTGCCGAAGGCGTGGTAACTCAAGCTGAAGCTGACGGTTACATCCAAGCCTACCGTGATGCTTTGGACAAAGGCGAACATGTTGAACAAACAACTTTGAGCAACTTCCAACGCACACAAATCGATTGGAGCAAATACCAAGGCAAAGATTGGCGCGAACACATCGAAACCGGTTTGCCTGCCGCAGATATTGAGCGTCTTACTGAGAAGTTTACCGCCGTACCGGAAGGCTTTGCCCTGCATCCGACTGCAAAACGTGTACTTGAAGCGCGTAAAGCCATGGCATCCGGCAAGCAAGCCATCGACTGGGGTATGGCTGAGACCTTAGCATACGCAAGCCTGCTGACTAAAGGTCATGGCGTGCGTATTTCCGGTGAGGACTCCGGCCGCGGTACATTCTCACACCGTCATGCAGTATTGCACGATCAAAACCGTGAAAAATGGGACGACGGTACTTATGTTCCTCTGCGCCATATGGGCGAAGGCATGGGTGAGTTCCTGGTCATCGACTCCATTTTGAACGAAGAAGCCGTGATGGCGTTTGAGTACGGCTTTGCCTGCTCCGCACCTGACAAGCTGACCATTTGGGAAGCTCAATTCGGTGACTTCGCCAACGGCGCGCAAGTGACTATTGACCAATTCCTGTCTTCAGGCGAAACCAAATGGGGTCGTTTGTGCGGTCTGACCACCATCCTGCCGCACGGTTACGACGGTCAAGGCCCTGAGCACTCTTCTGCACGCGTAGAACGTTGGTTGCAACTGTGTTCTGAGAACAATATGCAAGTCATCATGCCGTCTGAAGCGTCGCAAATGTTCCACATCTTGCAACGTCAAGTCTTGGGTTCATACCGCAAACCGCTGGTGATTTTCATGTCCAAACGCCTGTTGCGCTTCAAAGGTGCAATGAGCCCGCTGGAAAACTTCACCGAAGGTTCGACCTTCCGTCCGGTTATCGGCGATACTGCCGAACGCGCAAGCAACGACAGCGTGAAACGCGTGGTATTGTGTGCCGGTCAGGTTTACTATGACTTGGAAGCTGGCCGTGCCGAGCGTAAACTGGAAGATGATGTTGCTATCGTCCGCGTTGAGCAGCTGTATCCATTCCCATACGACGAGGTTAAAGCTGAACTGGCGAAATATCCGAACGCAAAATCTGTGGTTTGGGCGCAAGAAGAGCCGAAAAACCAAGGCGCGTTCTACCAAATCCGCCACCGCATCGAAGACGTTATCAGCGAAGAGCAAAAACTGTCTTATGCCGGTCGTCCAAGCAGCGCATCGCCTGCAGTGGGCTACTCAAGCAAACACATTGCTCAATTGAAACAATTGGTTGAAGACGCTTTGGCGTTGTAAACCAAGTGGCATTCCGTCTGAGGCTGCTCAGGCGGAATGCCCATATGCAGAATTAAAAACACACAACAGGCCGTCTGAAAGGGCCATTGGAGACACAAAATGATTATTGATGTAAAAGTACCTATGCTGTCTGAAAGCGTATCTGAAGGCACGCTCTTGGAATGGAAGAAAAAAGTTGGCGAAGCAATTGCCCGTGACGAAATCCTGATCGATATCGAAACTGACAAAGTGGTTTTGGAAGTACCTTCTCCACAAGCCGGCGTATTGGTTGAAATCGTAGCGCAAGACGGTGAGACCGTTGTTGCCGACCAAGTTTTGGCACGCATCGATACAGCTGCTACTGACGCTGCTGAAGCACCTGCAGCCGCTCCTGTCGAAGCAGCCCCAGCCGCTGCTCCTGCTGCTGCACAAAACAACGCCGCTATGCCTGCCGCCGCCAAACTGGCTGCCGAGACCGGTGTTGACGTGAACGCATTGCAAGGTTCCGGCCGTGACGGTCGCGTATTGAAAGAAGACGTACAAAATGCCGCTGCCAAACCTGCTGCAGCCGCTGCTCCTGCCGTTGCACTTCCTGCCGGCGCGCGTCCTGAAGAACGCGTACCAATGAGCCGCCTGCGTGCCCGTGTTGCAGAACGCCTCTTGGCTTCTCAACAAGAAAACGCCATTCTGACTACATTCAACGAAGTCAACATGAAACCAATCATGGACTTGCGTGCGAAGTACAAAGATAAATTCGAGAAAGAACACGGCGTAAAACTGGGCTTTATGTCCTTCTTCGTTAAAGCCGCTGTTGCCGCCCTGAAAAAATATCCGGTTGTGAATGCTTCTGTTGACGGCAAAGACATCGTGTACCATGGCTACTTCGACATCGGTATCGCGATTGGCAGCCCACGCGGTTTGGTTGTGCCAATCCTGCGCGATGCCGACCAAATGAGCATTGCTGACATCGAACAAGCAATTGTTGATTACGCGAAAAAAGCCAAAGACGGCAAAATCGCTATTGAAGATTTGACCGGCGGTACATTCAGTATTACCAACGGCGGTACCTTTGGTTCTATGATGTCTACCCCGATCATCAACCCGCCTCAATCTGCAATTTTGGGTATGCACGCCACTAAAGAGCGCGCCGTGGTTGAAAACGGCCAAGTTGTTGTCCGTCCGATGATGTATCTGGCTCTGTCTTACGACCACCGTATCATTGACGGCCGCGAAGCTGTATTGACCTTGGTAGCCATTAAAGACGCGTTGGAAGACCCAGCTCGCCTGTTGTTGGATCTGTAATCGTTTCAGACGGCCTTTTATTTATTAATGAAAAGGCCGTCTGAATTTTTATTTAGATGTAGCGTAATGTAGTATCGTGCTACAATAGGCTCAACAAACGATTGAGGCCGTCTGAAACATTTGATTCGAATGAATCGACAGATATGGACTTTCAGACGGCCTTTTCTTAAAACCATCAAAACGCAGTCATTCAAAATAAAAAAGAAACAAAAAGTATCGTTTTTATTTTGAGATACTGCAAAAAGCAAAGGATGACACGATGTCTCAATATGATGTAGTAGTGATTGGTGCAGGCCCGGGCGGATACGTTGCCGCCATCCGTGCCGCGCAACTGGGTTTCAAAACCGCTTGTGTTGATGCAGGCGTTAACAAAGCAGGCAATGCCCCTGCATTGGGCGGTACTTGCTTGAACGTAGGTTGTATCCCTTCCAAAGCCCTGTTGCAATCGAGCGAACATTTCCACGCTGCGCAACACGATTTTGCAGAACACGGTATCACTGTCGGCGACGTAAAATTCGACGCGGCTAAAATGATTGAGCGCAAAGATGCCATCGTGACTAAACTGACCGGCGGCGTGAAATTCCTGTTCCAAAAAAACAAAGTAACCAGCTTGTTCGGTACTGCTTCCTTTGCCGGTAAAAATGGCGATGCCTATCAAATCGAAGTCGATAACAAAGGCGAGAAAACCGTTATCGAAGCCAAACACGTCATCGTAGCAACCGGTTCCGTACCGCGTCCACTGCCACAAGTCGCTATCGACAACGTGAACGTATTGGACAACGAAGGCGCGTTGAACCTGACCGAAGTTCCTGCCAAACTCGGCGTGATCGGTTCCGGCGTGATTGGTTTGGAAATGGGTTCCGTATGGAACCGCGTGGGTGCAGAAGTTACCATTCTTGAAGCCGCGCCGACCTTCCTGGCTGCCGCCGACCAACAAATCGCCAAAGAAGCCTTCAAATACTTCACCAAAGAGCAAGGCCTGAGCATTGAATTGGGCGTCAAAATCGGCGACATCAAATCTGAAGGCAAAGGCGTTTCCGTTGCTTACGAAACAGCTGCCGGCGAAGCCAAAACCGAAGTATTCGACAAACTGATCGTTGCCATCGGCCGTATTCCAAACACCAAAGGCCTGAATGCCGAAGCTGTCGGCTTGGAAAAAGACGAACGCGGCTTTATCAAGGTAGATGGCGAATGCCGTACCAACCTGCCTAATGTATGGGCAATCGGTGACGTGGTTCGCGGCCCGATGCTGGCGCACAAAGCCAGCGACGAAGGCGTTGCCGTTGCCGAGCGCATTGCCGGTCAAAAACCGCATATCGACTTCAACAACGTACCGTTTGTTATTTACACCGACCCTGAAATCGCTTGGGTGGGTAAAACCGAAGAGCAGCTCAAAGCCGAAGGCGTGGAGTACAAAAAAGGTACTTCAGGTTTCGGTGCAAACGGTCGCGCATTGGCAATGGGCAAAGCCAAAGGTACGGTTAAAGTGTTGGCAGATGCCAAAACCGACCGTATCTTGGGCGTACACATGATCGGCCCAGTTGTCAGCGAATTGGTTACCGAAGGCGTGACTGCGCTCGAATTCTTCGCCAGCAGCGAAGACATCGCCCGCATTATCCATGCCCACCCAACCTTGTCCGAAGTGGTTCACGAAGCTGCATTGGCGGCAGACAAACGCGCTTTGCACGGTTGATAGACATTAAGGCCGTCTGAAACTTTTCAGACGGCCTTAAGGCCTTCGACAAATTGAATGTTTCGAGAGCTCCGTTTTCTGATTTATAATTCCGTCAGACAAACAAACAGCATTTACATTCATTATGAACAAAGAAATAGTCGGTATTTTCTTTATACCGATGGGCATCATCAGCATGTGTATGGCCGCATTGTGGCAGATGTATGTGATGATGACCGAAACTTATACGCTCAACCGTTTCAAAGATAAAGAATTGGTTTGGCGCGTGGCATTGTTGTTTATCAGTTTCAGCCTTGCCGTTTATCTGCTCTGCCCGAATTCGCGTAAAAAAGGCATCGTCTTTTTTATTCTCGGGGGCGGCGGTGCAGCCATGTATCTGCTGGCGCGGATGTGGTTGCCCTTCAGTAAATAGTAGGGCCGTCTGAAAATATGGGATTGGCCGCAGGGCGATTCCTAAAACCCACTCACCTTAAGGAGAAATCCATGAATTTACACGAGTATCAGGCTAAAGAACTGCTGGCTAGCTACGGTTTGCCCGTACAAGGCGGTATTTTGGCACACAACGGCGAAGAAGCCGCTGCAGCTTACGACAAATTGGGCGGCAAATTCGCTGTTGTCAAAGCACAAGTACACGCCGGCGGCCGCGGTAAAGCGGGCGGCGTAAAAGTCGTTAAAAGCCGCGAAGAAGCTAAAGAAGTGGCTGAAAGCCTGATTGGCACCAACTTGGTAACTTACCAAACCGATGCCAACGGCCAACCTGTCAACAGCGTTTTGGTTTGCGAAGATATGTATCCTGTTCAAACCGAGCTGTACTTGGGCGCAGTGGTTGACCGTTCTACCCGCCGCGTTACATTCATGGCTTCTACCGAAGGCGGCGTGGAAATCGAAAAAGTTGCTGCCGAAACTCCAGAAAAAATCTTCAAAGTAACCGTTGATCCGCTGGTTGGCCTGCAACCTTGCCAAGCTCGCGAAGTTGCGTTCCAACTGGGCTTGAAAGACAAACAAATCAACGAGTTCGTCAAACTGATGACCGGCGCGTACAAAGCGTTTGTCGACAACGACTTCGCACTGTTTGAAGTAAACCCATTGGCAGTTCGCGAAAACGGCGCACTGGCTTGCGTAGACGGCAAAATCGGCATCGACAGCAACGCGCTCTACCGTCTGCCAAAAATCGCCGAATTACGCGACAAATCTCAAGAAAACGAACGTGAGCTGAAAGCTTCCGAATTCGACCTGAACTATGTTGCCCTGGAAGGCAACATCGGCTGTATGGTTAATGGTGCAGGTTTGGCGATGGCTACTATGGACATCATCAAACTGAAAGGTGGCCAACCTGCCAACTTCTTGGACGTTGGTGGCGGTGCAACCAAAGACCGCGTGGTTGAAGCGTTCAAACTGATTTTGGAAGACAAATCCGTTAAAGGCGTATTGATCAACATCTTCGGCGGTATCGTACGTTGCGACATGATTGCGGAAGCCATCGTGGCAGCCGTTAAAGAAATCAACGTCAACGTTCCTGTTGTTGTTCGTTTGGAAGGTAACAACGCCGAACTCGGCGCGAAAATCCTGAACGAATCAGGTCTGAAACTGACGTCTGCAGACGGCCTGAATGACGCAGCCGAAAAAATTGTTGCAGCCGTAAACGCCTAAGGAGAAAAGAATGAGCGTATTGATTAATAAAGACACCAAAGTATTGGTTCAAGGTTTCACCGGTAAAAACGGTACTTTCCACTCCGAACAAGCTCTGGCTTACGGCACTAAGGTTGTCGGCGGCGTTACCCCAGGCAAAGGCGGTCAAACCCACCTGAACCTGCCTGTATTCAACACCATGAAAGAAGCCGTTAAAGAAACCGGCGCGGACGCATCTGTAATTTACGTTCCAGCTCCGTTTGTTTTGGATTCTATCGTTGAAGCCGTTGATTCAGGCGTAGGCTTGGTCGTTGTGATTACCGAAGGCGTGCCTACTTTGGACATGCTCAAAGCCAAACGTTACTTGGAAACCAACGGCAACGGTACCCGTTTGGTCGGCCCTAACTGCCCGGGCGTGATTACTCCGGGTGAGTGCAAAATCGGTATTATGCCGGGTCACATCCACACTCCGGGCCGCATCGGTATTATTTCCCGTTCCGGTACATTGACTTACGAAGCCGTGGCACAAACCACCAAACTGGGCTTGGGTCAATCAACCTGTATCGGTATCGGCGGCGACCCGATTCCTGGTATGAACCAAATCGACGCACTGAAACTCTTCCAAGAAGACCCGGATACCGACGCCATCATCATGATCGGTGAAATCGGCGGTACTGCGGAAGAAGAAGCAGCCGAATACATCCAATCCAACGTAACCAAACCTGTTGTAGGTTACATCGCTGGTGTTACCGCTCCTAAAGGCAAACGTATGGGCCACGCCGGTGCGATTATCTCCGGCGGTAAAGGTACTGCCGAAGAAAAATTCGCCGCTTTTGAAAAAGCCGGTATCGCTTACACCCGCAGCCCTGCCGAGCTGGGTACTACCATGCTGGAAGTGTTGAAAGCAAAAGGTTTGGCATAAGACTTAAGTCTTTAAGCTGAATTGAAAAGGCCGTCTGAAGTTTTCAGACGGCCTTTTTTAAATTCCATTTCGTTATTTTCAGAATAAGGACTTAATTTTATTTAAATTAACGTTTATTTCGGAATAAACGGTTATAATTTATTAACAGATAAATAGTCTGTAACCATATCAACCTATATCAAGGAGAAAAGCATGAAAAAACACGATTTTGAAGCACGTCGCGAGGCTTTGCTGAAAGACATCCGAGAAGTGATGGATGATGTGGAAGAATTGTACCGCAATGGTGTGGAAGCCGGTTCGGAAGAGGGCAGCAAAGCCCGAGCCAAATTGGAAGAAAAATTGGCTGTGGCCAAAGAGCGTTTGAGCCGTTTTGAAGAAGAGGCCGGCGAGCGTTTGCGCCATCATGCCGAGCGTGCGCGTGAAAAATACGAGCAGTTTGAAGAAGCGGCTCAGGAGCGTTTGAAAGAAGGCAAAGAGCGTTTTGCTGAATTTGAAGTCGATGCAGGTGCGCGTTTGAAACGCGGTGCCAAACACGCTGATGAAGTGGTGCATGAAAAACCATACTATGCGATGGGTTTTGCCGCATTGGCCGGTTTGGTTGTTGGTGTGTTGTTGAACCGCCGTTAATGCGAATATGTTAAGGCCGTCTGAACAGGCGTGCACATGAAATCATGGATTTCATTGCGCCGTGCAGACGGCCTCTGCCTTATGTTTTCCTGAAAAAAAAGGATAGTTAAGATGGGAATTCGCCAGCGTTTTGAACATGGCAAGGCTTTGTTGAATCAGGGCGCGGATTTGCTGCTGCTGCGTTTGCAGGTATTGAGCTTGGATTTGACGCGTCAGGCGGAGAATGTGTTCCGGTTGGCGATTTGGCTGGTGTTGTCCGGCGCGCTGTTGATGGTGGGCTTGGTCGGTTTGCTGTTCGGTTTGAACCGCGTGCTGTCAGATGTCGCGGCTTTGTGGGTATTTTTCGGCATTTTCTTCGTGAGCCTGCTGATTATTGCCGTATTGTTCCGCAAAGTATCGGCAGATTATCGTGAACAGGGCAGTCGCGTGGCTGAAACCTTGCAGGATATTCGGTCAGATATTGCGTATTTGCGCGGTGAGATAGACAAGGATACGGACGATGAAGCAACAGGAGTATGAAGAAGCGCGCGAGCTGCTGCTTTTGGAAGCCAAGCTGGTGCGGCTGCGGATTAAAGCGGAAAATTTGAAACTGCGTAAAGCGGAAGAAAATAATGCCCGGCAGACTAATCGCTTGGTAATGTTGGCCGATGTGGCGTATCAGTTGAGCCAAACGCGTTTGCTGTCTCAACGCGCTTTGTTTTCTACATCGCGCCGTCGGCATTGGATTTGGCTGGTATTGGCTGTCATATTGGGCTTGTCGAGATAACCGAGGGCAGAAGTTTGGTCAAAATGATATTTGCGGCGTGTTATTGGCTCGTGTGAGCCGTTTGTTGAGGACGCTGCGTCATTGTGTTGCCGAAACTGAAACTTTATCTATGTTGAGTATTTTTTACAAAAGACACCGGCCGTCTGAACATTTCAGACGGCCTCAATGTTTGGAGTTTCAGATATAATGGCGGCAATTTTGAAATTATTAAATGAAGGATAAGTGATGAACCGTTTGTATCCCCACCCGATTATCGCCCGTGAGGGCTGGCCGATTATCGGCGGCGGTTTGGCTTTGAGCCTGCTGGTATCGATGTGCTGCGGCTGGTGGTCTTTGCCGTTTTGGGTGTTTACCGTATTTGCATTGCAGTTTTTCCGCGACCCTGCGCGTGAGATTCCGCTAAATCCTGAAGCGGTGTTGAGCCCGGTTGATGGCCGTATCGTGGTGGTTGAGCGCGCACGCGATCCGTATCGTGATGTCGATGCTTTGAAAATCAGTATTTTTATGAACGTGTTCAACGTGCATTCGCAAAAATCGCCTGCCGATTGTACGGTAACGAAAGTGGTCTATAACAAAGGCAAATTCGTGAATGCGGATTTGGACAAGGCCAGCACGGAAAATGAACGTAATGCGGTGTTGGCAACTACGGCTTCCGGTCGTGAAATTACTTTTGTTCAAGTGGCCGGTTTGGTGGCGCGCCGTATTTTGTGCTACACCCAAGCAGGTGCGAAACTGTCTCGCGGCGAACGCTATGGCTTTATCCGTTTTGGCTCGCGCGTGGATATGTATCTGCCTGTCGATGCGCAGGCGCAAGTGGCGATTGGTGATAAAGTTACCGGCGTCAGCACTGTATTGGCGCGTTTGCCGCTGACTGCGCCGCAAACTGAATCTGAGCCTAAAGCCGCAGCTCCACAAGCTGCACCAGCTTCACAAGCGGCTCCGGTTGAAACAGTGGCAAGCCAATCTACCGAACAACAGCAAATCGAAGCAGCGGCGGCTAAGATTCAAGCGGCTGTGCAAGATGTGTTGAAAGATTAATAGTCAGTTTTAAATGATTGGCTAAAACAAGAAAAAGGTTTTCAGACGGCCGTCTGAAAAC
>NZ_KV821626.1:36649-54929 GCF_001815685.1 Neisseria sp. HMSC056A03
GTTTTCAGACGGCCGTCTGAAAACCTTTTTTGTTTGCCTGTCCGATTTTAAAACTTCACGTTTACACCGCCGGTAAAGCTGCGACCCATTTGCGGCGTATCAGAGAGGAAGCTGCTGTGGGCGTAAACGGATTGGTTGAGCAGGTTGTCGGCTTTGACGTACCAATTCCACTCGCCATAGCGCGTATTGCGGCGGTAGTTTGCGCCCAGGTTGAGCATATGGTGTCCAGGCGTGCGCGTTTCGTAGCGGGCGAGTTTGTTTTGGGCGAACACGCGGTAGTAGTCCAAATTGGCATCGATGCGATCGGTCAGCGAGGCTTTCAGGTGGACGCCGAGGCGCGCAGCCGGAACACGAGGGGCGTTTTGATTATCCTGTGCGATGAAAGGACGGTTGCCGTAGGCATCTTCCCTGCCGGGTAGGGACGGCAGGTTTTTCAGACGGCCTCGTACATAGTCGCCGGAAATGCCGATGCGGTAGCGCGGTGTCGGTTTGAAGTAGATTTCGCCTTCCGCGCCGTAGAAGTCTGCGCCGGATTGGTTGTAGCGCACGAGCTTCATTTCGCTGTCGTCTTCGATGGATTTGGGGCCGCGTCCGTCGTTGAGGATTTGGGCGTAGATATAGTTGCCGAAGCGGTTGCGGTAGAGTGCCAGATTGTATTGCCAGCGGTCGCCTTCGTAGCCCAGCGCGAGTTCGATGTTGTTGGAACGCTCTTTGTTGAGGTGTTTGTTGCCGACTTCAAAGGTGTTGGTGGCGACGTGTTTGCCGTGTGCGTACAGCTCTTGCGTTGACGGCAGGCGTTCCTGATGGGAGGCGGTCAGGCTGAGTTTGTGGTGTGGCGTGAAATACCAGTTGCCCGAAAGTGCGAACGAGCGGGCGGTTTGGCGGTGCGCACCGAGGTCGGGCAGGGGTTGGTTGTAGTAGTTTTCCCGATCAATCAATGCTTTGTCGTACTGGATGGAGGCTTTTTGTTTTTCCACGCGTACGCCGCCTTCAAGCGTGAAGTTGTCCCAGTTTGCCTGTTCTACACCGAAAAAGCTGTAATGGCGCACATTGTTGTCAATCAACATCGGTTGTTGGACGGTTTCGGGAATGGCGGAAAGCGCGCTGGACTTTTGTCCCAAATATTGCACGCCCCAGCTGCCTTTCAGACGGCCTATGGGTTGGTGGCGTAACTCGATACGGGCGTTGTGTGTTTTATTGTTGAAGAAGTTTTCTACTGCATCGCCTGCTTTTTCGTCGTGGTGGTAGTCATTGCGGTTCAGGTGTACGCGCAGGGCTTCAAAACCGGGGAACGGTTGCTTCCATTCGGCGCGGAGTTCGTAGCGTTTGTTGCGCAGGTCTATCCACGGTTTGCCGTTGTGGACATGGGTGTGTGCATTATCATCGTCGTGGAAACCGCAGCTCAAACCCGGATTGTCGTAATCGACGTCTTCTTCGGTCAAGAGGTGCGGATAAAGCTGCAAATAGCGTTTGTTAATCAAACTTTTCTGCCAGATGATGTCGGCGTGGCAGTCGTCGTAGAGATGGCTGTGGGCAGGCAGGCCGTAGCGGTCGCGACGGTCGCTGTACGCCACGCCGAGGAAACCTTTATCCCCAACCCAAGACAGGCCGATGCTGCCTGTTTTTGAATCGGCATGGCTGTCGGGCAGTCGTTTCAGACGGCCTTCTTCTTTTTGATAGCGCGGTACGGCGTAATCGCCCGATTTGCGGTACAAGCCTTCGGTATGCAGCACGAAGTTGTTGCCCAAACCGATATTGATGCCTGCGGACGTCAGTTTTTCCAAATTGCCGCTGCTCAAACGCAATCCGGCTTCGCCCGATACGCCGTTTTCAGGCATTTTTTCGGGGATTTTGCCATCGGCAACATCGACCAAACCGGCTACATTGCCCGAGCTGTACAAGAGTGTAACCGGACCGCGCAGGATTTCGACTTGTTGCGACAAGGCGCTGTCCACCATCAAGGCATGGTCGGGCGAGAAGTCCGCCATGTCGCCCGTTTCGCCGTGATGGTTCAATACTTTAATCCGTCTGCCTGTTTGACCGCGAATAACGGGAGCGGATGCGCCGCCGCCGTATTGCGAGGCATGAATGCCCGGTACGCCGTCTAAAGCATCACCCAAGTTGACGGCTTTTTGGCGCAAGGTATCGCCGGAGATGATTTTGTCGGAGGCGGTCGAAGTGTGCAACAGACCCGAAGTGGCGCGCGGACGGCTTTTACCGACGACGGTAACCTCGTCCAAGTCAACAGACTGCTCGGTTTCATGCGCTTGGGAGAGGATGGGAGTGCTGATTAAAAGAATAGATAAAACAATGGGCTTGAGTGTGGTTTGTGTCATTTTAGTTTCTCATCATATTTTGAAAGGCTGTTATTATATAACATTGCATCATTTATATGATAAGATTTTTGAGAAAAAAAGGCCGTCTGAAAACGAAGCGTGGTTTTCAGACGGCCTTTAGCTTGTATGTAGGTTTAAATGAAAACGGAACAATCTCTCTGCTGCCTGGTTTGGGTAAGGCAGAAAGTCATGGCAGATTGTTTGTTTTCATTGAAAGTATTACTTGGTTTCGGCAGCTTTAGCGCCAGCGGTCTCGGCAATCAAATCCAAGAATACCAACGGCTTTTTGCCAATGTTTTTGAGTGCGTGGGACTGGCCGGGGCGGGCGATGGTAATGTCGCCGGCGCCGACTTCGGTTTGTTTGCCTTCACTATCGGTAAACAGGCCTTTGCCGGATACGATGATGTAAACGTCTTCATTGCCGGTATGTTTGTGTTGGCCGATGGAAGCGCCAGGCGGTAATGTGAGCCAGCCGATTTCTTTGAATGCGTCTTGGTCGGCGGTTTGATGGCGCGTGAAGGCAAAGCTGCCGAGCAGCGGGCCTTGGCCTCCGGCTGCGTTTTCGCGGTTCCATTCTGCTAAGTCGGCTTTTTTGTACACTTGGATGCTGCGGTCGGTGGGGGTGGTTTGTTCGGCAGCTTGAGCGCTTATGGATGTGCCGAGCAGAAGAGCGACAGATAATACGGCAAATAGTGGTTTCATGGTGGTTTTCCGTTTGTCAGGTTGAGTCAGATAATGCGGATTCCGTTTTCAGACGGCCTGCGGGGTTGAAATGTGTAACCCCGCAGGCTTCCCCCCAAGATTTATTTCACATTGCGCAGATAGTTCAACAATAAAGGAACAGGGCGGCCGGTCGCGCCTTTTTCACCGCCGGATTTCCATGCGGTACCTGCGATGTCGAGGTGTGCCCATGGATAGTCTTCGGTAAAGTAAGACAGGAATGTTGCGGCGGTAATCGTACCTGCACCCGGCGTGCCGATGTTTGGAATGTCGGCAAAGTTGGATTTGAGCTGGTCTTTGTAGGTCTCAAAGAGCGGCAGTTGCCATGCTTTGTCGTCCACGTTGCGGGAGGCGGCGAGCAGGCTGTCGACCAAATCTTGATTGTTGCCCATCACGCCGCTGACGTCATGACCCAGGGCGATAATGCACGCGCCGGTCAGGGTGGCGACGTCGATAACGGCTTTAGGTTTGAATTGTTCGGCGTAAGTAAGCGCGTCACATAAAATCAGACGGCCTTCGGCATCTGTGTTCAACACTTCGATGGTCAAGCCTTTCATGCTTTTCACGACGTCGCCTGGTTTGTTGGCTGCGCCGGAAGGCATGTTTTCACAAGTGGCGACGATGGCAATCAGGTTGATCGGCAGTTGCAGTTTGACGGCGGCGCAGAAGGTGCTGATGACGGTTGCCGCGCCGCACATGTCGAACTTCATTTCGTCCATGTTCAGACCGGGTTTGAGGGAAATGCCGCCGGTGTCGAAGGTAATGCCTTTGCCGACCAATACCACAGGCGCGGCTTCTTTGTCGGCTGCACCGAAATAGCTTAGTTCGACCAAATATGGATCCTCGATGCTGCCTTTGGCGACAGACCAGAACGAACCCATGTTTTCTTTGATGTAGTCTTTTTCAATGATTTTGGCATGTGCGCCCAGTTTTTCGGCTTCGGCTTTGGCGGTGCGCGCTAAAAATTCGGGCGTGCATTCGTTGGGCGCTGCATTGCCCAAATCGCGGCAGAGGCTTTGTCCGTAAACCTGCGCTTCCGCGACGCGCAGCGCTTCTTTGACGGCGGCTTCGTGTGTGCTGTGGAACACGGCTTCTGCAAATTTGGCCGGTTTGGCTTCTTTTTTGTAGCGGTCGAAACGGTAGGCGGCATTGCCGAACGCAATCGCAAACGCTTCGGCAACGGCTGCTGCTTGCGCTTCTTCAAAGGCATGAACGTCCACATTGACCGTTTCTTGATTTTGCGTCCATTTGGCGGCTTCGGCTGCGGCTTTGTTCAACGCGGCGCGGTCGGTTTTATCGAGGCGGGCAATGGCAATGGCTTGCAAACCGTTGTCCGTCGGGATTTTGGTGTCGGCGAAATTTTGACCTTCTTCAAGGGAAGCGAAGAGGGCGAGGGCAGTCGGGTTGCTCAGTTGCGATGCTTCGGCGCAGACAAATAATTGCGCACCTGCCTGTTGAGCCTGCAAAGTTTCGGCTTTTGTGCTAAATTTCACGTTTATTCTCCTGATTGGAACGGTTGTCGGTTGTTCAGACGGCATGTTGACCAACCGTCCGAACAGATGAAAATCATTGTACTCCATTTGTGTCATGCCGTCTGAAGCCTTATTAATAAATATAGGTTTCCCATAAACCGTATACCACGCTCAATCTTATGATTTACCAAAGAAACTTTATTAAAGAACTTTCCTTTACCGCTGTCGGCATCTTTGTCGTCCTCTTGGCGGTATTGGTGTCCACGCAGGCCATCAACCTGCTTGGCCGCGCAGCCGACGGGCGTGTCGCCATCGATGCCGTGTTGGCCTTGGTCGGCTTCTGGGTAATCGGCATGACCCCGCTTTTGCTGGTGTTGACTGCATTTATCAGTACGTTGACCGTATTGACCCGCTACTGGCGCGACAGCGAGATGTCGGTTTGGCTTTCCTGCGGATTGGCATTGAAACAATGGATACGTCCGGTCATGCAGTTTGCCGTGCCGTTTGCCATTTTGATTGCCGTCATGCAGCTTTGGGTGATGCCGTGGGCAGAGTTGCGCAGCCGCGAATATGCCGAAATTTTGAAGCAGAAGCAGGAATTGTCTTTGGTGGAGGCCGGCGAGTTCAATAACTTGGGTAAGCGCAACGGCAGGGTTTATTTTGTCGAAACCTTCGATACCGAATCCGGCATCATGAAAAACCTATTCCTGCGCGAGCAGGACAAAAACGGCAACGACAACATCGTTTTTGCCAAAGAGGGCAATTTTTCGCTGACCGACAACAAACGCACGCTTGAATTACGCGACGGCTACCGTTACAGCGGTACGCCCGGCAAAGCCGATTACAACCGCGTTTCTTTCCAACACCTCAGCCTGATTATCAGCACCACGCCCAAACTCATCGACCCTGTATCACACCGCCGTACCATTCCGACTGCCCAACTGATTGGCAGCAGCAATCCCCAACACCAGGCGGAATTGATGTGGCGTATTTCCTTGACCGTCAGTGTTTTGCTGTTGTGCCTGCTTGCCGTGCCGCTTTCCTATTTCAATCCGCGCAGCGGCCATACCTACAATATCCTGATTGCCATCGGTTTGTTTTTGGTTTACCAAAACGGGCTGACCTTCCTGCGCAATGCTGTGGAAGACGGCAAAATCCATTTCTGGCTCGGACTGCTGCCTATGCACATCATCATGTTCGTGATTGCCGTTGTCCTGCTGCGCGTGCGCAGTATGCCTAGCCAACCCTTCTGGCAGGCGGTTGCCAAAAGTCTGACATTGAAAGGCGGAAAATGAACCTGATTTCACGTTACATCATCCGTCAAATGGCGGTTATGGCGGTTTACGCCCTCCTAGCCTTCCTCGCTTTGTACAGCTTTTTTGAAATCATCAACGAAGTCGGCGATCTTGGAAAAGGCAGCTATAACGGCGCAAAATTGGGGCAGTATGTTTTAATGCAGATGCCTGCGCGTGCATATGAACTGATGCCGCTTGCCGTTTTGATCGGCGGCCTGATTTCCCTCAGCCAACTGGCTTCCGGCAGCGAGCTGACCGTTATCAAAGCCAGCGGTATGAGCACCAAAAAGCTGCTGTTGATTCTGTCGCAGTTAGGTTTGATTTTCGCCATTGCCACCGTTGCTCTTGGCGAATGGGTTGCCCCCACGCTGAGTCAAAAAGCCGAAAACATCAAAGCCGCCGCCATCAACGGCAAAATCAGTACCGGCAATACCGGCCTTTGGCTGAAAGAAAAAAACAGCATTATCAACGTGCGCGAAATGTTGCCCGACCATACGCTTTTGGACATCAAAATTTGGGAGCGCAACGATAAAAACGAACTGATCCAAGCGGCGGAAGCAGAATCAGCCGTTTTAAATCCCGACGGCAGCTGGCAGCTGAAAAATATCCGCCGCAGCATATTGGGCGAAGATAAAGTCGATGTTTCTACTGCCGCCGAAGAAAACTGGCCGATTTCCGTCAAACGCAACCTGATGGATGTATTGCTCGTCAAGCCCGACCAAATGTCTGTCGGCGAATTGACCACCTACATCGACCATCTGGAAAAAAACAACCAAAATACCCAAGTCTATGCCATCGCATGGTGGCGCAAGCTGGTGTATCCCGTTGCCGCATGGGTGATGGCGCTTGTTGCTTTCGCCTTTACCCCGCAAACCACGCGCCACGGCAATATGGGCTTGAAACTTTTCGGCGGTATCTGTCTCGGTTTGCTGTTTCACTTTGCCGGACGGCTCTTCGGCTTTACCAGCCAGTTGTACGGCGTGCCGCCGTTTTTGGCAGGCGCATTGCCGACGGTTTTGTTTGCACTGTTGGCGGTATATCTGATACGCCGTCAGGAAAAAAGATAAGGCAAAATAAACTTCAGGCCGTCTGAAAGGCAATCTTCAGACGGCCTGAGTATTTTGTGTGCAAAAAACAAAATGCTAAAGTAAAATAATACCTTTCCAAACCAATGCGGCTATTGAAAATGTTCCAAACCATCTGCTTGAATATGATTGTCAAAAACGAAGCGGCAATCATCGAAGAAACACTGGCCAACATCACCGACCACATCAAACTTGACTACTATGTCATCAGCGACACCGGCTCGACCGATGATACCGTCGGCGTAATCCGTCGCTTTTTCGATGTAAAAGGCATCGCGGGCGAGATTCATCATGATGGTTGGCAAAATTTTGCATACAACCGCAATCAGGCGTTGAAACACGCAAAAGGCAAAACCGATTACGTGTTGATTTTTGATGCGGACGACCGCTTTGAAGGCAAATTGGAATTACCCGAACTGATCGCCGACCGCTACCGCCTCCGCATGAGAAATGCTATGGGCAGCGTGGTTTATTACCGTCCGCTGTTGTTGCGCAATGACGGAACATTCTATTGGCGCGGCGTGTTGCATGAATTTATCGAAACCGACAAACAAGATACCAGCGAAGCCACGCTTCATGGCGACTATACGGTTCTCAGCGGCCGTTTTGGCGCACGCAGCAATATGGCGAACAAATACCTGCTTGATGCCGTTTCTTTGGAAAAAGCGTTTTACAGCCCTGAAGATGAAGACCTGAAACCGCGTTACGCCTTTTATGCGGCACGTTCTTATTGGGACTCTGATATGCCCGAGCGTGCGAGCGAATGGTTTAAAAAACGCATTGAGTTGGGCGGTTGGATCGAGGAAGTGACGGTTTCTTACCAACAGCTGGGCGAGTGCTACAAATTAATGGGCAAACGCGATGAAGCCTTGGCGACTTGGTTGGCAGGCTACGATTACAATCCGCGCCGTGCCGAGTGTCTCTACCTTGCACAAACCATGCTGCGTCAGGAAGGGAAATACCGCATTTCCCATGCGATCGGCCTGATGGCGAAACGTATCCCGTTCCCAACAGACGATATTCTTTTTGTCCAAAGCAATGTTTATCAGTTGGACATCGACTATGAATTGTCGGTTACCGCCTATGCCGCCGGCGATTTGCGTCAAGGCTATGAGTCTTGCAGACACTTGCTCCTGCTTAATGTACGCGAGGCATTGACCACGGTAACCATGCAAAATATGTGGCTCTACCGCGAACACGCGCAAACCGAAACGCGCGAAGTGTTGGAGCAGCTGGTGGCCGTAATGCAGCCTTATGCCGCGCAGGGCGGACGTTTGGCAGAAGTGACCGAATATTTCGCCGATATTTTGAAAAACCGTTAATCGGCACTTTGACTCAGCCGTCAGGCCGTCTGAAAGGAAAATTTTTGAGCAAGCGCAATCTGTTTTCCGTCGATAAATCTTTGGAGCAGCCCGAACGCGTCCTCTTGGTCGGCGTAATGCTGACGGCGGACTATTCCGGCGCAAACGAAACGCGCGAGCGCGGCTTTCAGACGGCCTTGACCGAAGCGGCAGAATTGGTGAGTGCGGCCGGCGGCGATTTGGTTTCTATCGAAACTTCACGCCGTGACAAACCGCATCCGGCTTTGTTTGTCGGTACGGGCAAGGCGGAAGAGTTGGCGGCAGTGGTCAAGCAGCATGATGTCGGACTGGTCGTGTTCAACCACGAACTCACGCCGACACAAGAGCGTAATCTGGAAAAAGAGCTTCAATGCCGCGTCCTCGACAGAGTGGGTTTGATTTTGGCGATTTTCGCCAAACGCGCCCAGTCGCAGGAAGGTAAGTTGCAGGTGGAATTGGCCCAGCTGAACCATTTGAGCGGACGGCTGGTACGCGGTTATGGACATTTGCAAAGTCAGAAGGGCGGTATCGGCTTGAAAGGGCCGGGCGAAACCCAGCTGGAAACCGACCGCCGTTTAATCGGACAAAAAATCACGGCATTGAAAAAACAGCTTGCCGATGTCCGCAAACAACGCGCCACACGCCGCAAATCACGCATGAGCGGCCGTCTGAAAACCTTTGCCATTGTCGGCTATACCAACGCCGGAAAATCCAGCCTGTTCAACCGCCTGACCAAAGCGGACGTATTGGCGAAAGACCAGTTGTTCGCCACTTTGGATACCACTGCGCGTCGGCTTTTCCTGTCGCATGAGGCGAGCGTGATTTTGACCGATACCGTCGGCTTCGTCCGCGATTTGCCGCACAAGCTGGTGTCGGCGTTTTCCGCTACTTTGGAAGAGACGGCGATGGCGGATGTGCTACTGCACGTCGTTGATGCGTCCAATCCCGATTTTGAACGGCAGATGGACGATGTCAACGAAGTCTTGGAAGAAATTGGTGCGCATGAAATTCCGCAATTGGTGGTGTACAACAAAATCGATTTGCTGCCGTCGGGTATGCGTGAAGCAGGCATTTTGCGCGACAACTCCGGGCATGCCGTCGGCGTGAATGTTTCCGTCGCCGAAAGTTTGGGCTTGGATGGTTTGCGCGAAGCGATGATTGAATTAGCCGTACAGAAAAGTGCTTGATAGTTGGAATGAAACAAGGCCGTCTGAATGTTCAGACGGCCTTACCGTAAAATTTTAAATCCGAGGATTATGCCGACAGAGGGCTTTTCTTTTTGAACACACTTTCGTAAAGCATCCAAGCGGCGAGGCTCAGGTATACGGTGCTGGACAAAATGCCGATAACGGCGAAGATAGGCATAAGGCGATCAATCATGGTGAGGTTTCCCAATAAGTTAGTTTTATAAGTAAATGTGTGTTTTTTATTTCCGTCTTCGCGGAATGCCTAAAGTATGCTGCTTAAATGGATTGAGGTCAATAAAAAATATATTTGAATTTTTAAAAAAGTTCCATTTTTACATTAAAATAATTGGAAGTTTTTAAAGATAAACGGTATTTATATGTTACCGTTCATCATTTGATAAACGGTCAATACTTTGTTTTCCATATTTTTTATAAAATTCGACAGTCTATTAATTCAAAAGTAAATGAAATTAGGCGGAAAAACGCTTTTTGCTAAAATGTAACACCCTGAGATGATTGTTTCAGGCCGTCTGAAAAATAAATCGAACACATTATGACATCTTCCACACATCCCCAAAAAAACTGCTTCCATTGCGGACTTGAAGTCCCGGAGCATCTGCATCTGACGGTTCGTTTTGAAGACGAAGAACACGAAACCTGCTGCGCCGGTTGCCAAGCGGTGGCGCAGAGTATCATCGATGCAGGTTTGGGCAATTATTACAAACAGCGTACCGCAGACGCGGAAAAATCCGAATTGCCGCCACCGGAAGTGTTGTCGCAATTAAAGCTGTACGATTTGCCCGAAGTGCAGGCTGATTTTGTCGAGGTCGGCGCAGGGAATGAGCGCGAGGCGGTGTTGATGCTGGGCGGCATTACCTGCGCCGCGTGTGTGTGGCTGATTGAGCAGCAGTTGTTGCGTATGAAGGGCGTAGTACGCGTGGATTTGAATTACAGCACCCACCGCTGCCGCGTGGTGTGGGACAGCGCCCACATCGAATTGTCGGACATTTTGCTTAAAATCCGCCAAACCGGTTATACCGCCGCGCCTTATGATGCGCAAAAAATCGAAGCGCAGGCGCAGAAGGAACGCAAACAGTTTATCGTCAGATTGGCCGTGGCCGGTCTGGGCATGATGCAAACGATGATGTTTGCCCTGCCGACTTATTTTTACGGCGGCGACATCGAGCCGCTTTATTTGGAAATCCTGCATTGGGGCGGCTTTTTGATGGTGTTGCCCGTTGTGTTTTACAGCGCGTTGCCGTTTTACCGCGGCGCCTGGCGCGACTGGAAAAACCGCCGTGTCGGCATGGATACGCCGATTGCCATTGCCATTGTGATGACCTTTATCGCCGGTATTTACAGCCTGGCTACCAACGCAGGGCAGGGCATGTATTTTGAATCCATTGCCATGTTGCTGTTTTTTCTGTTGGGCGGGCGTTTTATGGAACAGATTGCCCGACGCAAAGCAGGCGATGCGGCGGAGCGGTTGGTCAAACTGGTTCCGGCATTCTGCCACCGTTTGCCGTCTTATCCTGAAAGCGATGCCATCGAGGAAGCCGCGGTCGTCCGCCTCAATATCGGCGATACGATTGTTGTGAAACCCGGCGAAGTCATTCCGGTGGATGGTACGGTTTTGTCCGGTGAGAGTGAAGTTAACGAAGCCATGTTGACCGGCGAAAGCCTGCCCAGCGTGAAAAGGCCGTCTGAAAAAGTAACCGCCGGTACACTCAACACCAGCAGCCCTTTAATCATCCGCACCGATCATACCGGCGGCAACACGCGCCTGTCCCATATCGTTAAACTGCTCGACCGCGCGCTGGCTCAAAAACCGCGTGCCGCCGAGTTGGCCGAAAAATATGCGTCCAGTTTTGTGTTTGGCGAACTTTTGCTTGCGATTCCCGTTTTTATCGGCTGGGCTTGGTATGCAGACGCACACACCGCCTTGTGGATTACCGTTGCCCTGCTGGTCATTACCTGCCCGTGTGCCTTGTCGCTCGCTACCCCGACCGCGCTGGCTGCTTCGACCGGTGCGCTTGCCAAAGACGGTATTCTCATCAGCGGCAAACAAAGCCTGGAAACGCTTGCCCAAATTGACGATGTCGTGTTCGATAAAACCGGTACGCTGACCAAAGGGCAGCTCTCCGTCAGCCGTATGTTGTCCGCAGGCCGTCTGAACGAAGCCCAAGCCCTTGCTGTGGCCCAAGCATTGGAGCAGCAATCCGAACATCCCATCGCCCGTGCCATTTTGAATCATACCCTTTCAGACGGCCCTGTATCCGCGCTTGATGTGAAAGTGCAGCAACGGGTCAACCGTATCGGACACGGTGTCAGCGCGCAAATCGAATTTGATGGCGAAACCCAAGTTTGGGCTTTGGGCAAAGCGGCGTTTGTCTCGGAAATTGCCAGTAATCTTCCCGAAGTATTTGCACATATCGACCACACAGGCGGCATTATTTTCTTGGGCAATCAAAGCGGTTTTCAGACGGCCTTTTTGCTGGAAGACCAAATCAAAGACAGCGTCGCTGAAATGCTGCAAAACCTGAAACAACACGGCATCCGTCTGCACCTTTTAAGCGGCGACCGTCAAGCTGCCGTAGCCCAAGTTGCGCAAGAACTGGGTTTAGATGCCTATCGTGCCGAAGCCACGCCTGAAGACAAGCTGGCTTATGTGGAAAATCTGCAAAAACAAGGACGTAAAGTCATGATGATTGGTGACGGTATCAACGATGCCCCCGTCCTTGCCCAAGCTGATGTGTCTGCCGCAGTGGCTACAAGTGCCGATGTAGCGCGAGATGGTGCGGATGTGGTTTTGCTCAATGATGATTTGAACGTTTTGCCCGTGATGATGGAACAGGCACGCCGCACCCATCAAATCATCCGTCAAAACCTGACTTGGGCGAGCGCATACAATCTGGTTGCCGTTCCATTGGCCGTATTTGGTTACGTTACCCCGTGGATTGCCGCGCTCGGCATGAGTTTCAGCTCGCTGCTGGTGTTGGGCAATGCCTTGAGATTGTTGAAAACCAAAAAGGCCGTCTGAAAACGGCAAATCCATTGCTCAAACGAAAGAATACGCCATGCCTAAAGCCACTTTTTATACACACGTCGCCCAACCGGCCGCCTTTGCCTGCCGCCTGATTGCGCGCGCCATACGCGATGGCGGGCAGATTTTGGTGTGGTCGGATTCTTCTGCGGCAGTGCAGCAACTAGACGTTGATTTATGGCAGCAGATTCCCGAAAGCTTTATTCCGCATGAAGTCTGGCTGCCTACCGACCCCATGCCGTCTGAAACGCCGGTATTGCTTGCGTTTGGAAACGCATTGCCGAATATTCCGCAAGATTGCACGGTTTTGAACCTGTCTGCCGATTTTTGGAGCCAAGCCCCGGCCATTCCAAACCGTATCCTTGAAATTGTGGGCAACAGCTTGGAAGATTTAGCCGAAGCCCGAGACCGTTTCCGAGCTTATCGTCAGAGTGGATTTGAGATTGAGCATTTTTCGAGAGAAGGGAAGGATTGAGTATTGAAACAGCAAAGTTTTAATATAAAAGGCCGTCTGAAACAATAAAGTTTCAGACGGCCTTTTTAATAGGCTGGAATTAGTTACCTAAGTCGAATGCTTTATGCAGAACGCGGGTAGCCAGTTCCATGTATTTTTCGTCAATCAGGACGGATACTTTGATTTCGGAAGTTGAAATCATTTGGATGTTGATGCCTTCTTCTGCGAGGGTGCGGAAGATTTTGGCTGCTACGCCGACGTGTGAACGCATGCCCAAGCCGACAGCGGAGACTTTGCATACGGTGTCGTCGCCGTCGATGTAGGCGGCACCGATGCTGTCTTGGCGTTGTTGCAGCAGTTCGATGGTTTGTTTGTAGTCGCCGCGTGGAACGGTGAAGGAGAAGTCGGTTGTGCCTTCGCTGCCGACATTTTGGATGATCATGTCGACTTCGATGTTGGCATCGGCCACTGCGCCGAGGATTTGGTAGGCAACGCCGGGTTTGTCAGGTACGCCGCGTACGTTGATGCGTGCTTGGTTTTTATCGAATGCGATACCGGTTACGGCTGCTCTTTCCATGTTTTCGTCCTCTTCAAAGGTAATTAAGGTGCCGTTGCCGCCGTCTTGCAGGCTGCTCAGTACGCGCAGGCGCACTTTGTATTTTCCGGCGAATTCTACGGAACGGATTTGCAAGACTTTCGAGCCGAGGCTTGCCAATTCGATCATTTCTTCAAATGTAACCGTGTCCATGCGGCGCGCTTCGGGTACGACGCGCGGGTCGGTGGTGTAAACGCCGTCCACGTCGGTGTAAATTTGGCATTCGTCGGCTTTGAGGGCTGCGGCGATGGCAACGGCGGAGGTGTCCGAACCGCCGCGGCCGAGGGTTGAGATATTACCTTCGCTGCTGATGCCTTGGAAACCGGCTACGATAACGACTTTTCCGGCGGCCAAATCGGCACGCATTTTTTCGTCGTCGATGTTTTCGATGCGGGCTTTGGTGTGGGAAGTGTCGGTTTGGAGGGCGACTTGCCAGCCGGTGTAGCTCTTGGCGTCAACGCCGATGTCTTTCAGGGCCATGGCCAGCAGGCCGATGGTCACTTGTTCGCCGGTAGCGAGAACGACGTCCAGCTCACGCGGATCGGGATGCTCTTGCATTTCGTGCGCCAGTGCGACCAGTCGGTTGGTTTCACCGCTCATGGCGGATACGACGACTACGATGTCGTGTCCTTCGGCGCGGGCTTTGGCGACACGTTTGGCTACGTTTTTGATGCGTTCGGGCGAGCCTACTGATGTGCCGCCGTATTTATGTACGATTAACGCCATGTTTCGTGCTTTCTTGTGGGGGTTGTCGGGCAGCTTGGTTTGCTGGAAAAAGGGTTATTATTACTATTTTTTACATGGAATTCAAGGATAGAACGCGCTTTTTTGAGTAAATGCGCATAAAAGGATTTTGTTGAAAAAGGCCGTCTGAAAGTTTTCAGACGGCCTTGCTGATTATCGGGCTAAAAGGGCTGCCTGCTGGTGTTGAACCAATTCGGCAATGCCTTTATGCGCGAGGGCAATGAGTTTGCCCAATTCTTCGATGCTAAACGGTGCGCCTTCGGCCGTACCTTGGATTTCGATGATTTTGCCGGATGCGGTCATGATGATGTTAACGTCGCTGTCGCAGCCTGAATCTTCGGGATAGTCCAAGTCCAAAAGCGGTACACCGCCCACCACGCCGGCAGAAACGGCGGCAACGGCTTCTCGGATGGGGTTTTCGCTGATAAGGCCGTCTGAAAGGAGTTTGTCTACGGCGATTTGCAGGGCAACGTAGGCGCCGGTAATGGAAGCGGTACGCGTGCCGCCGTCGGCTTGGATAACGTCGCAGTCAATTAGGATTTGGCGTTCGCTGAGTTTTTCCAGGTCGACGACGGCGCGCAGCGAGCGGCCGATTAGGCGTTGGATTTCTTGTGTGCGGCCGGACTGTTTGCCTGCGGCGGCTTCACGGCGCATACGGGAGGCGGTGGAGGCCGGCAACATGCCGTATTCAGCCGTTACCCAGCCTTGTTCTTTACCGCGTAGAAAAGGAGGAACGTTTTCGTCGATGGAGGCAGTGCAAATCACTTTGGTGTTGCCGCACTCGATAAGGCAGGAGCCGTCGGCGTGTGGCAGGAAATTGGGGGTGATTTTGATGTTGCGCAGGCTGTCGGCGGCGCGGCCGGTGCGGGTGTAGTTGCTCATGATGGTCCTTTGGGGAGAATAAAAAACAGGTTGCTTTGAATTATAGAGGAATTTGGCATCAAAGGCCGTCTGAAAATCGTCGGTCGGGTGTGTTATAGTGTCCATACTTTCACTCGTATTTGGAAACGGAGTAAAACCATGGCTACAAGACGAACTATTCAAATCCACAGCATGACCGGCTTTGCCAATGCCGCAGGCGAATGCGGCGGCAAGCGGATTAATTTGGAAATCCGTGCGGTCAACCATCGTTATTTGGATGTCCAATTCCGTATGCCGGAAGAGTTGCGCTATTTGGAAGGCGCGTTGCGCGAGCAGATTGCCGCGGCCGTGGCGCGCGGTAAATTGGAATGCCGTGTTCAGCTGCAAGATGCGGCTTCGGGCGGTCAGACTTTGGAAGTCAATCAGGATTTAGTCGCACAACTGGCGCATTTGAACAAAGAATGGCGCAAGGAACACAATTTCGGCAAGCTGAGCGTAGCCGACGTTTTGCGTTTTCCCGGCGTTTTGGCAGGTCAGGGCGAAGACTCCGAGGCTTTGGCGAAAGGTGTCAAAGATTTATTGACCGGCGCGTTGAAAGAGTTTACTGCCGCCCGCAAACGTGAAGGCAAAAAGCTGGGCGAACATTTATTGCAACGTCTGGACGGTATGGAAGAGATTGTGGATGCTTTGAACGAGCTGTTCCCAAGCCTGCTGCAAGCGCATATGGACAAAGTCAAAGCCCGTTTGGCAGAAGCCGTCGGCAACATCGATAACGACCGCTTGCAACAGGAATTTGCTTTGTTTATTCAAAAATCCGATGTGGATGAAGAATTCAGCCGTTTGCGCACTCATATCGCCGAAGTGCGCCGTATCGTTACCGAAGGCAAGGGCAGCGCAGGCAAACGTTTGGATTTCCTGATGCAAGAGTTGAACCGTGAGGCCAATACCTTGGGCAGTAAAGCCATCGCCGCTGAATGTACGCAAGCGTCGGTTGAACTGAAAGTCTTGATCGAGCAAATGCGCGAACAGGTTCAAAATATCGAATAAATCGATGATGAACGGATAGGATAAGGCCGTCTGAAAAGTTTCAGACGGCCTTTGTGTTGATATTGGGTGGAATCGGTGTGGTTTGTTTTTAAACATTATTGGATGGTAGGTTTCCTGTTACGCTACTGTAATTGCGCACAAGAGTTAACATGTGTTAAATTATGGTAATTATTGTCATGATAAAAACATACACAGGAGAAAAATAATGAACTTTATGACCGCCATCAGTCGGCAAATGACCCGCTTCACCGCCCTGATCATCGTCCTTGCTTCTATCATCGCCTTTATCGAACCTGCCACTTTTTCGTGGGTAAAAGGCGATACGCAAGTCGTCGTACTCGGCATCATCATGCTGGGTATGGGTATGACTTTGGGCAAAGAAGATTATCAAATTTTGGCGCAACGTCCGCTCGATATTTTCATCGGCGCAATCGCTCAATACACCATCATGCCGCTGCTCGCCATCGGTATTGCCAAGGCCTTTGACCTTTCGCCTGGATTGACGCTGGGTTTGGTTTTGGTCGGTACTTGTCCGGGCGGCGTTTCGTCCAATATCATGAGTTTTTTGGCTAAAGGCGATGTCGCCTTTTCAGTCGGCATGACCACGGTTTCCACCGTCCTCGCGCCTGTGATGACGCCGCTGTGGATGACTTATTTGGTCGGACAAACCGTCGAAATGGACGGCTGGGGTATGTTCAAATTTATGCTGATCGTTACCCTGTTGCCTGTCGTTATCGGCTCTGTTGCCAATATCTTGCTGCATAAAAAACATTGGTTTGAAGACGTGCGCGCGATTATGCCTGCTGTTGCCGTTGTTGCGTTTGCCTGCATCGTCGGCGGTGTCGCAGCCGTTCACGGCCACCGTTTCGCCGAATCCGCCTTCGTGATGGTACTTGCCATTGCTGCCCACAACATCGGCGGCTACATCCTCGGCTATTACAGCGGCGCGCTGACCGGCATGAATACCGCCAAAAAACGCACCCTTGCCATCGAAGTCGGCGTACAAAATGCCGGACTTGCCACCGGTTTGAGCGCTAAATTCTTCCCCGGTAATGCCGAGTCTGCCGTTGCCGCCGCCGTTGCCTGCGTTTGGCACTCTGTATCGGGAACGGTTTTGGGCAATTTGTTTGCCTGGTGGGACAAGCGCAAGCAATAAGCCGGTAAATATTGCCAAATAACAAAAGGCCGTCTGAAAACAGAATATGGTTTCTTGTTTTTCAGACGGCCTTGTAGGTTGTCAGAACAGGCAAACACGCGCAAAATCGCTTTGCTTTTTAGAGATGGATATGATGCTTGCAGATTCGTTTTTTTATTATCTGGTATTGGTCGGCTTTGCCGCCGGGCTGATGGATGCGGCGGTTGGCGGCGGTGGGCTGTTGCAGATTCCCGGATTGTTCAACCTATTGCCAAACGCTACGCCTGTGGCCTCGGTGATGGGTGTCAATAAATTTGCTTCCTGCTGCGGCACTTTGACTGCGACGGGGCAATATCTGCGCCGAATTCCCGTGCCGTGGAAAATGCTGCTGCCTGCCGCGGCTTTAGCATTTGCCGCTTCATATTTGGGCGCGAAAACGGTGGTGTATTTCCCCGTGCAATATATGAAACCGGCAATGTTGGTCATCATGATTGCCATGTGTCTGTACACTTTTTTGAAAAAAGACTTGGGGCAGACGGTGCGCACTGAAAAGCTGACGCGCCGCGAAACCTTATGGGGCTTATTTTTCGGCGCGTTAATCGGGTTTTACGACGGTGTGTTCGGGCCGGGAACAGGCAGCCTGCTGGCTTTTGTGTTCGTTCGCTTTTACGGCTATGATTTTTTAGCGGCCAACGCCTCGGCAAAGGTCATCAATTCGACCACCAATCTTGCCGCGCTGACGTTTTTTATCCCGCAAGGCCATGTTGTGTGGGCATGGGCGATACCGTTGGCAGTGGCGAATTTGTGTGGCGGCATGGTCGGCGCGCGCTTGGCAATGCGCGGCGGAACCAAGCTGCTGCGTTACGGATTTATGTTGCTGCTGTGTCTGACCATTGGAAAGTTTGCTTGGGATTTGTTGGGTTGATATCGAATGAAAAAAAGGCCGTCTGAAAGTTTCAGACGGCC
>NZ_KV821626.1:55029-109909 GCF_001815685.1 Neisseria sp. HMSC056A03
AAGGCCGTCTGAAAGTTTCAGACGGCCTTTGCGTTTTACAGTTTAACCGAATGTTCGCGCGTTTCGTGGAACACAATATCCGGCCAGCGTTCTTGTGTCAGATTCAGGTTGACGCGGTTAGGCGCGAGGTAGGCGAGGTTGCCGCCTGCGTCGATGGCGAGATTGCCTGCATTGGCTTTTTCAAATTCCGCCAGTTTTTTCTTGTCTTCGCACGATACCCAGCGTGCCGACCAGATGGATGCGCTGTCGAACACGGCTTCTACGCCGTATTCGTTGGCCAGCCGCGAGGTAACGACTTCAAACTGCAACACGCCGACCGCACCCAAAATCAAATCCGCGCCGCTCATGGGTTTGAACACCTGCACCGCGCCTTCCTCGCCGAGCTGTTGCAAACCTTTTTGCAGTTGCTTGATTTTCAGCGGGTTTTTGATGCGGACGCTGCGGAACAGTTCGGGCGCGAAGAAGGGGATGCCGGTGAACGCCAGTTGTTCGCCTTCAGAAAAGCTGTCGCCGATTTGGATGTTGCCGTGGTTCGGGATGCCGATGATGTCGCCCGCGTAGGCTTCTTCCACCAGCTCGCGGTCGTGCGACATGAACGTGACCACGCTGGAGGCGGCGATTTCGCGGTTGATGCGCAGGTGTTTCATCTTCATGCCGCGCTCGAATTTGCCGGAACAGACGCGCAAGAAGGCGATACGGTCGCGGTGTTTCGGGTCCATATTGGCTTGGATTTTAAAGATAAATCCGGAAAATTTCGGCTCATCCGGCTCGACCATGCGTACGGTCGCGTCGCGCGGTTTCGGCGCGGGAGCCCAGTCGATCAATGAATTGAGGATTTCCTGAATACCGAAGTTGTTAATCGCCGAGCCGAAGAATACGGGCGTGAGCTCGCCGGCGAGAAATTCGTCGAGATTGAACTCGTTGGAAGCCGCCTGCACCAATTCGATTTCGTCACGCAGCTGCTGGATTTCCAACGGAAAGCGTTGTTCTAATTCAGGATTGTCGATGCCTTTGATGATGTCGAATTCGTGCGGCAGTCGTTCGCCGCCGGCTTCAAAGAGATAGATTTCGTCGTTCAGGATGTGGTACACGCCCTTGAAGTTTTTGCCCATGCCGATCGGCCAAGTAACGGGCGCGCAGCGGATTTTTAAAATATTTTCCACTTCGTCCAGCAATTCCAAAGAATCGCGTACTTCGCGGTCGTATTTGTTCATGAAGGTAACAATCGGCGTATTGCGCAGGCGGCAGACGTTCAAGAGTTTGATGGTTTGCGCTTCCACGCCTTTTGCCGCGTCGATGACCATCAACGCGCTGTCAACGGCAGTTAAAACGCGGTAGGTGTCTTCGGAGAAGTCTTGGTGTCCCGGCGTGTCCAAGAGGTTGACGGTGTGGTCTTTGTAGTCGAACTGCATTACGGACGAGGCCACGGAAATGCCGCGCTGCTTCTCGATGTCCATCCAGTCGGAGGTGGCGAATTTACCGGTTTTCTTGCCTTTTACCGTACCCGCGCTCTGAATCGCGCCTGAAAACAGCAGCAGTTTTTCGGTCAGCGTGGTTTTACCCGCGTCAGGGTGGGAGATGATGGCAA
Organism: Neisseria sp. HMSC056A03; assembly: GCF_001815685.1. Lineage (NCBI taxonomy): Bacteria > Pseudomonadati > Pseudomonadota > Betaproteobacteria > Neisseriales > Neisseriaceae > Neisseria > Neisseria sp. HMSC056A03. The sequence goes on from NZ_KV821626.1 coordinate 56,618, forward strand.
ACGTGCGGCGGCGGCGCACTTGGTCGAGGATTTCTTGGGACATGGTTTTCTTTGCAAAAAGTTTCAGGCCGCTTTTTCAGACGGCCTGAAGGATATGGGTGTTGGAAAACAGGCTAAAATAAGGGCGTGTGCAACACGCCCTGCAATAGATTGAAAGATGCGGAATTGTACAAAAAAATGCTTGATAATTCAATGTTTGCGCCAAAACAAAGGCCGTCTGAAAAGTTTCAGACGGCCTTTGGTTATGAATCGATGATTAAATATCCATCGGTTTCCATTCTGCGCCTTTTACCGGCGGCAGCCATGATTGCGTACCGCTGGAGGCAAATCCCCACAAGGTGTCGGGTAAGCCGTAATGGTCGGCACGCGTCGGGTCGAGTTGCGTTTCGATTTCATCTTCGCGGCCTTCACGGATTTGCGTGGCAATGTGCGGATTAATCATCACGGTTTTGCCCAATGCGATAAATTCTGCCCAGCCGGTTTCATAGGCGGCCAAAATTTGGTCGGCGGTAAACAGGTTGCCCACGCCGATAAGCGGCAGTTTGCCGTTGATGCGTTCGTGGATGAACTGCATACGGGTTTGGGCAGTATCGCCGCCGCGACGGATTTTTTTATCAAATTCCCACAAGGAAACGTGCAGATATTGCAGCGGTTTTTGTACCAATGCGTCAATCAGTGCGCCGGTTTCGGTCATGGTCAAGCCGTCATCGCCCGGCTCTTCGGGGGAGAAGCGGTAGCCGATAATGAAGTCGTCGCGCTGGTGTTTTTCACGGACGGCAATCACGGCATCGATAACGGCCAGAGGGAAGCGCATTCTGTTTTCCAAGCTGCCGCCCCATTGGTCGTTGCGGCGGTTGCTTTGGGCAGAGTAAAACTGTTGGATCAGATAGGTGTTGGCACCATGGATTTCCACGCCGTCAAAACCGGCACGAAGCGCCAAATCGGCGGCTTGCGCATAAGAGGCGATGAGTGCTTCGACTTCTTTTGCGGTCGCTTCGCGTGCGTGTTCGGCTTCGCTGGCGGAAGCGCTGATTTTATCGAGACCGTCCAAAAGGTCATCCATGGCTTTGGAACCGCCGTGATGAATTTGTAAAATTGCTTTTGCGCCTTGCTGTTGCAGGATTTGTGCGGTTTCTTTCAGGCTGTCGAGGCAGTGTTCGCCTGTGGCTTCAGGTTGGCCGTGAAAGGCTTTGCCGTCTTTTTGAACCAAAGTGGCGGCAGTGATAAACATGCCCATATCGCCTGCGCGGTTGCTGAGGAAGGTACGCTCTTGGTTGCTGATTAAACCGTCGGCTTGTGAGCCGAAATGGGTCATGGGGGCGACGACAAGGCGGTTTTTGATGGTTACGCCGCTATTGAGGGTGTATGTTTGAAAGAGTGGGGCGTATTTTGGATTCATGAGATTTTGCTCTTGATAAGTGAATGGTTGGCATAGAATTGGGCCATTCGGGAATTTATCAAGTAAACAGGCCGTCTGAAAAGTTTCAGACGGCCTGTTTATTCTTTAAACCTTAGGATTAAAGATTAGGGTTAACAATGATTTTTACTGCGGATTCATTGTTGTGGATCAAGCGCTCGAAGCCTTCGGAAATCAATTCGTCCAGTTTGATGCGCTGGGTGATGAAAGGCTCAAGGTTGATTTTGCCTTCTTCAACCAATTTGATGGTTTCGGCGTGGTCGTTGCAGTAGGCAATGGTGCCGCGCACGTCCAGCTCTTTCATCACGACGCTGTGAACGTTGATGGTGGCGGGGTGGCTCCAAATGGAAACGATAACCAAATTGGCCGTGGGCTTGCACGCTTCAACCAAAGTATCCAGAACTTTGTTCACGCTGGTACATTCGAATGCGACGTCTACGCCTTCGCCGTTGGTCAGTTTTTTCACTTCTTCGACGACATCGACTTCGGACGGGTCGAGGATGTAGTCGGCAACGCCGGATTCGCGGGCTTTGTCTTTGCGCGCTTTGCTCAATTCGGTGATGATGACTTTGATGCCTTTGGCTTTCAACACGGCGGCAAGCAGCAAACCGATCGGGCCTGCGCCGCCGACCAATGCGACGTCGCCTGCTTTCGCGCCGCTGCGGACATAAGCGTGGTGGCCGACGGACAGAGGCTCAATCAAAGCGGCTTGGTCCAATGGGATTTTGTCGGAAATAGGGTGTACCCAACGGCGTTTGACGGCGATTTTTTCAGACAAGCCGCCACCGCAGCCGCCCAAGCCGATGAAGTTCATGTCTTTGGAGAGGTGGTAGTTGCTGCCTTCGCCGGTCGGTACGTCGTCGCGGATGATGTAGGGTTCGACCACGACGTGTTGGCCGACTTTGATATCGTCCACGCCTTCGCCTACGGCATAAACCACGCCGGAGAACTCGTGACCCATGGTGACTGGCGCAGACTCGCCGGAGATTGGGTGTGGGTGGCCGCAAGGTGGAATGAAAATTGGGCCTTCCATAAATTCGTGCAGGTCGGTACCGCAGATGCCGCACCAGGCGACGTTGATGCCGACGGTGCCGGGGGCGACGGTCGGTTCGGGGATGTCTTCGATGCGGATGTCGCCTTTATCGTAAAAACGTGCTGCTTTCATTGTAACGCTCCTTTTTTTAAATGGAGGCCGTCTGAAAAGACGGTCAATTGGGGGAAAGGGTAGCAGTGAGGTGTGTGAACTATTTTTATTTGTCCGTTTTATTTTTGTTATTTTACTACTGATAATATGGAAATGGTTTGTCTTTGCTCAAATTAACGTGTGTAAATGAAAAAAAGGCCGGCCGTCTGAAACGGATGATGTGTTTTCAGACGGCCTGGGTCGATAGTTTAAATGCGTTATTGCGTAGGATTGTTACTTTTGCCGCGCTTCAAATGCTTTTGGTAGGCGATGACGTAATCTGCCTTGCTCAAGCCTGCCAATACGCGGATGTGGGCGGCGGCGGATTTGGACAGGGATTCCAAGGTATATCCGCCTTCCAGTATGGAAACGACACGTCCCTGACAGCTTGCCGTTGCTTGGACGATTTTGTGCGTCAGCCAGGCAAAATCGGCTTCATGCAGGTTCAGACGGCCTGTTTCGTCTTGTTTGTGTCCGTCAAAACCGGCTGAAAGCAATACCAACTCGGGACGGAAAGCCGTGAGCTTGGGCAGCCATTGTTCGCGGATGGTCGTGCGGAAGATACGGCTGCCTGTGCCCGGTTTGAGGGGTGTATGCAGCATATTTTTACTGCCGGCGTATTGTTCCGCCTCTGGGAAGGGGAAGATGTCGGTTTCAAACAGGTTGAAAAACATCACGCGCGGATCGTCTCGGAGAATCTCCGCCGTACCGTCGCCGAAATGGGCGTCGAAATCAATGACGGCGATGCGTTGCAGGCGGTATTGGGCAATGGCGTGCATCACGCCTGCGGCGGTGTTGTTGACGAGGCAGAATCCGTTGGCGCTGTTGCTGTGGGCATGGTGGCCGGGTGGGCGGATGGCGCAAAAAGCATGCCATGCCTTTTTGTTCATCACCATATCGACTGCCTTGACAACGGCTCCGGCCGCAAAACGGGCGGCTTTGAGGGAGTCGTGGCAGATGACCGTATCGTCATCGATGCGGTGGATTTTGCCGGGAAGCGGCTGTGCGGCCTCCAATTCGTGTAGATAATTGCGCGAGTGGACCAATGCCAGTTGCGCATCTTTGATTTCGGGTGCTTCAGCGGTTTGCAGATGACGCCAAATGCCTTCCTTTTTTAAGGCGGCTTGAATGGCGCTGATGCGTTCGGGCTTGTCGGGGTGGTTGGTGCCCGGTTGGTGCTGCAGAAATATCGGATGGGAAATCCATACGGTGCGGGCATTTTTGCCGAGTAGTCGACGCAGCAGGGTACGCACGCGCCAAATGATTTTTTTAAGCATGGAAGGTGTGTCTAGAACGAGTCGCACGGACTGCTAAATATGGTTAATAAATACGGAAATGCTTGGAAATTTTTCAGACGGCCTTTAGAATAGCTCAATTTTACAGTCCGACCAACTGCGTTTTGGGCTGTATGCAGTTTTTTACTTTATCTTAAAACTCAAAAGAACGGATATATTATGAATCAAGCTGTGGCTCAATTTGCCCCCTTACTGCTGATTATGGTGGTGTTTTACTTCCTGATTATGCGTCCTCAACAAAAGAAATTCAAAGCACACCAAGCGATGCTGGCTGCTTTGAAAGTAGGCGATAAAGTCGTTTTGGCTGCAGGTTTCAAAGGCCGCGTGACTAAAGTCGGCGAGCAATTCTACACTGTCGACATCGGCCAAGGTGCGAGAATCGAAGTAGAAGTTGAACGCAACGCGATTGCCGCGAAAGCCGAATAATCCGTTTTTTTGCGAAAAGCCGCCTCATTTTCCGAGTGCGGCTGTTTGCCTTTATAAATAAAGCAAAGGTTTACCATGAACCGTTATCCTTTATGGAAATACCTGCTGATTGCGTTCACGATTGTGGTTGCGGCTGTTTACTCGCTGCCCAACCTTTTCGGTGAAACGCCTGCCGTACAGGTATCGACCAACCGACAAGCCATCGTTATCAATGATCAAACTCAGTCTAAAGTGTCTTCTGCGTTGCAAAGCGCAGGTATTCAGACGGACGGTATGTTCATTGTCGATAACTCGCTGAAAGTGCGTTTTAAAGATACTGAAACGCAACTGAAAGCGCGTGATGTCATCGAAAACACTTTGGGCGAAGGCTATATTACCGCGCTCAACCTTTTGGCGGACAGCCCTGAGTGGATGGCGAAAATTAAAGCCAATCCGATGTTCTTGGGTCTGGACTTGCGCGGTGGTGTGCATTTCACCATGCAGGTGGACATGAAAGCCGCGATGCAGAAAACGTTTGAACGTTACGCCGGCGACATCCGCCGCGAATTGCGCCGCGAAAAAATCCGTACCGGTACGGTACATCAGACTGAAAACGGTCTGACCGTGCCTCTGCAAGATGCCGCCGATGTACAAAAGGCTTTGCCTCAGTTGCAAAAAATGTTCCCTGAAGCCACTTTACTTGCAGACGGCAACAATATCCTGCTGACTCTGTCTGAAGAGGCGATCAATAAAGTACGCTCTGATGCGGTAAAACAAAACATCAACACTTTGCACAACCGTGTGAACGAATTGGGTGTGGCAGAACCGGTTATCCAGCAATCCGGTCTTGACCGCATTGTTGTACAGCTGCCGGGTGTACAAGATACTGCCAAAGCAAAAGACATTATCGGTCGTACCGCGACTTTGGAAGTGCGCATGGTGGAAGACGATCCGATTAAACTGCAAGAAGCCTTAAACGGTAATGTACCGACTGGTTATGAGTTACTGTCAAGCGGTGGCGATCATCCGGAAACTATTTTGGTCAACAAACAAGTTGAACTGACCGGCGACAACATCAACGACGCGCAACCTAGCTTTGACCAAATGGGCGCTCCTGCTGTGAGCCTGAGCTTGGACAGCGCAGGTGGCAGCATTTTTGGCGAATTGACTTCGGCCAATGTGGGTAAACGTATGGCTATGGTGTTGATCGACCAAGGTAAATCCGAAGTTGTGACTGCGCCTGTCATCCGCTCCGCCATTACCGGTGGCCGTGTGGAGATTTCCGGTAGCATGACAACTGCCGAAGCCAACGATACTTCATTGTTGCTGCGTGCCGGCTCGCTGGCTGCGCCTATGCAGATTGTCGAAGAACGTACCATCGGCCCGTCTTTGGGTAAAGAAAACATTGAAAAAGGCTTCAATTCCACCTTGTGGGGCTTTGCCGCCGTTGCTGCATTTATGGTGGTTTACTACCGCCTGATGGGTTTCTTCTCTACCATCGCTTTGAGTACCAATATCTTATTTTTGGTGGGCATTTTGTCTGCCATGCAGGCAACGCTGACCTTGCCGGGTATTGCCGCGTTGGCATTGACATTGGGTATGGCGATTGACTCCAACGTATTGATTAACGAGCGTATCCGTGAAGAATTGCGCGGAGGTATGCCACCTCAGCAGGCAATCAATCTGGGTTTCCAACATGCTTGGGCAACCATTGTCGACTCTAACTTGACCTCTCTGATTGCCGGTATTGCTTTGTTGGTGTTCGGTTCCGGTCCTGTACGCGGTTTTGCCGTTGTACACTGTATCGGTATTCTGACCTCGATGTATTCATCTGTGGTCGTGTTCCGTGCTTTGGTCAACCTGTGGTACGGCCGCCGTCGCAAATTGCGGAATATTTCCATTGGTGCGGTATGGAAGCCGAAAGCTGAAATGGCAGAAGGCAAGGAGTAAAACATGGAATTATTTAAAATCAAACGCGATATTCCGTTTATGAGCTATGGCAAACTGACGACCTTTATTTCGTTGGTTACGTTTATCGCCGCCGTGTTCTTTTTGGTAACCAAAGGCCTGAATTTCTCCGTCGAATTTACCGGCGGTACGGTGATGGAAGTTCAATATCAGCAGGGTGTGGATGTGAATAAAACGCGCGAACGCCTCGATACGCTGAAAATGGGTGATGTACAGGTTCAGGCATTGGGTACGAACAAACACATCATGATTCGCCTGCCGAACAAAGAAGGTGTAACGTCTGCCCAGCTGTCCAACCAAGTGATGGATTTGCTGAAAAAAGACAATCCTGACGTTACCTTGCGCCAAGTTGAATTTATCGGCCCTCAGGTTGGTGAAGAATTGGTTACCAATGGTTTGATGGCATTGGGCTTCGTAGTGGCAGGTATTATTATTTACTTGTCCATGCGTTTTGAGTGGCGTTTTGCAGTGTCCGCAATTATTGCGAATATGCATGATATCGTGATTATTCTCGGCTGTTTCGCCTTCTTCCAATGGGAGTTCTCTCTGACTGTTTTGGCAGGTATCTTGGCAGTTTTGGGTTATTCTGTGAACGAATCTGTGGTTGTGTTTGACCGTATTCGTGAAAACTTCCGTAAGCCGCATATGCGCGGCCACACTGTGCCGGAAGTTATCGACAACGCGATTACTGCAACCATGAGCCGTACCATCATTACCCACGGTTCGACCGAGGCAATGGTTGTTTCTATGCTGGTGTTCGGCGGTGCAGCCTTGCACGGTTTCTCTATGGCGCTGACCATCGGTATCGTGTTCGGTATTTACTCTTCCGTATTGGTTGCCAGCCCGCTCTTGCTGATGTTTGGCTTGAGCCGTGAGAACATTGCCAAAGAAGTGAAGAAAAAAGAAGAAGTTGTAGTCTAAACACTGCAATAATTCGATAAAGGCCGTCTGAAAATTGTTTGAATCAGTTTTCAGACGGCCTTTTGTATTTAAATTTCAGAATATTTTGTTTTAATGAAATAGAAAGGGATAAATGTGAAAGAAAAAGAAAAAAATAGGAACAATATAATTTTGTGATGAATCAAGTTTATTGTCTGATATGCCCTTAATTGCTTGTCAGTCCCAATATTTTAAAACATAATACTTTTGCCCCCGATGCTGGAGTTTTACTACAAGTACATGATTTGCAAAAAATCTGTTGGGCGTGCAGACCCTGCCAATCAACCTCAAAAAAGGAAGGCCAAGAATGAAAGTAACCAGTTTCGGCGAAGTGCTGTGGGACGATTTTCCAAACGGAAAGGTATTGGGTGGTGCACCCCTGAATGTTACCGTTCGTTTGCAGTCTTTGGGTATCGATACTGCCATCATCAGCCGTCGTGGCGATGATGCCGATGGCGAAGAATTGCTACGCCAGATTCAAAGCAAAAACGTCAACACTGATTATTTGCAGGTTTGTCATGAATGTGCGACCAGCTTGGTGAAAGTACATTTGGATAAGTGTGGCAGTGCGTCTTATGAGATTGTCTATCCTTGCGCGTGGGACAGGATTGCGGTTGATGATGCGGCAATCAAACGTGTGGCAGAATCCGATGCGTTCGTTTTTGGCAGCTTGGCAACCCGTGATGAAGTTTCGCGTAAAAGCTTGGCAGTTTTGCTGAAAGAAGCCAAATTCAAAATTTTTGACGTTAATCTGCGCAAGCCCCATTACGATATTGCCCGCTTGTTGGAGACCATTAAACAGTCCGATATGGTCAAACTCAATGATGATGAGTTGTATGAATTGGCTGCGGCTTACGGCTCTCCTTATCACAGTATCGAACAAAATATCAGCTACCTTGTTAAGCTGACAGGGGTCAAAATCTTGTGTGTGACTTTGGGTAGTCATGGCGCGGTTTTGTATAAGGACGGCGAGTTATACCGTCATTGCGGTTTCCGCGTCAAAGTGGTGGATACTGTCGGCTCCGGCGACAGCTTTCTTGGCGGTTTGACCTACAAACTGCTGAACAATGCGCCTCCTCAAGAAGCCATCGCTTTTGCTTGTGCGTTGGGTGCGTTGGTGGCTTCACGCCATGGCGCGACGGCGGATATTTCTTTGGAAGAAATTGAAGCGTTTATGTATCCGGCTTAATGCTTCGATAATAGATATAAAAAGGCCGTCTAAACAACCATTAGATTAGGTTTTCAGACGGCCTGAGTGTTTTCAGGCTTTACCAATAAGTTGTAAAACATTCCAAATTGGTATTTTTCGGACCGCCGCCTTCTTCGGTCGGCGAACCAATCATCATCAGGCCGATGATTTTGTCTTTGTCGGCACACTCAAATGCTTCGCGCAACAATGGGCTGTTGACCCACATGCCCGTAATCCAAACGTTGTCGAAGCCTTGAGCAGAAGCAGCCAGTTGTAAAGCATAGGCGGCGCAGCCGGCAGTCAGCATTTGCTCCCATTCGGGTTTGGGTTTTGCCACTTCACGGTTTGGCGTAAATGTAACGCCGATAATCATAGGCGCCATGTTGCCGACGCGTTCGGCTTTTTTCATGGCATCATCGCCGAAGTTGAGTTCGGTAACGGTATTGCTCAACAGCTCGCGGAAACGTTGTAAGCCGGCCTCGCTTTGAATCACAGTAAAGCGATAAGGGCGCATATTGCCGTGATCAGGAACTTGTGTTGCCGCTTGCAGCATTTGTTCCAGTTGCTCGGCATTGGGTGCAGGAGCAGTCAGTTTTTTGGAAGAGCGACGCGTGGTGAGGAGATTTAAGGCATCCATTTTTATTCTTTCTTGTGAATTCGAATGAGAATAATTATATAGCAGAACGATAAATAAATCAGCAAAGGACTAAGGCCGTCTGAATTAAGGTTTCAGACGGCCTTTGAGTTTTACAGGATACCGTTGTTTTGTGTATTTTCTGTAATCAGTGCTTTGCTGATTTCGTCGGCGGTGTAGCTCTTACCGTTTCCGAATACAAAGCTGTCGACATTATTGTTGATAATGTCATGGATGGTCAGGGTGTCGCCTGTATCTTTGATGGTTAAGACCCAATCATCGCCGGTTTTCAACTGTAAACCGTATCATCTCTGCCATTTGGGTTTTCAATGATTTTATCATCGCTGCAGGTTACATAATAAACGTCATCTCTCGACGTGCCTGTTGTTGCTTGTACAAGGGAGGATGGCTGTAATTGCTCTAAATGTCGTAATTCAAATTGCGCATTGCTTTTTTGATTGTCATGATATTTTCTTTAGATATTGATGAGAGTAACAAGGAAGTAAACGTATCCGGCATATGGCCGGTATTGCTTAATTTGTATTGTGTTTAGGCTGTATATACTAGTGCCGAAATTTGATAAAAACAACAGAAACGTTAAGATATGACAATATATAGAGAGCTTTATCAGACTTTGTCTGCCGTCTATTCCTTTGCCAAATGGCTTTGCCTTGTGCGGCTGTTTTGTTTCTTATATACCACACATCAATTTTCATAGTTTCAAACTATGAATGGTTGTAAAAAGGCCGTCTGAAAAAAGAAGCAGATTTCGCATTGCAAAACCTGCTTCTGATTTTTCAGACGGCCTGTCTGATTACAGAGTACGAGCAACTTCGACGATGTCGAAACATTCGAGTTGGTCGCCTTCCATAATCTCGTTGTAGCCTTTGAGCATCAGACCACATTCGAAGCCCATGCGGACTTCTTTGACGTCATCTTTGTAGCGTTTCAAAGAAGACAGCTCGCCGGTATGGATAACCACGTTGTTGCGGATGAGGCGGACATGGGAATCGCGTTTGACCACACCGTCGGTAACCATACAGCCTGCAATGTTGCCGACTTTGGAAATGGAGATAACCTGACGGATTTCGACCGTACCGGTGATTTGCTCTTTCTCTTCCGGAGAGAGCATACCGCTCATGGCGGCTTTCACGTCGTCGATGGCATCGTAAATGATGTTGTAGTAACGGATTTCCACGTTTTCATTCTCAGCCAGTTTGCGTGCGGAAGCATCTGCACGGACGTTAAAGCCGATGATGAATGCGCCGGAAGCGATGGCCAAGTTAACATCAGATTCGGTAATGCCGCCAACGCCGCTGTGCAACACGTTCACTTTCACTTCGTCGGTGGACAGTTTTTTCAGGCTGCCCGCCAAAGCTTCGTAAGAACCTTGTACGTCTGCTTTGATAATGACGGACAAGGATTGGGCTTGGTTTTCGCCCATATTGTTGAACATGTTTTCCAGTTTTGCGGCCTGTTGTTTGGCCAAGCGCACGTCGCGGTATTTGCCTTGACGGAAGAGGGCGATTTCGCGCGCTTTTTTCTCGTCGGCCAATACCATTGCATCTTCGCCTGCGTTCGGTACGTCGGACAAGCCGAGGATTTCGACAGGGATAGATGGGCCGGCTTCATTGATGGCTTTGCCGTTTTCGTCAACCATCGCACGGATTTTACCGAATGCAGTACCGGCCAGCAGCATATCGCCTTTTTTCAGCGTACCGCTTTGAACCAGCAATGTGGCAACTGCGCCGCGGCCTTTGTCCAAACGGGCTTCAACGATGATACCTTTGGCAGGTGCATCGACTGGGGCAGTCAGTTCCAAAACTTCGGCTTCGAGCAATACGGCTTCGAGCAATGCGTCGATATTGAGGCCTTTTTTGGCGGAAACGTCGATGAACTGTACATCGCCGCCCCATTCGTCAGGCACGACTTCATGCGCAGTCAGCTCTTGGCGGATACGCTCGGGATTGGCCGCCTCTTTATCGATTTTGTTTACCGCTACCACCATAGGCACGCCCGCGGCTTTAGCGTGGGCAATCGCCTCGATGGTTTGAGGCATTACGCCGTCGTCGGCTGCTACCACAAGAATCACGATATCGGTTGCTTTCGCACCGCGCGCACGCATGGCGGTAAATGCTTCGTGACCCGGAGTATCCAAGAAGGTAATCACGCCGCGTGGGGTTTCAACGTGGTATGCACCGATGTGTTGGGTAATGCCGCCCGCTTCGCCTTGTACCACTTTGGCACGGCGGATGTAGTCCAGCAGGGAGGTTTTACCGTGGTCAACGTGACCCATCACGGTAACAACCGGAGGACGCGGCAATGCTTCGGCTTCTACTGCTTCAACGCCTTCATCCAAGAATGCTTCAGGGTCGTCGGCGGCGGCAGGTTTACCGATGTGGCCGAGTTCTTCCACCACAATCAGGGCAGTGTCTTGGTCGATAGATTGGTTGATGGTTACCATCATGCCCATTTTCATCAGGGCTTTAACCACTTCGACGCCTTTAACGGCCATTTTGTGTGCCAAGTCGGCAACGGTAATGGTTTCAGGCACCAAAACTTCGTGTACGACAGGTTCGGTCGGCGCTTGGAAGGCGTGTTGGTTTGGCTCAAGTTTGAGTTTTTTGCCTTTTTTGCCGCCGCGTACGCGTTCGTCGTCGCCATTGCGTGCATTGTTGCGGTCACGGCCGCCTTTGCCGCCTTTGCCTTTGGCGTTGCGGCCTTGGTTTTCTTCGTCACGGTCACGACGGTCTTCTTTTTTACCGCGCGCGTTGTGTTCGGATTTGCCTTCGCCGGATGCTGCTTTGGCTTTCTCTGCAGATTTGCTGCGTTCGCCTGATTTGGCTTCTTTCGTAGGTTTTGAGTCTTTCTCGACCTGTTGTTTTATGGCTTCGCGGCGTGCTTGACGCTCTTGTTTTTCTTTCAACAAGGCTTCTTGATGCGCACGCAGGGCGGCGGCACGACGGGCCTCTTCATCGCGTTGAGCCTGTTCTTCCACGCTGACGACAGGTTGCGGTATGGCAGGAGCGGCAGGTTTGGCTGCCTTTTTCGCTTCTTTGCCTTTGCCGCCTTTGTCTTGTTTGGCTTTGGCAGGTTTCTTGGCTTCGACTGGTTTTTCAGCTTCAACGGATTTTTCAGACGGCTTGTTGTCTGCTTTAGCTTCGGCCTTAGCTTCTACGGTTTCAACCGGTTTGGCTTCTTCTTTTTTGGCTTCGGCAGGTTTACCTTCCGCTTTTGGTGCGGCTTTGGCTGCTTTCAGCCTGGCTGCTTCGGCCTCTGCTTTGGCACGGGCTTCGGCCTTTGCGGCAGCTTCTGCTTCAGCTTTGGCTTTTTCTTCGGTAGCTTGAGCGGCTGCTTTCTCTGCTTCGGCTTTTTGGTTTTTCGCTGCTACTTTGGCTTTGGCTTCCGCTGCCAATTCTTCGGAAGAAGGAATGGTAACGGCACGGCTGCGGCGGCGTGTTTCCACTTTTACGCCGTCAACTGTGCTGACTTCGGTTTTTTTACGGCGGATGCTGATGGTGCCGCTGTTGCTGCCGTTTTTCTTTTGCAGGTAAGCAGTCAACAGTTGTTTGTCGTCAGTGGTTATGCTGTCATTGCCGCTGTTTTTGTTGACCCCGGCTTCTTTCAATTGTTTAAGCAAATCATCGACGGGGCGGTTTAGTTCGGCGGCAAATTGCGCTACGGTTGTATTACTCATTCAGTACCCCCTTAGTTGTTTTCTTCAGTAAACCAGTGTTCGCGTGCAGCCAAAATTACTTTTTTGGCTTCTTCTTCGTCAACACCGGTAATTTCGACCAATTCGTCAACAGACAATTCGGCTAGATCATCGCGTTGGGTAACGCCGGCTTCGGCAAGTTTGCGCAACATATCGGAATCTACGCCGTCCAAATTGCGCATGTCTTCAGACACTTCACCCAGTTTTTCTTCTGCGGCGATGGTAATGGTCAGGATCGCATCGCGTGCGCGATTGCGCAGGGTTTCAACGATTTCTTCGTCAAAGCCGTCAATCGAGAGCAATTCTGCCGCTGGAACGTAAGCAACTTCTTCCAATGTGGCAAAGCCTTCTTCCACCAAGATATCGGCGGTTTCGTCGTCGATGTTCAAGTGGGTGGTGAAGAGGTTGCGGATAACCGCGTCTTCGGCAGCATTGCGCTCGTCGGCTTCTTCAATGGTCATGATGTTCAGCTGCCAGCCGGTCAGGATGGAAGCCAGGCGGACGTTTTGACCGCCGCGGCCGATGGCCAGCGCCAGTTGGTTTTCATCAACGATTACGTCAACAGCGTGTTTGTCTTCGTCAATTACGATGCGGCTTACTTCGGCAGGAGACAGCGCATTCATCACGAATTGGGCAGGCTCAGGAGACCACAATACGATGTCGATGCGTTCGCCGGACAATTCGTTGCTCACGGCGTTAACACGGGAACCGCGCACGCCGATACAAGTACCTTGCGGGTCGATGCGTTGGTCGTTGGCTTTAACGGCAACTTTGGCGCGTTGGCCGGGGTCGCGTGCTACTTCGCGGATTTCCAACAGGCCGTCTGCAATTTCAGGTACTTCGTTAGCGTAGAGTTTGGCCAAGAAGTCGCCGCTGGTACGGCTCAAAATGACTTGTTTGCGGCCGGTATTGCCGATTTCGTCCACACGCAGGAAGAGGGCGCGGATGCGGTCGCCGCTGCGGAAGTTTTCGCGCGGAATCATTTCTTCGCGCGGAATCAGGGCATCGAGTTTGCCCGCGACGACTTCAACGATGATGCCGTGGCGCTCGACACGTTTTACCGTACCGGAAACGATGTCTTCTTTAGAAGCGAGGAACTCGTTCAGGTTTTGCTCGCGCTCCGCATCGCGGATGCGTTGCAGGATAATTTGTTTGGCAGTTTGCGCGGCTTGGCGGCCGAAGCCTTCGTTTGGCAGCTGCTCTTCGTAGTATTCGCCGATTTGGATGGTGGTGCCGGGAATTTCTTCTTGGATTTCCTCGATGGTTTTTTCTACATCAGGGTAGGTGTAGTCTTCATCGGCAACAATCAGCCAACGGCGGAAGGTTTGGTATTCGCCGGTATCACGGTCGATTTCGACGCGCACGTCCATGTACTCGCGGTCGGCTTTTTTCTTGGCAGCAGTAGAGAGGGCGAATTCAAGGGCTTTGAATACGACTTCCGTTTCAACGTTTTTTTCACTTGCCAGCGCTTCGGCCAGCTGTAACATTTCGCGACTCATTTTCTAGAATCTCCAAGTAATCGGTTTTTAAAATTTAAATTCGGGGCGTAAACGGGCTTTGTCGATGTTGCTCAATTCGATTTGGGCAGTTTTGCCGTCGAAAGAGACGGTAACGATGTCGTTTTCGCAAGATTCAATACGGCCGATGAAGTTTTTCTGACCATCAATCGGCAGGCGTGTTTTGATTTTGGCGTTCTGGCCGGCAAAGCGCACGAAGTCGGCGGCTTTTTTCAACGGACGGTCAAGGCCCGGGCTGGAGATTTCCAAACGTTTGTAGTCGATGTCTTCAACCATAAACACGCGGCTCAGATGGTTGCTGACAGTGGCGCAGTCTTCGACGGTGATGCCGCCTTCTTTATCGATGAAAACGCGCAAATCGCCTTGTGCGGTCAGTTCGAAATCGACCAGCTCATAGCCCAAACCGGGCAGGGTTTTATCAAGAATGCTTTGAATATCCATGCTTCTCCAGAAGTACATAAACAAAAAAATGGCCGCGCGGCCATTTTTCGTGTGATTTGAAAAATTGGCCTATTATAACTGTTTTCAAGATAAAAGAAAAGTGTTGATTTGGCGTGGATTTTTTGAAGTGATTGCTTAAATGTAAAGGGTAGGGTCGAGGCCGTCTGAAAAGGAAATTGTTGACAAGTTTTGATATGATGGTTTTGAAATTATTTTGGAAAACAAAGAATTGGTATTGCTTTGTTTTCAGACGGTCTTGGATTTTCTGATTTTTCGTGCTTGCACAATGTGCAAGGCGGTTCTACAATTTCTTTATACCCACCGAATAAGAAAGAAGGCCGCCATGTCCGCACACCCGATTTACAATTTTTCCGCAGGTCCTGCCGTATTGCCGGAAGCGGTATTGCGTACCGCGCAACAGGAAATGCTCGACTACAACGGTACGGGTTTCCCCGTGATGGCGATGAGTCACCGTTCGGATATGTTTTTGAGTATTCTGCATCATGCCGAACAAGACTTGCGCCAGCTTTTGAATATTCCGTCCAACTATAAAATCCTGTTTTTACAGGGCGGTGCGACCACGCAATTTAATATGGTGGCCATGAATTTGGCGCACGGTTTTGCGACTGCCGACGCGGTGGTAACAGGCAACTGGAGCCGTATTGCCTATGAACAGATGAGCCGTTTGAGCAATGCCGAAATCTATTTGGCTGCGCATGGCGGCGAGCGATATGCCTATAAAAACCTGCCTGCGGTGGAGGATTGGGATGTCAACCCGAATTCTGCGTTTGTTCATTTTGCGATTAATGAAACCGTAAACGGCTTGCAGTATCAAAACGTCCCCAAACTTTCAGACGGCCTGCCGCCGCTGGTATGCGATATGTCGAGCGAGATTTTGTCGCGTGAGTTTGATGTATCCGATTACGGCTTGATTTATGCCGGCGCACAAAAAAATATCGGCCCTGCCGGTGCGACCGTGGTCATTATCCGCGAGGATTTGCTGGAGCGTTGTCCGAACGATATTCCCGATGTGTTCAACTACCGCTCTCACATCAACCGCGACGGTATGTACAACACGCCGTCCACCTATGCGATTTATATGTCGGGTTTGGTGTTCCGCTGGCTACAAACGCAGGGCGGTGTAAAAAAAATTGAAGCGGTCAACCGAATAAAGGCGCAAACCTTGTATGAGACGATAGATGGCAGCGGCGGTTTTTACATCAACGATATTCATCCTGATGCACGCTCCAAAATGAACGTGGTCTTCAAAACCGCAAGCGAAGACTTGGACCGCCGTTTTGTGTTGGAGGCCGAGTTGCAGGGCTTGTGCCTGCTCAAAGGCTATAAAACCGTAGGCGGTATGCGTGCCAGCATTTACAATGCGATGCTGCTTGAAGGTGTGAACGCGTTGGCCGACTTTATGAAAGATTTCCAACGACGTTACGGTTAAGATTTAAGATAAAAAGGCCGTCTGAAACTGGATTTCAGACGGCCTTTTGATTTGAATAAGCCTTATTCAGTGACTTCTTCAGTGATGCTGTCGCGGTAGATGGTGCTGTCGTAAGTCGGAACAGGAGGCGGCAGCAGGTTGTCGAGCGTCAGCGCGGACGGGTTCAGCGTCGGATAGCCACTGAAGGTGACGGAATAACCGCCGTTGCCGGTACTGCGGACTTTGGCATGCGCGCCCAACGGAAAAGTGGTTTTGTTGGTAATGTGGCCGAATGGGAAACCGGTCAACACAGGAATCTTTGCAGTGCGCGAAATGTGGTTGACGACGGCGGAGAAGTCGTAGCTGGAGTCGTACACGTCGCGGATGGTGCCCATGCGGAAATCGCCGAAGATGATGGCACGTTGTTTTTGCAAAACACCTGACAGATAAAGCGTGTTGAGCATGCGCTCGATGCGGTAGGGTTGCTCGCTGACGTCTTCGATAAAGAGGATGCCGCCTTGAATATCGGGCATGTAAGGCGTACCGGCGAGGGAGGCGAGAACGCTGAGGTTGCCGCCCCACAATGTGCCTTCGACGTTGACATCGGCGCGTTGGATGGTTGCGACATCGACGATGTTGACGTTGTTGGTCGTGCCGCGGATGAAAGAATCCATGGTAAAGACGCTGGGGGCAGCTTTGCCGAATTCGCTGTACACCATCGGGCCGGCAAAGCTCATCATATTGCCTTTGGCTAACAGGGCAAGTTGGACGGCGCATACGTCGCTGAAGCCGAAGAACAATGTGCCGCGTTCGCGCATTCTGGCGCCGAGTGAGGCAAAGTCGATTTGAGGCAGGATGCGTGCCGCGCCGTAGCCGCCGCGCAGGCCCATCAAGACTTTGGGCGTTTCGACACGGCTGCTGGCAACGTCTTGAAAGTCTGCGGCGCGTTGGGCGTCGCTGCCGGCAAAGCGTTGGTAACGGCGGCTGCCTGCCTGTTGGTTGGTCACGGTAAAGCCTGCGTTGTAGAGGCGAGTCAGGCCAGTGGTCACGCGGTTGGGGTCTTCGGCGAAGCCTGACGGCGCAACAACGCGCAGGAGGTTGTCGCCGGAACGTGGCGGATGGGGTTGCTTAGGTTGCACGGTTTTGGCTTTCGTGGTGGTAGATGTGGTTTTGGTTTGCGGCGTGGTGGTCGTGCCTGTGCCGCAGGCTTGCAACAACCCTGCACCTGCCGCGGCAGAACAGGTACGCAGGAAATGGCGGCGCGTGGTGGAGTTCATTGAGGTTTTCCTTTCGTTATATGTTCAGATGGCCTGAACTTGGCGTGTCGGACCTTACAGGCCGTCTGAAAGTTTAAGCGATTAAGTTTTTGATTTGTTCCGGCCAATTTTCGGGCAAGGTCATACCGTGTTCGCGGACGGGCGTAGCCCAAATCGGCGCGGGGAAGTTGGCGTCGTTTTCAAAACGGGCGATGACGTGCCAATGCAGGTGGGGCACAACATTGCCGAGGCTGGCCAGATTGATTTTGGCCGGGCGGAAGACTTGGCGCATTGCGGCTTCAACCTGATACACCATTTCCATGATTTCGTTGCGTTCGGCAGGGGAAAGGTCGGTCATCTCGGAAACATGGTTATTCCAAATCACGCGGCAGAATGCCGGTGCGCCGGCTTCGTTGTGGACGGCGATAACGCGCAGGTTTGGCGTTTGCAGCAAAATATCTTCGTTGTCGGCAGTACAGATGGGGCAGGTCATGGGTTTTTCTTTCTCAGTCTGAATAGGAATCGGATGATTTCAATCAGGATTTTTAGAACGAGGTAAATAGCAGTCAGCGTGATGAATGTAAAAAACCACGGTTTGGGTATAAACCACCAAAATAAATAGGCGGGCGTGATTAAGTCGGCACATTCTTCGGCGGTCTTAACGTGGTCACACAAGCCAAAGTTAAAAAAATCATTGACATCATGAAAGGGCGAATAGGCGAACATAAGTGCTATTGGCGTCACACAAATCGATGTAATGATAGCAATCCAAAAGAATGGTTTGAGATATTTGAGTACAGTCATGGGTGAAGTGTTATGCAAATTTTGCCGCCCCTTGATTGGCGAGCTCGTCGGCTTTTTCGTTTTCAGGGTGTCCGGCATGGCCTTTTACCCAAGTCCAGCGGACATCGTGCTGTTGAACCAGACTATCCAGCTCTTTCCATAAATCGTCGTTTTTGACCGGTTTTTTGGCGGCGGTTTTCCAGCCGTTTTTTTTCCAGCCGTGTATCCAGCTTTCCATGCCGTTTTTGACGTATTGCGAGTCGGTGCAGATGACGACTTGGCAGCGGCGTTTTAAGGATTTCAGGCCTTCGATGACGGCGGTCAGCTCCATGCGGTTGTTGGTGGTTTCGGCTTCGCCGCCGAACAGTTCTTTTTCATGTGTGCCGTAGCGCATAAATACCCCCCAGCCGCCTGCGCCGGGGTTGCCTTTGCATGCGCCGTCTGTGTAGAGGTAAACGGGTTTATCCATGGGCATGTCTTTGTCGAATAAGGCGGTATCATAACATAAGGCCGTCTGAAATATCGGCAAATACGGTTTGCGCGTGTAAAATACCCTGCACTTATCACTCGTATAGAAAGCAGGTAGATATGGGATTGTTCAGCGGCCTTTTGGGCAATGCTTCGCAAAAAGACGCCGATGCGGTGGAACGCGATTTGGCGAATATCCTGATTGATGGCGAACAGGTAAAAATGGCATTCAGCCTGGTGCGCGATTTGATTGTGTTTACCGAATATCGGCTGGTGTTGGTGGACAAGCAGGGGTTGACCGGCAAGAAAGTGTCTTACCGTTCGATTCCGTACCGTTCCGTGTCGCGCTTTTCGGTGGAAACCTCGGGTCATTTCGATTTGGATGCCGAGCTGAAGATTTGGGTTTCTTCCAGCGAAGCACCGACCGAAACCTTGCAGTTTAAAAGCGACAAGAGCGTGATTGCCATTCAGAAAGCCTTGGCAGAAGCTGTGTTGAAACCGTCAAAATAGAAAGGAAACATGATGAGCGAACAGCAAGAATTGTTTTGTTACAAACAGATGCCGGTGTGGACGGCGGACGAGATTCCCGAAGCCTTGTTGTCCAAACACAATACCGCCGCCGGTACTTGGGGCTGCCTCAATGTCCTCCAAGGCCGTCTGAACTTCAATGAAGTGGACGAGGCGGGCAATATTACGGCCACGCACGAGCTGACGCCTGAAAGCGATGATTGGATTATTCATCCGCAAGCATGGCACTTTATCGCGCCGCAAACGCAAGACACGGAAATTCAACTGTCGTTTTACTGCGAGGCGGCGGACTATTTCAATAAGAAATACGGCATGAGCGCGACACATTCGGCCGTCCGCGCTGCCGAAGGCATCGTGCCCGTCGGCAAGGTTTTGGATATGGGCTGCGGTCAGGGTCGAAACGCGCTGTATCTGGGTTTGAAAGGTTTTGACGTTACCGCTGTCGATAATAATCCGAACGCGGTTCAAAACGTGGAAGAGCTGGCGCGTATCGAAGAACTGAATGTCCGCGCGTTTGAATACGACCTCAATGCCGCCAATATTCAGGAAAACTTCGATTATATGGTGGCGACCGTGGTATTTATGTTCCTGATGCCGCGTTACGTTCCTGACGTAATTGCCAATATGAAGGAACACACCAACCCCGGCGGCTACAACCTGATTGTTTCTGCGATGGATACGGAAGATTTCCCTTGCCCGATGCCGTTCCCGTTCAAATTCAGCGAAGGCGAGCTGCGCGAATACTATAAGGATTGGGAATTGGTGGAATACAAGGAAGAGCTGGGTTCGATGCACGCGAAAGACGAATTCGGCAATCCGATTCAGTTTAAATTCGTCACCATGCTGGCGAAGAAACCGGAATAAAGGTTTTACCGTAAAAAGGCCGTCTGAATTCAGTTTTCAGACGGCCTTTGTCGTAATCAATCCACAATCCTTTTGCCCAAAATCACGACGTCTGCCAACATGGTGTCCAAATCGCAGACTTGCGGCAGCCGCCCCCATTCTTCAAAACCGGAACGGTGAAACAGGTTCAGGCTTGGATAGTTGTGGCCGAACACAAGCGCGATGATGTTGTGGATGTCTAAGGACGGCGCGCGTTCGAGCATGTGCCGCAACAGGATTTTGCCCACGCCTGCGCCGCGCATATCGTGGCGGACATAAATGCTGACTTCTGCGCTGATGTGGTAGGCGTAGCGCGGATGGTAGTCGCTGAAACTGCCCCAGGCCAATACGGTGCCGTCGGTATCGTAAAGGGCGTAGATCGGGCGTTTGTCCGTGTGCGCGGCAAACCACATTTCGCGTTCGGCAACCGTGGTCGGCGACAAATCGGCCGTGGATTGGCGTGTGGCCACGGTGCTGTTGTAAATATCGACGATGGCGGGCAAGTCTTGGCGCAGGGCAGGGCGGATGGTGTATTGCATTTCAGACGGCCTGTTATTGAATCAGTTTGGAGATAGTCTTAAAGGCCGGATGTTTGGCATCGCCGAGCAGTTGGAACAAAATACTTTCGACATTGGAAATGATAATGCCCTGACGGCTCATTTGCGCCAAACCGTTGTCGCGGGTGGCCGTTGTGCGCGAGGCGGTGCATTCGAAAGGCAGGGATACGGCGTAACCTTGTGCTTTCAAATCCAAGGCCGTCTGAAGCATACAGATATGCGTTTCTGCGCCCACCAAAATAATGTTTTTGATGTCGTTTTTGCGTAATATTTCATGAATTTCGGGTAAAAACGCCGAAAATTGGGTTTTCTCGACAACAGGCGTGCCTTCGGGCAACAGCAGCGATACGGCGGATACAGTGTTGCCCAAACCTTTCGGATATTGTTCGGTTACGGCAAAGGGTACGTCCAAAGCCGTCAAGCCTTGAATCAGCAGGCGGCAGCGTTCCAACATTTCGTCTGCGCCGGAAAGGGCGGGCAGCAGGCGTTCTTGAATATCGACAATCAGACAAAGCGTATTTTTGGGTTTTATGGCTTTTCCTTTCAGACGGCCTCTATGGCAAAATCGTTTAATCAGAATGCAATCATATAACAAGCCGCTGGAAAAGTATTGCAGCTTGCCCTGTTTTAAAGCCCGAAATTCTTTTAAAATACCGCCTGATTTGAATTGATAGAGACCGACAACATGAATTTATACCAAACCGTCGAACGTGAAGCCCAAGCAGCCTTTGCCGCTGCCGGTTTGTCCGACAGCCCCGTCGTATTGCAGGTGGTAAAAAATCCCGACTTTGGCGATTTCCAAATCAACGGCGTGATGGGTGCGGCGAAAAAAGCCAAACAAAATCCGCGCGAGTTGGCGCAAAAAGTGGCCGAAGCATTGGCCGACAACGCCGTGATTGAAAGCGCAGAAGTAGCCGGCCCGGGCTTTATCAACCTGCGCCTGCGTCCTGATTTCCTCGCCCAAAACATTCAGACGGCCTTGAACGACGCGCATTTCGGCGTAGCAAAAACCGCCCAACCGCAAACCGTCGTTATCGACTATTCTTCGCCTAATCTGGCCAAAGAAATGCACGTCGGCCACCTGCGTTCCAGCATCATCGGCGACAGCATTTCGCGCGTATTGGAATTTATGGGCAACACCGTTATCCGTCAAAACCACGTCGGCGACTGGGGGACGCAGTTCGGCATGTTGGTCGCTTATTTGGTCGAGCAGCAAAAAGACAACGCCGCGTTCGAGCTGGCGGACTTGGAACAGTTTTACCGCGCCGCCAAAGTGCGCTTTGACGAAGACCCCGCCTTTGCCGACACCGCGCGCGAATATGTTGTGAAGCTGCAAGGCGGCGATGAAACCGTGTTGGCGTTGTGGAAACAGTTTGTCGATATTTCGCTCTCGCACGCCCAGGCCGTTTACGACACGCTGGGCTTGAAGCTGCGCCCTGAAGACGTGGCCGGCGAATCTAAATACAACGACGATTTGCAGCCCGTGGTCGATGATTTGGTTCAAAAAGGCCTGGCTGTCGAAGACGACGGCGCGAAAGTCGTGTTCTTGGACGAATTTAAAAACAAAGAAGGCGAACCCGCCGCATTTATCGTGCAAAAACAAGGCGGCGGCTTCCTCTACGCCTCCACCGATTTGGCTTGCCTGCGCTACCGCATAGATCGTCTGAAAGCCGACCGCCTGCTGTACGTCGTCGACCACCGCCAAGCCCTGCACTTCGAACAACTTTTCACCACTTCCCGCAAAGCAGGCTATCTGCCGGAAGATGCAAAAGCCGAGTTTATCGGCTTCGGCACCATGATGGGCAAAGACGGCAAACCGTTCAAAACACGCAGCGGCGATACTGTAAAACTGGTTGACCTGCTGACCGAAGCCGTCGAGCGCGCCACTGCTTTGGTGAAAGAAAAAAATCCCGAATTGGGCGCGGATGAAGCGGCGAAAATCGGCAAAACCGTCGGCATCGGCGCGGTCAAATACGCCGATTTGAGCAAAAACCGCACCAGCGATTATGTGTTCGACTGGGACGCCATGCTTTCGTTTGAAGGCAACACCGCCCCTTACCTGCAATATGCCTATACCCGCGTGCAAAGCGTGTTCCGTAAAGCAGGCGAATGGGACGCAAATGCACCAACCGTTTTGACCGAACCGCTGGAAAAACAGCTTGCCACTGAGCTTCTGAAATTCGAAGACGTGCTGCAAAGCGTGGCAGATACTGCGTATCCGCACTACCTTGCCGCCTACCTCTACCAAACCGCCACCCTGTTCAGCCGCTTCTACGAAGCCTGCCCAATCCTGAAATCAGAAGGTGCAACCCGCAACAGCCGCCTGCAACTGGCGAAGCTCACCGGCGACACGCTGAAACAAGGCTTGGAATTGTTGGGCATTGATGTATTGGATGTGATGTAAGTTTTTGAATAAAAATGATGAAAGGCCGTCTGAAACTTTGCGGGTCGCAAGGTTTCAGACGGCCTTTTTGATGCTTTGAAAAATATTGTGATACCGTTGATTTTGAGCCTAAGCGGTTTTGAATTTGCTCAGGTAATGCGTTCAGACGGCCTTATCTTTATTTCAAATTGCTTGCCAACAACCAAGCCTGTGCTTCGGTGGCATCGCTGAAATATTTGGGATGTTGGTTGGTCAAGAGGCTGGAAAGGCGCGCGCCGAGTTTGATCCAAATGTCGTCGGTAATGACGGCAACGCGGCCGAAGTCGGTTTCGTGTTGGTTGAGAAATTTGATTTGCTCGACCGCCATATCGATGGTGAAGTCTTTCAGCATGGACAAGTCCAACAGGATGTCGGGCAGATGGACTTTTTGTTTTTCGGCCAACAAGGCTTCTTCCAATTGGCGGAAATCGTCCAAAGTGAACTCGTTGTACAGCGCTACGTTTAAGCCGTAAGATTGTTCGCGGATGGAAATCATGGTGTTCTCCTTGTTAAATTATTGCTTCATCAGAAATTTTTTGATTGAGGCCGGAGTAAAACTGCTGAACACGCCGCCTGCAACAATAATAACCATGCCGGCGGCTTCCTGCCAAGTGATTTTATCGCCGAAAAGCAGTACGCCGGACAGGGCGGAGAAAACGACGGTCAGGTAGGAAAGCGAGGCAACGGTAAATTTCTTGCCGACCTTATAGGCGCGGGTCATGGCCAGTTGGGCAATCATGGCGGAGATGCCGATGCCGGCCAGATAGGGTAGGGAAGATACGGTCAGCGGATGCCAGCCGGTAAAGCAGCTCCAAATGGCGGACATAATCAGGCCGGTAAGCGACAGATAAAACACCACGCGCCAGCCCGGTTCGCCCAAAAGCGAGAGTTCGCGCACTTGCAAATACGCCCAGCCTGACATGGCGCCGCCTGCCAAACTGACCAGTGCGGCAAATTCCTGTCCGCCTTGAAAAGATGGATTGAGCAACAGGATAACGCCGATAAAGCCCATAATCAAAATGGCTTGGGTGTAAAGCGTAATTCGTTCTTTTAAAATGAAAAATGAAAAGATGGCAAGCCAGATGGAGGAGGTGTAGTTGAGCGTGACGCCTGTTGCCAGCGGCAGATGTATGACGGAATAAAGCGTGCACATCATGGCAAGCGTGCCGATGACGCTGCGGTTGAGATGGGTTTTCCAATGCGGCGTGGAAAATGTGTTGCCTTGCACTTTGGCCATGATGCCTAAGAACAGGGTGGAGACCAGCATGCGCCAAAAGACCAGCTCGCCGCTGGAAAAGCCGAAATATGTAGAGGCGGCTTTGACGGAGAGGTTCATGACGGTAAAGCTGAGCGCGGCAATAACCACCCATGCCGAGCCAAGCGGATCTTTTCTGACGGTTTCCATTTGATGGGTATGTAAAGCGATTTTATTAGTAAGAAAATATTATACAGGTCAATCAGGCCGTCTGAAAAATATCGTTGGGTTTCAGACGGCCTTTTTATTAGAAAATAAGAATTATTATTGAGTAATGAGGTGGGTTTTTATAGAATGGAAGCCCTATTTTAAGAAAGGCTTGCCATGAAAGTATCTAATATTTCTGCTGTATTGCTGTCTGCTTTGTTTTCCGTTGCCGTTTCTGCCGCGCCTTTGGGAGAGGTTTCTTCCGAAAACGGTAAAATTTTCAGCGGCGAAAATTACATGGTTGTTAAGAAAGACATGAAGAAAGGGGAGCAGATTAAACCGCACGATCATCCGGGCTTTAAAACGCTGATTTTTGCCGTTGGAAAAGGAAGCTTTGACGTGACGTTGAATCAGACTGAAAAGCATACGGTCGGCGCAGGCTCGGTGTTGAGGTTTGGCGGCGATGCAGTGATTGAGGCTGTTGCAACCGAAGATGCGGATGTGGCAATTACTTTGATTAAGTAAACCGATAGATGATAAAAGGCCGTCTGAACAATAATGTTTCAGACGGCCTTGTTTATTCATCCAACCGTTGCTATTAAGCGCAAATCAAATAGATGAAGCCGGAGCCGAAGATATCTGCCAAGGCGTGAATCAGGAAAAACGGCAGCAGGTTTTTGACTTTGTATTTGTAGAAGAAGTAGTACATCAAGCCGAAAACAACGCCGATAACGGTCGCCCAAAGCATGCCTTGGTAAGTATGGAAGGAGACGCGCACCAAGATCGAATAGGCCAATGCCTGCCATTTGTATTTGTCTTCCACGCAGGTCAAAAGACCGAGGAAACAGAATTCTTCATAAAAGCCGTTTAAAAGGCCGTAGAGGATGGCCATCGGCGCAAGGGCGGCGAATTTGTCGAAGATAGATAATGGCTTGATGTATTGGAAAATTTCAGTGGTGAAGTAATTGTAGCCGCCGCTTAACGAAGTCACCGCATCGGCGGTCAGACCCATCAGGATAAAAATTACAGGCGTCCAAAACAATACGCCTAAATTAAAGCGAATCGGCAACTGTTTGAAGTCGAAACGGCGGATAACGAGGTAAACCAGAGCAATAGCAAGCAGCGTCA
The DNA here is from genome assembly GCF_001815685.1 of Neisseria sp. HMSC056A03. Taxonomy (NCBI): domain Bacteria; kingdom Pseudomonadati; phylum Pseudomonadota; class Betaproteobacteria; order Neisseriales; family Neisseriaceae; genus Neisseria; species Neisseria sp. HMSC056A03. The sequence goes on from NZ_KV821626.1 coordinate 82,176, forward strand.
GCTGCAGGCTCATGTTTTCCGAATAAGCCACGCCGGTTACCGCAGTATCGCGCACTTCTTCGGTAGCAGCGGCTGTTTCCACTTGCGGCATCAGGCTGGCGATATAAAGTTGGGTAGAACGGTAGGCAAATTGACCGAACAGGATGGCGGTTACAATCAGCATGTCAAACCAGCGCAGATGGCGCAAAGGCTCTTTAGGGCGGATGGCGGCGAGTATGCTCATATTCTCCTCGTTACTCTAATAAATAGCGGTGCGCAATAGTTACATAAATATACAAAAATTGTCAACAATTATCACAATAAAACATGAATTAAAAAATCTGACCGTTTCAGACGGCCTGAAGCGCTTCTAAAAATGCCATATTTTCGAAGGGTTTATCTTCAAAAATATGGCATAATCACTTTATTACAAAACAAGGAATCTTATCGTGAGTATTTCTCTGTCCCAATATCTGCTTTACCTGCAATATATGTTGGCAGGGGTTGCCATGACTGTAGTTTTCGGTGCCGTATATCTGCGGATTACCCCTGCCGAAGAATTGCGCCTGATTAAAAACGGCAACCTTGCCTGCGCCTTGGCGTTTGGCGGCGCGTTGGTCGGTTTCTGTCTGACGCTTGCCTCAAGCATTGCCCACAGTGTCAGCTTCATCGATTTTATCCTGTGGGGACTTGCCGCAGCAGTGATTCAGATTTTTGTCTATTTCGCTGCAACAATGATGATTAAAGGCGCTACCGCAGAACTCATTGGCAATAATGTCGCCGTCGGTGCGTTGTTTGGCGCAGTGTCTATCTCGATTGGTATTTTGAACGCTGCTTGCTTGACTTGAATACCCATACCTTGAATTTTGTATCCCGATTTATTTTATAAGGAGTTGAAATGTTCAACTTTATCAAAAAACAGTTTATCGACGTCATTCAATGGCCGAATCCCGATGACAGCCTGTTGATGTGGCGTTTTCCGATTGCCGATGAGGAGATCCAAAACGGTGCGAGCCTGACTGTGCGTGAGGCGCAGATGGCGATGTTTGTCGATGAAGGCGTAACCGCCGACGTGTTCGGTCCGGGGCGTTACACACTCAATACGCAAACGTTGCCTGTGCTGACCAACTTGAAAAACTGGGACAAGCTTTTTGAATCCCCTTTTAAATCGGATGTTTACTTTTTTAATACCAAACAACAGCTCGCACGAAAATGGGGTACATTCCAACCTGTTACCGTACGTGATGCCGAGTTTGGCGCGGTGCAACTGCGTTCGTTCGGTATGTATTCTTACCGCATCAGCGATCCGGCAAAATTCTTCAAAGAAGTCAGCGGCGTGGCGGCGCAATACAGCGGTGTAGACTTGGAAAACCAGCTGCGCAATATTGCAGTCACCCAATTGGCGGCCGCGTTTGGCAGCTCCGGTATTCCATTCTTGGATATGGCGGCGAACCAAGTTTTGCTGTCGCAAAAAATCGGCGAATTGCTCGGTGCGGAATTTGCCAAGCTGGGTTTGGCGCTGGAAAACTTCACTGTTGAAAGCATTACCTTGCCCGCGTCTATTCAGGCTGCGTTGGATAAGAAAATTTCGATGGGCATTATCGGCGATTTGGGACGCTACACCCAATATCAAACTGCCGAATCCATCCCGCTTGCGGCTCAAAATGAAGGCGGACTTGCCGGAATCGGTGCAGGTTTGGGCGTAGGTGCCGGTATTGGTCAGGCGATGGCGGGAGCCATGTCTGGCATGATGCAGCCGAATGTGCAACAGGCTCAGCAAAATGCTCAGCCGGCTGCCGAAGATCCGCAGGCGAAATTGGTGAAACTCAAGTCTTTGCTGGATGGCGGTTTGATTTCGCAAGAAGATTTCGATAAAGCCAAGGCTGAAGTGTTGAAACAGTTGATTGGTTAATCAATTGAAGGCCGTCTGAAAAATATCATTCAAAGAAGCGTTGAGCTGCTTCTGTGAAAAGGTTTCAGACGGCCTTTTGAATCATTTGATTGAGTCTATTCGGCGATTTGGTTTGTTTCTAATCTGAAATCATTGATAAAACCAGTTGATATAAACGTTAAGGCCGTCTGAAACATTCCAACCCATTCTGAAAAAGCAAATCCATGTCTCAAACTCCTTTCTTCAAAACCGACTGCCCAAGCTGCGGCGCACCTGTCGAAGCGCATTCTGCTTCTGCTGTGACGCTGGTGTGCGGCTATTGCAACAGCATGCTGGTGCGGCAAGATAACGGCGTTGTCGATTCCGGCCGCGATTCCGCATTGCTGGAAGATTTTAGTCCGTTGCAAATCGGAACCAGCGGCACATTTGTCGCTCAACGCTTTACCTTGGTCGGGCGGCTTCAGGTGCAATACGACGATGGCGCGTGGAATGAATGGTATGCGCTATTTGACGACGGCAGGGCAGGTTGGCTTTCTGAGGCGGGCGATTTATATGTGATGACCATGCCGGTCGAAATCGATAATCCGCCGAAATTTGAAGACACACGAGCCGGATTTAGCGAGCTGACTTTTCAAGATAAGCGCTATATTGCCTCCGATGTCCGCAAAATCAGCTTGAAACGCGCGGCTGCGCAGGGCGAATTGCCGTTTGTTTTGAAAGAGGATACAGAAAATCGGGTTTCCGACTGGCGTTGCGAAAACCTTTTCATCACGCTCGATTACAACAATAAAACACCCGAAGCCTTCTTTGGCCGCATGGTAAACCTAGATGATTTGAAGCTGGAAAACACGCGCCACGAAGATGAAATTAAAGAAAGTGCAGGCCGTCTGAAAGGCAGTATTACTTCAGAAAACTGTCCTAACTGCGGCTCATCCATTCATTGGGTGAACGGTCTGACTTCCCATCTGAACTGTCAAAGTTGCGGCAGCGAATTGGCAGTCGGCAAAGATAAAGCGGAGCTTATTACCGCCAATAATCTGCGTTTGTCGCAAAATACGATGTTTACTTTGCCTGTCGGCTCGACAGGCCGTCTGAAAAAACGCGAATTTTACGTTATGGGAGCGATCAGATACGCCGAAACTGACGCACAGGAAACGTTCGACAACCTGTTCAACGGAGCCAACCGCGTGCTCATACCCGAAGGCCAATGGTCGGAATATCTGCTTTACAACCCAACTCAGGGTTTCTTATGGCTGGTTGAAGCTGATGAAGGTTGGAATATTTCTGAAACCTTGAACGATTGGCCGCGCCTCGACCGAAACCGCCAACCGCAAGGCTATGGCAAACTTTATGACTATGGAGGCAGGGTAGAAGTCGCTGCCGGCGCCTTCTATTGGCGTGTCCGAAGCAGTGATTTGAACTATTACAGCGATTACCGAGACGGACAAAGCCGTAAGCTTGGTTCCGAACTAAACAGTCACGAAATGGCATGGAATAGAAGTACACCCATTGCTTATCGGGAAATTGCGGATGCGTTTAATTTGACCAGCCGCGCACCGCATTACACTGCAAACATGGCGGCAGACGGTATTGATAAATCATTAAGAATCATAATGACCGCCATCTTGGTTGTCGTCAATTTCCCTGCGCTTTTGACTGGTGACAGCTCTGCTGCACTTACCGTCATCTTTATAGGATGCTGGTTGTTGTGGACCATGGGCAAAAAAGACGAGGACGAGGATTAACATGTCGAGAATCACTTATATTATTTTCAGCACCATCATCATCGTCATCTCCATGATTATCAGCTACGGCTCTTCCGACTCCGACGGCTCACGTATGCACTCCGGCGGTTATTATGGCGGCAGTGGCTATTCTGGAGGCCATAAATGACCCACATGCCCGGTAATCATGGCCTATTAGACTTATACGGCTGCGATGAAGCCATCTTAAAAGATGAAGGCCGTCTGAAAACCGCTTTAGCAGCTGCCGCACAGGCCGCAGAAGCCACCATATTAACCGAACACTTCCACACATTCGGCGGCGCAGGCGGCGTAACCGGCGTTTTACTGCTCGCCGAGTCCCATATCAGTATCCACACTTGGCCGGAACACCATTTCGCCGCCATTGACGCATTTATCTGCGGCGGCATGAAATTGGAAAAAGTGAAGGAAATCTTGTGCAGGGAGTTGGCGGCTGAAAGGGCTGTTTGGACGGTTGTGCAACGTGGCGAAGGTATACTGGACGATATACAATCATTAGTTGAACAATAAAATCTATAAGGCCGTCTGAAAGCATATTCAATCCGTTTTCAGACGGCCTTAAACCTTGTACTGATTAAACTGAAATATTGACGCTATGTGGAAAAACGCCTTTTTTTAAAACCGATTGCCCAAGCTGTGGTGCGTCTGTGGAGGCGTACTCCGCTACTGCCGTGACGCTGGTGTGTGGCCATTGCCGCAGTATGCTGGTTGCTAGAAGCGGTAAGGGGAGGAGCGGATATTTTGTTGCCAATGCAGGGCGTGATTCTGCGTTGCTGGAAGATTTCAGTCCGTTACAGATTGGAACGAGAGGCGTTTTTGATGATCGGAAATTTACGCTGATTGGGCGATTGCAGGTGCATTATGATGTCGGCGCATGGAATGAATAGTATGTCTTGTTTGATGACGGGCAGACCGGCTGGCTTTCCGAGGTTGGCGATTTATATGCGATGACTTGTTTGCTGGCTCAGAAGAGGAGACGGGGGCCGAAAAATTTTAAGTCGGTGAAAGCCGGTTCCAGTTCGTTGATCTTTAATGGCCAAACCTTTATTGCGTCGGACGTTCGCACCATACATTATCGTAATACCGATGCGCAAGGCGAGTTGCCGTTCAATTTATCTGGGAATCAAGCGACAGGCAAGGTTTGCGACTGGCGACGGGGCAATTTGTTTTTGACCTTGGATTATTCGACTTTTCCAATGGACTCCTACTTCGGACGCATAGTCAGTTTGGACAGTTTGAAGCTGGAAAATAAGCGCAGTGATGATGAAATCCGTGAAAGTGCAGGCCGTCTGAAAGGAGAGATTCTTTCTGAAAACTGCCCTCATTGCGGCGCTCCTGTTCATTGGCCAGGTGGTGTTACTTCTTTCCTTTTATGTCAGTCTTGCGGCAGTAGTTTGAACACGACAAAAGATACTGTTGCGTTGATGGAGGCAAATGCCCAAAGGAAAGAACAAGAAAACCTGTTCACACTTTCCATAGGTACGAAAGGCCGTCTGAACGATACAGAATATCTGATTATCGGGGCTGTAAGATTTGCTGAGATACCGTCCTATAACCAAAATCAGTCTGAATACTGGACGGAATATCTGCTTTATAACACGCAGCAAGGGTTTGCCTGGCTGATTGAGTCTGGAAAACGCTGGCGGCTGTCAGAAACCTTACACACATGGCCGGACTTTGATTCAAGTGGCAATCCTGCCGGTGAAATGTTGATTGATCATTACCGCGGGCAGGTCGAGGCAGCGGCTGGTGCTTTTTATTGGAAAGTCAAACAAGGCGATTTGTTTCATTACAAGGAATATAGCGGCAAGAAAAGTTATGGCCGGAATGTCATTCTGTGTTCCGAGCAGAGCAAGGATGAAATAGTCTGGAGTAAAAGCAGCCCTGTGTCTTACCGCCAAATGAGAAAGGCATTCGGCTTGTCTTTTGATACTAAGGAGATGCTCTCTTACTGGCTGAAGGGCGACAATAGAAATGTTGGGAGTCGAGATAATGTAGCCCGTATCATTGCTATGCTGATTCTTATCATCGTTAACCTTCCGGCCTGGCTGTCACCGCACCTACGTAGCCCAGTTGGTATAGCGGTCAGTCTGTGTGCGTTGGTATGGATATGAGTTTCTGACAGATATAAAAACGATCGTGATTACGAAGAAGAACGGGTAGGGACGATTATTTTCTTTGCTTTCATCATTTTTCTTACCGTCTTGTTCAACTATGTCCAAGCGGAAGATAGCGACTCATCGCATTCCGGCAGCTCCTATCATGGTTATTCGGCAGGGCATAAATAACGCGAGACCTGCTTAACCTCGTTGTACCGTTTTATTTTTATTTTTTCAGACAACCTTTTTATAAAACATGCTAACTCGCCGTCAATTTCTCAGCTATACCGCCGCGTTTGGCGCTGCCTCTGCTTTCTCTTGGCAGACTTATAAATACCTCAATCGCAAACCGCCGGTTTCTATTAACCGTGTCGGCTTGCCGTTGGGGCATTTGTTGCGCGACGAAGAGTTGTTGCAAGCGCCGGCTCGTCGTTATGAATGCAATACGCTGATACTCGGCGGCGGTGCGTCTGGTTTGGGGGCGTTGTGGTATTTGGCGAAGCATAATCACTGCGATGTATTATTGGCAGAAGGGTTTGAACGCAATGGCAACAATGCCGCCTATACGTCTTCAGCCGGCCTGAAAGCGCCGAGCGGTGCGCATTATTTGGCTTTGCCGTCGAAAGAAAGCGTGTATGTGCGCGAGATGCTGGCAGATTTCGGTATTTTGCAGTCGGACGGCAGCTTTAGGGAAACCGATTTGGTTTATGCGCCCGAATCGCGCCTTTTATATCAGGATAAATGGGTGGAACATTTATTGCCGAAAGAAGATGCGGATTCCAAACGGTTTTTTGATTTGATAGGCCGTCTGAAACAGGCTTACGGCAATGACGGTAAGAAAATTTTTGCCATTCCGATTGCGCTGTCATCGGCAGATGAGACATGGCGCAAACTTGATCATCTGACGTTCAAACAATGGCTTGAGCAAGAGGGCTACACCTCGCCCGAACTTTTATGGTATCTCGATTATTGTTGCCGCGACGATTACGGACAAGGTATTGGGCAAGTGTCTGCCTTTGCCGGACTGCATTATTTTGCCGCCCGCAACAGTGCAGAAACCGTCCTCACTTGGCCCGAAGGTTTGGCGCATCTTTCTGAAAACCTGCGCCGTCATGCTGGTTTGCAGGAAGGCTGGCAATGGCCGTCTGAAAACAGTATCCATTTGGAGAAGCCTGCTTCGGTTAATGCTTCCGCCGTCAAAATCAAACCGCTTTCAGACGGCCGGATTGAAGTGTGGCTGCGTGATAATGCAAAAGGGGAAACCGTTGCCGTCACCGCGCAACATGTTATCTCCGCCATGCCGTTGATGGTTGCCGCCCGCATTATTGAATCTCCCGAACAATTTGGTCTGGACATCCCAGAATATGCGCCATGGCTGGTTTCCAATTTTGAACTGCACAGTTTCCCGAAAGAAAAAAACAACAGCGAACTTGCGTGGGACAACGTGGTTTACGGCAGCCAAGGGCTGGGCTATGTTGTTGCGACCAACCAGCTTATCCGGGTTGCCCGTCCTGAACGCACAATTTTTACCGCCTATGCCGCGCTCAACCACGATACGCCACAAGTCGTCCGCCGCCAGCTGCTTAAAGCAAGCGACGAAGAGCTGCTCCAGCTTGCCGCCCAAGATCTGCTTACCGCTTACGGCGAAGGCTTTTGGCGGCACGTTTCCCATGTTGACATTACCGTTCGCGGGCATGGCATGAGCGTGCCGAAACCCGGCTATTTAAGCGATGAGGCTTTATTAAAAATCAGAAGTCGAAATTCTGGATTATTGTTTGCACACAGTGATTTAAGCAGCTATTCGGTATTTGAAGAGGCTTTGTATTGGGGTGTGGAAGCGGCACGGAAAGTGTTGGCTTAATTGATATAAAAAGGCCGTCTGAAATCATATTCAGACGGCCTTTTCTCTTTTAACTTAATAACAACCTGATTAGGCTTTTGGTTTTAAAGCGGCAGCTTCGCGAGCCAGACGGGTGATGGTGTCCCAGTCTTTGTTTTTGATGGCTTCTTTCGGAGTCAGCCATGAGCCGCCGACGCACAAGACATTAGGCAGTGCCAAATACTCGGGTGCAGTTGCCAGGCTGATGCCGCCGGTCGGGCAGAAGCGAACATCGGCATAAGGGCCGTACAGGGCTTTGAGCATGGCTTTGCCGCCAACGACTTCGGCAGGGAAGAGTTTGAGGGTGTCGATACCGTGTTCCAAAGCCAGTTGGACTTCGCCTGGAGTGGCAACGCCGGGAATCAGGGGGATGCCGCTGTTGTGGCTGGCTTTGGCGAGGGATTCGTGCAAACCCGGGCTGATGGCGAAAACTGCGCCTGCGTCTTCGACGGCTTTGAGCTGTTCGGGGTTGGTAACCGTACCCGCGCCGATGATGGCGTTAGGCACTTCTTTGGCAATCAGGCGGATGGCGTCGAGGCCGACGGGGGTGCGCAGGGTGATTTCAAGGGTGGGGATGCCGCCTTCGACAAGAGCGTGGGACAAATCGACGGCGGTGCTTAAATCGTCAATCGCCATGACGGGCACAACTGCGCCGGCAGTCAGGATTTCGCGTGGGGTCAGTTTGGACATTTCGGTTCTCCAAGTGGATTTGGGGTGTCGTTTTTTGTTGAGGTTAAACGGGATGGGGGTTTTCAGTTTTCAGACGACCTTTGGGGGCTGTAGGTCGGATACTCGTATCCGACATCTTGGACGGCTGTGTCGGATTCAAGAATCCGACCTACGTCTATTTAAACCGCTTCAATAATTTTTCAGACGACCTTCCGTTTGAAAAGGTCGTCTGAAACGTGCATCAGGCAAATTCGCCGCCGAAGCTCATGGCGCCGGTTTCTGCGCTGCTGGTCATGCTGCGGAAGTTGGCGAAGAGTTCGCGGCCGCAGCCTTGTTGGTTCGCGCTCAAGTCGATGCGTTCGACTTCGCGGGCGTTCCATTCGGCTTCGTTAATCAGGACGTTGAGTTCGCCGGTAACGGAGTCGAAGCGGATCAGGTCGCCGGTACGGATTTTGGCGATGTTGCCGCCCATCAGGGCTTCGGGTGTCATGTGGATGGACGCGGGTACTTTGCCGGACGCTCCGGACATACGGCCGTCGGTCAGCAGCGCCACTTTGAAGCCGCGGTCTTGCAGGATGCCCAAAGGCGGGGTCAGTTTGTGCAACTCGGGCATACCGTTGGCGCGCGGGCCTTGGTAGCGGACGACGCAGACGAAATCGCGTTCCAGCTCGCCGCGTTCAAACGCAGCCAACACTTCGCGTTGGTCGTTGAACACGATGGCAGGCGCTTCGATAATGCGGCAGCCTTCGCGCACGGCGGACACTTTAATCACGCCGCGACCGATGTTGCCTTTCATCAGGCGCAGACCGCCGTCCGGGGAGAACGGGTTGTCGGCTTTGCGCAGGATATCTTCATTGCCGCTGGTTTCAGGGGCTTCGCGCCATTCGAGTTTGCCGTCGATGAGGAAAGGCTCTTTGGTGTAGTGGCGCATACCGTGTCCGACGACGGTATCGACATCGTCGTGCAACAGACCTGCGTCCAGCAATTCGCGGATGACGAAAGGCAGGCCGCCGGCTGCGGTAAAGTGGTTCACGTCGGCTTTGCCGTTGGGATACACACGGATCAGCAATGGGATGATGGAGGAAATTTCGTCGAAGTCGTCCCAGTTCAAAATTACGCCTGCGGCACGCGCCATGGCAACGAGGTGCATGGTGTGGTTGGTCGAACCGCCGGTCGCCATCAGGCCGATCAGGGCGTTGATGAAGGATTTTTCGGTCAACATTTCACCCAATGGTTTGATGGTGCCGTTTTTGATGCCGCGTGCGAGGTGTCCGGCTGCGTAGCGGGTCAGGGCTTCGCGCAGGTCGGTGTATGGGTGGACAAAGGCGGCAGCAGGTAGGTGCACGCCCATCATTTCCATCATCATTTGGTTGGAGTTGGCAGTGCCGTAGAAGGTACAAGTACCCGGGCTGTGGTAAGAACCCATTTCGCTTTCAAGCAAGGCATCGCGGCCGACTTTGCCTTCGGCGAAAAGTTGGCGGGTACGGGCCTTTTCTTTATTGCCGATACCGCTGGACATCGGACCTGCGGGGACAAAGATGCCGGGAATATGACCGAACGAAAGCGCGCCTATCATCAAACCCGGAACGATTTTGTCGCACACGCCCATAAACAGGCTGCCGTCAAACATTTGGTGCGACAGGCCGACAGCGGTACTCATGGCAATCACGTCACGGGAGAACAGCGACAATTCCATCCCGGCGTAGCCCTGCGTGATGCCGTCGCACATGGCGGGCGTACCGCCGGCAACTTGCGCGGTTGCGCCGTTTTTCTGCGCTTCGTCTTTAATTTGGTCGGGGAAGTCTTTAAACGGCTGGTGTGCGGAAACCATGTCGTTGTAGGCGGTGATGATGCCTAAATTGGGAACGGTGTCCTGAAGCATTTCGATTTTGATGCTTTTTGGCATGGAGGCATAGCCGTGCGCCAAGTTGCTGCAACCGAGCTGGTTGCGCTCCAGCCTTCCCATTTGTTTGGCGCTGCGGATTTTCGCCAGATATTTTTCGCGGGTCGGACGGCTGTGCTCGATGATGCGCTCGGTGATTTCGGCGAGCTTGGGGTGGATAGGAGTGGGATTCATGTTCGGTCTCCTGTCGGAAGGGGTGGTATGGGATTTTTGTTTGCGCGTTTCTGATTTTTTGTATTGGGTGTTTTTCAGACGGCCTGGAGCTGTGGGAATAAATAATGAGTGCCGTCTGAAATGTTGAAGATTTCTCTTCGAAGTGTCTGCGTATTATAGTACAAATTCTGTAATTTTGTTACAGAATAATTCGCTAAGTGGAAGAAATTTGATTTAAATCGAGGTATAGTCAATTTGTAAAATGGCAGGCTGCAAAAGTCATCAAACTTTTATGTTAAATCAAACAATTTGTAAAAATGAGAATGGACAAAATCTGTAGCCATGTGTAGTATTACTACTCACTAGCCCGCTTGTTTGAAATTTTGGTGCGGGCGATTGGTTTTTTACTGCTTATTGCTTAAAGGCTTTTGATTTTAATTGATTTTTATGGATGACGACAGTCCAAAAGTTTTGAAGCAAGCTTCCTCAACGAGAGATGAAACGATGAGTACACAGACAAATTTTGATTTGGTGTTGTTTGGCGCGACCGGCGATTTGGCAATGCGTAAACTTTTGCCTTGCCTGTATCAGGCGCATGTAGCCGGTTTGCTTCATCCCGAAGGTCGTATTTTGGGTGTAAGCCGCAGCGAATTGGATACCGCCGGCTTTTTGTCTAAAGTGGAAACGAATTCTAAAATCCATATCAAACAAAACTTCTCAGATGAAGCGTGGACGTCGTTTATCCAACGTATCGAGTATTTAAAAGTCGATGTTACAGAGAAAGGCGATTTCATTGCCTTGGGCGACTTGGTAAAAGCACGCAAGAATACTGAAAATGTCGTGATCTACCTCTCAACTGCGCCGAAATTCTTTGCGCAAGCCTGTGAAAACCTTGCCGAAATCGGTTTGAATGCCGATAACGTGCGCGTGGTTTTGGAAAAACCGTTGGGTACGGACTTGGCCTCTTCTCAGCAAATCAATACAGATGTGGCCCGTTATTTCAAAGAAGAGCAAATCTACCGTATCGACCATTATTTAGGTAAAGAAAGCCTGCAAAACCTGTTGGCCTTGCGTTTTGCCAATGTGATATTTGAGCCTTTGTGGAACAACAAATATATTGAAAGCGTACAGCTGACCATCGCCGAGCAGTTGGGCGTGGAAGAGCGCGGCGAGTTTTACGACATTACCGGTGCGTTGCGCGATATGGTGCAAAACCACTTGATGCAAATGCTTTGTATGACTGCGATGGAAGCGCCGGCGAGCTTGGATGCCGATGCCGTACGCGACGAGAAAGTGAAAGTCATCAAATCGCTGAAACCGCTGACCATCGAATCCGTTAACGAAAATGTTATTCGCGGCCAATATGTTGCAGCAAACGGCATGAACGGCTATCTGGAAGAAGTCAACGTTCCGCAAGACAGCTTCACTGAAACCTATGTCGCCATCAAAGCCGAAATCGAAAACGAGCGTTGGAAAGGCGTACCTTTCTACCTGCGTACCGGCAAACGCATGGCAGGCAAAGTGGCGGAAATCGTGTTGAATTTCCGTCCGCTGCAAAACCATATTTTTGACAACAGCCAACCTGCGCCGAATCGTTTGGTTATTGAACTACAACCGACCGAATCCATCCGCCTTTACACTCAAGTGAAAACCCCGGGTGCAGGCAACAAAGTCGAAGTTACGCCGATTGGCGTGGACTTGGGCACAGCCGTAGAGGGCCGCCGCGCCGAGGCTTATGAGCGTCTGCTGCTGGATGTGATTAACGGCAAACTCGCTTTGTTCAACCGTCGTGACGAACTCGAAGCCGCTTGGGAATATGTGATGCCGATTTTGGAAAACTGGGCGAACAATACAACGCCTCCACATGCTTACGAAGCCCATTCTTGGGGTCCTGAAGCTGCACGCGCGCTGTTGGCCCGTGACGGCAACAAGTGGCACGAAGAGCAATAATATTTCTTTCAGACGGCCTTGTTTTCCAACAAAAGGCCGTCTGAAACCATGAAAGGACGAAACATGTTTGTTTGGCTCGAACAAGAAAACGCTGCAACTGCCGCGCAAGCTCTCGCCGATGCCGTTGCCGTCGCATTGCAAGCCGCGTTGAATGAGAAAGGCCATGCGGTTTTGGCCGTTTCCGGCGGTCGTTCGCCGATTGCGTTTTTCGAGGCTTTGTCGAAAAAAGATTTAAATTGGCAAAATGTCGGCATTACTTTGGTGGATGAGCGTATTGTTCCGACCACGCATGCCGACAGCAATACAGGCTTGGTACGCGAATATCTGCTCAAAAATAACGCGGCTGTTGCCACATGGATTCCTGTTGTTGAAGACGGAAAGTCTGAAACTGAATTACAACCTGAAGTTGTCGTTGCTTACGCATTGAAACATTATAAGCAACCTGACGTGCTGGTGTTGGGCATGGGCGGAGACGGGCATACGGCGTCGTTGTTCCCTCAAGCGCCTCAATTACAGGCAGCAATCAATGAAGCCAATGACCCGACATTGGTTCATACCACGCCGGTTACCGCGCCGCATGAGCGAGTGAGCATGACTTTGGGTGCGATTGCCAAAACGCCGAATGTATTTTTGGCCATTCAAGGCGCAGAGAAAAAAGCGGTATTCGATAAGGCTGCTGCAAGGGCTGACACCGAATATCCGACCAGTCTGATTCTCAATCACCAAGGAATTAACTGCCATGTCTACTATGCACACTGAGGCTTATCCTCGTTTGATCGCCGATATCGGCGGTACGAATGCCCGTTTTGCACTTGAAACTGCACCACAGGTCATTGAAAAGGCTGAAGTCTTGCCTTGCAAGGATTACGACACCATTGTCGATGCCGCCAAAACTTATTTGGAACGCGCAGGCCGTCCGAAAGTTTTGCACGCAGCCTTTGCGATTGCCAATCCGATTTTGGGCGACTGGGTGCAGATGACCAACCACCACTGGGCATTCTCCATCGAAACCACCCGTCAGGCTTTGGGTTTTGAAACGTTGATTCTGTTGAACGACTTTACCGCCCAAGCTTTGGCGGTAACACAAACCGATAAGAAAGACTTGATACAAATCGGCGGTCAAAAACCAATCGAATTTGCGCCTAAAGCCGTTATCGGTCCGGGTACCGGTTTGGGTGTCAGCGGTTTGGTACACAGCGCTGCCGGCTGGGTGGCGTTGGCAGGCGAGGGCGGCCACACCAGCTTCCCGCCGTTTGACGATATGGAAGTGTTGATTTGGCAATACGCTAAAAACAAATACGGTCATGTTTCTGCCGAGCGTTTTTTGAGCGGCGCAGGTTTGAGCCTGATTTACGAGGCATTGGCCAAACGCGACAACATCAAACAATGCCGTCTGAAACCCTCTGAAATCACCGATAAGGCATTGAGCGGAACATCGCCTATTTGCCGTCAGACTTTGGATATTTTCTGCGCCATGTTGGGCACGGTCGCTTCCAATTTGGCTTTGACTTTGGGTGCGCGCGGCGGCATGTATTTGTGCGGCGGGATTATCCCTCGCGTGTTGGATTACTTTAAAACTTCTCCATTCCGCAGCCGCTTTGAAAACAAAGGCCGCTTTGAAGCATATCTTGCCGCCATTCCCGTGTATGTCGTATTGAGCGAATTTCCGGGCATCGTCGGCGCGGCGGCCGCATTAGACAATCATTTAAATAACGTTTAAACACACAAACGGCGGTGCAGGGCAGGGTACGAAAATGTACCTTGTCCTGAACGTCAAAGAATCAAAGGGTAGAGTATATGTTAAGCAAAATCAGCGAATCATTGTCCAATCTCTCCGGCGCAGAACGCAAAGTTGCCGAATCTGCGTTGGCCGAGCCGAAATGGTTCGTTCATGCCGCAGTGGCCGAAATCGCCGAGCGTGCCTCCGTCAGTCAGCCGACTGTAATCCGTTTCTGCCGTAGCTTGGGTTACAAAGGCTTGCCTGAGTTCAAACTCGCTTTGTCTGCCAGCATCGGTCATGAAGGTATGCCATACGTTCATGAAGAATTGAACGCCGATGACAACATGAGCAGCGTGGTTGAAAAAGTCTTGGGCAATGCCGCAGCCTCCCTTTTGGGTGAGCGCCGCTTCCTGAAAGAATCCGAGCTGGAAAACGCGATTGCCATTCTGATGCACGCACGACGCGTTGAGTTTTATGGTGTCGGCAATTCCGGCATCGTTGCCCAAGACGCGCAACACAAATTCTTCCGCTTCGGTATGTCCACCGTCGCCTATGTCGATACGCATACCCAGTTGATGGCGGCTTCCGTATTGACCGAGCAGGATGTATTGGTGGCGATTTCCAATACCGGCTCATCTATCGAATTGTTGGATGCGGCCAGTATCGCTAAAGAAAACGGCGCAGCCGTTATCGCGCTGACCCGCAATGATTCGCCGTTGGCCCAAATGGCCGACTGCGTATTGAGCATTGCCACTCAGGAAAATGCCGAGCTTTATACGCCTATGGTGTCCCGTCTTCTGCAGCTGGCCGTTATCGACATTCTTGCCATCGGCTTGGCTTTACGCTTGGGCGACACGGCCAGCATTCAACTGCAAAAAAGTAAAAAAAGCATATATAACAAACACATCGAATACGATAAAGATTGATTCTTCACTGATATATTCAGACGGCCTTAACCCACATCAAGGCTGTCTGAAACCTCAAAAAACGGAAACCACCCCGTTCCCGTTTCAGACGACCTCACGGCCGTTTTCTCAACAAAACTGTCCATTATCCAGGAGAGCATCCGATGAAACAGCTTTACGATTTACCAGCTTGGTCAAAATTATGGATACATTTTGATGAAACCAAAGAACAACATATGCGTGAAATGTTCGAGCAAGATCCCGAACGTGCCGAGCGCTACTGGCTGCAGGTTGGCGGCCTGACTTTGGATTATTCTAAAAACCGTATCAACGACGAAACCATGTCGCTTTTGTTCGAGTTGGCGCGTGAAGCAGGCGTGCCTGAACGGATGCAGCAAATGTTCCGCGGCGAAAAAATCAATACGACAGAAAACCGCGCCGTACTCCACGTTGCCCTGCGCAACCGCACCAATGCCCCCATTGTCGTGGATGGCGAGGATGTCATGCCTAAGGTCAACCATGTCCTGCAACGCATGGGCGAGTTCGCGCATGAAGTCCGCAGCGGCAGCTGGTTAGGCTATACCAATCAAGTGATTACCGACGTCGTCAACATCGGTATCGGTGGCTCCGACCTCGGCCCTCTGATGATGTGTACCGCGCTCAAGCCTTTCGGTCATCCGCGCCTGAATATGCACTTCGTCTCCAACGTGGACGGCTCCCAACTGCGCGACGTATTGTCTAAAGTCCACCCTGAAACCACGCTGTTCATCATTGCTTCCAAAACCTTTACCACCCAAGAAACCCTGACCAACGCCCTGACCGCGCGTAAATGGTTCTTGGATCATGCAGGCGATGAAAGTGCCGTAGCCAAACATTTCGTTGCCGTATCGACCAACCAAAAAGCCGTCGCCGAATTCGGTATCGATACCGCCAATATGTTTGAATTCTGGGACTGGGTCGGCGGACGATACAGCCTCTGGTCGGCAATCGGCCTGCCCATCATGCTCTACTTGGGCGAAGAAAACTTCATCGAAATGCTTAACGGCGCGCACTTGATGGACCAACACTTCATCAACACGCCGCTGGAGCGCAACCTGCCGGTTATCCTTGCCCTTATCGGCGTTTGGTACATCAACTACTACGGCGGCGGCAGCCACGTTATCGCGCCTTACGACCAGCATCTGCACCGCCTGCCCAAATTCATCCAGCAACTCGATATGGAGAGCAACGGCAAACAAGTTACCCTTGACGGCAAAGCTGTCGGTTACGAAACTTCGCCGATTATTTGGGGCGAAACCGGTATCAACGGCCAGCACGCGTTCTTCCAACTGCTGCACCAAGGTACGCACATCACGCCGATTGACCTGATTGCCTCCCTTGAAAAACGCAGCAACCTGCGCGGCCACCACGAAATCCTGCTGGCGAACGTTTTTGCCCAAGCCGAAGCCTTTATGCGCGGCAAAACGCCGGATGAAGTGCGCGCCGAGCTTCAAGCTCAAGGCATGGACGAAGCGCGTATCGAAGAGCTGGTTCCGCACAAAACTTTCTCCGGCAACCGTCCGACCAACCTCATCCTCATGGACAAAATCAACCCGCGTAATATGGGCAGCCTGATTGCCATGTACGAACACAAAACTTTCGTCCAAGGCATTATTTGGGGCATCAACAGCTTTGACCAATGGGGCGTAGAGCTCGGCAAACAACTGGCTAAAACCATTCTTGCCGAATTGACCGGCGAGACCGAAGTACAAAAACACGACAGCTCGACTACACGCCTGATTAATCTTTATTTGAATGCCAACAAATAAAGCGTTTATTTAAAGCCAAGGCCGTCTGAAAGTTTCAGACGGCCTTTTGTTTTATTCCGGATCATCCGTAAACGCATTTTCCCGAAATATCGGTACAAATGTGAAAAGATACAGTACGAACACGGCGATAGTCAGAAGCGCAGGAACGGTAATGAAAAATATCGGGTTCACGTTCATCAAGAAAGCACGCGAGACGGCAGCTATAAAGAGCAGGGGGACGGCAATGCGGCAGAGTTTGGGATAATCGAGTTTGGTAAAGCCGCTGTGCCACAGTCCGGCAGTCAGCCACACCATCATCACGCCACCCATCATGCCGCCGAGGGTAATCAGGTGCAGGGGCGCGGAGGCGGGCAGGTTTTGCAGTTTCGCCGCGCCTGCCCACAAATAACCTGCGGCGGCAAAGAGTTGGAGCAGGTAATAGGTGCGGACGTAGTGTTTACGCAGGAGTTCGTGATGGTGAAGCTCACGCAGTTTGGCGAGCAGGATGAAGCCGACGGCAAGCGCGGTAAAGCCGGCGGTTTGCGCAGGCAGCCAAAGTTCGGCGGCGGCGTGCAGCAGCAGGAAGGTGATGGCGATGTTTTTATAGACGACGTTGGGGATGAATACGGGGTCTTTCAGACGGCATTCTTTGAGGGCTTCCGCGCCCAAAAGGACGCTGACGTGGACGGATACGAACATGACCGCCGCCATGTTCAGATGCACTTGCGCGCGCAACAGGTTCAAATCGCCGCTAACGGCATAGGCTGTCTGAAAAACGGTGAACGCGGCAAGCAGCATCAGCAGGGCGAAGTTGTCAGTATTGCGGTCGAGCCAAATCAGCCAAGCGCAGAACAGCAGCAACACCAGCCAATAGGCGGCAACGAAAAACGAAGCGGTTTGCGGCGCAAACGGCAGCAGGACGGATGCAGCGAGCAACAGCGCCGCCAAGACGGTGGCAACGGGTTTCAGACGACCTTTATAGCCCGTCCATTCGAGCATGGCGGCAGTCAGAAAACCGCCGTATGCCGCAGGCAGCATGAGTTCCAAGAAGATTTGGCGGTGCAGGACGATGGCGCCGGGGCTGATGAAAAACACCAACGCGCCGAGTATGGCAAGCACCGCCGCGCCGACGAAAAACGGCCGCATGGGGTGGGTGAAAAATTTATTCATGGCTTGGCTTGATTCTGCATGAAGATACTTTCGGATATAAATTTATTGGGCGGACAGAGCCGTATCTTTTGCCAAAGAGGCAAGCCTGCGGCTTGCTTACCCTCTCCCTAGCCCTCTCCCACTGGGAGAGGGAATCGGGCTGTCGAACCCGAGCATTTTCAGGTTTACCTGCCATCTGATTCCCAATTCTACGGCTCTCTGATTTTCAGCAACCTTATCCCTCTCCCGCGGGAGAGGGTTAGGGAGAGGGCAACGAACCACAAGGTTCGTCAGATACTCAAATGCCTGTATCATTCATATTATTGATATTATTGTTCGAATTGTATTATTTTCAATAATAATAAATAACCCTAAACCAATATAAATAGCAGCCATTATCCAACGACTAAACTTCTCTACAATTTCACCAACACCTGAAATATTAGCCAATCTTTGTGCTGTATATACTAAAACAAAAATCAATATTAAAAATACAAGAAGAGTAACTAATAAGTCGATAAGATCTAAAGTCACAAAGTAAGGAACAAAAAGTCCAATATTATCTGCACCACAACTAGCAACTGTAACCAAAGCAACAATACCGACTAATTTTGACAACCCTTTTTCATCCAATTCTTTTTTAGCTCTTTTTTCGCCCTCACAATCGTCGTAAATAGCAACTTTAATACCTAAGTAAATCGGTATTAAACCTAATAAACCCAACACCCATTTTTCCGGAACATAATGCAAAACAAAAGCTAGAAATAAACTAACTAATATTAAAATTACAGAACCTAAATATTGTCCGATATAAATATCTCGATATTCTTTTCTAGTATTTGCTCTAGCAAAAAATATTAATAGTATTACCAACAAATCTACTGCTGTAGCAATATATAAAACAGCAGCAGTAATCACAGTCGAAAACATAAAGCACCTCATAATGAATCCCCTGCCCCCTCGGCACCACGGCTTTTTCAAAAACCGAATCGCGTTCGGATAACAGATTCGTATCTTTCGCTAAAGAGGCAAGCCTGCGGCTTGCTTACCCTCTCCCTAGCCATCTCCCACGGGGAGAGGGAATTGGGCTGTCGAGCCTGAACATTTTCAGGTTTACCTGACATCTGATTCCCAATTCTACGGCTCTCTGATTTTGAGAAACCTGATCCCCTTTCCCCGTGGGAGAGGGTTAGTGAGAGGGCAACGAACCGCAAGGTTCGTCAGATAATCAAATCCCCTCATCACTCATAATAATGAATCCCCTGAAACTCCCTTGCCACCACAGCCTCCTCAAAAGCCGAATCGCGTTCGGACAGCGGCGTGGGCAGGGTCATCACGTTTTGTACGTTCATGCCCTTAGTGGAAAGCAGCATGATTTCATGGCTCAGGCGCGCGGCTTCGAAGCGGTCGTGCGTTACCAGCATACACGCCATGCCCTGCTGCTCGATTTTTTCCACCAGCATGGCGGCCAAAATATCGCGCAAATCGCGGTCCAAACCGACAAACGGCTCGTCCAGCAAGGCAAGGTCGCAGCCGCACAGCAGCAGGCGCAAAAACGCCACCCGTTTCGCCATGCCGCCGGACAATTCGGTTGGATATTTGTTCAAATCGCCCGCAGTCAGCCCGACTTTCGCCGCCAGCGCGACGATTTCGCCTTCATCGGATTTGTCCATAAAAATCGCGATATTCTGCATCGCGGTCAGGTTTTCCGGCAGGCGGTTTTCCTGAAACAGAAAACCCGTTTTACGGAAAGTATTGCGTATTGTACCCGATTTTGGCGTTTCCAAGCCCGCAATCAACCGCAAAACCGTCGTCTTACCGCAGCCGCTCGGTCCGAACAAGGCTTTCACTTCGCCGTGTTGCAGGTTCAAACTGAAATCGCGCACAATGGGATCGCGGAGAATTTCAAAACGCACGTTTTCAAGACAGAGCATCATCTCCTCCACGGCATAAACAAAATTTCCAAAGGCTTGGTGATCAGGTATTCAAACAGCGACACAAACACGATAACCAGAACCACATAAGCCATCACCGTCGAAGTCTCCAGCATCGCCCTCGCGTCCGCAATCCGCGCACCCACGCCTTCGCTCGCGCCCAAGAGTTCCGCCATAATCACCACCTTCACCCCCATCGCCACTGCCACGCTGATGCTGGAAATCACATAGCCCGTCAGATGCGGGATATACAGATAACGGATTTTTTTCAGACGGCCTAATTTATAAGCGTCAAACAACTCCTCATGTTGCTTGTTCACACTCGCCATCCCGACCGCCGCACTCGCAAACGTCAGCGGCGCAACCAATACAATGATGGTAAACAACACGCTCGGATTGCCGAAACCGAACCAAAACAGAGCCATCACCACCCAAATAATCGGCGGCATCGCCAACAAAACCGTAATCACAGGCTTAAGCAACGCCATCGCCGTCTTAAAACTGCCCGCCACCAGCCCTGCCGCCAATCCCGCCACCAGCGCAACCGAAATCCCCACCACCGACCGCCACAGCGAAATCCCGATTTCGTTTTCCTGAAAATGTTTCAATAAATCCAATGACTTTTGAAACACCCCCACCGGCGCAGGCAACATAAACTCGCCGAACACGGCGCTGCCCCACGCCCACAACGCCACCACCACCATCGCCACGCTCAGACCGGCAAAGCCGCTCCAAAGGTAGTCGATGATGTAAAACACCGCAGGCTGCGGTTTGCGGATTTTGTCAGTTTTAATCATGGTTTGAGTGTTGGTTGATGGGAATGGTTTGGGGACGGTAGGTCGTCTGAAAAATGGTAATTGGGTTAGATGGAACATCGTAACCCAACAAAACGGTTTGGTTTTCCCAAATAGTGTTTTTCAGACGACCTTGGGTTGGGATTTCGGGGTTTCGTCGGGTTACGACTGCTGCTAAGCCAGCCTACGGTTAAACCAAAAATTTAAAAACTTGAGTAAACAAATCTCTCTTATCATTCGTAACATAAACAGGTAAATGGTGCTCCAAGGTTAACTGTTTAATAACCATACTTGATGGATGCCCATAGGGATTCGATAAACCAAATGATATTGGAGAGATTATTCCAAGCCGTCCTTCACTAAAGTCGTTGAAGAAGTCAATATCAAATCCATTTTTGCTACCATGATGTGGAACTTGTATTGTATTAACTGGCAAATAATGTTTACATCCTTTTATCTTATTTTTAAAGTCATTAACGATTGTTTTTAAATGAACATCTCCAGTATAAATACATCCAATATTAAACTGAGTATAAAAAAAATCAAAATAATCACGCCCAAATGAATAAAATTCCA
Organism: Neisseria sp. HMSC056A03; assembly: GCF_001815685.1. NCBI lineage: Bacteria > Pseudomonadati > Pseudomonadota > Betaproteobacteria > Neisseriales > Neisseriaceae > Neisseria > Neisseria sp. HMSC056A03. Next base: position 103,327 of record NZ_KV821626.1, read on the forward strand.
AATCTTTTCTTATGTAAATATAATCTATATATGCTGTGCTATATTTATATTCAATGAAATTGGAATAAAGAACTAGGGAGTTCTGATTAATATCCCCGTCTACTTCTTTATAACATTTTCTAATTTCTTTTGTGTGATTAGCTACATAACCAACATCTTTCAAATCCCTAATTGAGATATTATTTTCTCTAAATTTCTTTATTAATTCCTTACATCTTATTTTATTTTTATAGTTGTATGGTTTATAAATCCAAAATTTCTGCCCCCTAAGAGAAAAGCTAATATTTTCCCCACTCTCTATTTCAGCTCCATCTTCAATTTCAGCTACATCCCTTATTTCCTGATTCGACTCTTCATCCCTACTTTCAACAACCTCCCTAACCCAAATAATTTTCGTTTCACTTCCAAAAAATTCTTTTGGATTATTTAGAATATCTAAAGAATTTTTATATCCAATACCTAACCCTTTATAAACAAAAAGTAAAAAATCCTTATCTTCCTCAAAAAGTAAAGGCATGATTACTGTTTTAATTTTACCCACACTATTTTTTAAGATATTAATTTTATTGACATGATCACTATCAAAGTGAGAAATAAATAAAATGTCTATATCTTCATTTTTATCAAAACTATTTGAAATTACTTTATCAACACCTCTTGATAATGAACCGCAATCATATACAACATTAAAGTTATTATTTTCTGTCTTAAATGATTCGCTATAAAATCCCCCTTGCCCTACAGGGTAAAAAGTTCTTTGCATTTTTATCTTCATAAAATCACCTATAAAATATTTCTAATTAACCGGTAGATTAGCTCATGAACCAACATTTCAAGCAATCTGACGGTTTTGTTGGGTTTGACAATCTACCCCATGGTTACCATCCGCCGTCATTCCCGCGCAGGCGGGAATCCAGAGGTTTGATGTTGCTGCAATTTTAAAACATTCCTGCAATATCAGAGACTGGATTCCCGCCTGCGCGGGAATGACGGCTCTTTGTGTACTGTTCGAACTATTATCTGATAGGCCGTCTGAAAAGAGTAGGTCGGATACTTGTATCCGACAGCCTCCATTTAGCCGAAATGTCGGATTCAAGAATCCGACCTACGCTGCTGGTAATGTCCTTATAGGCCGTCTGAAAATGACAAGTCAGATTTCATGGCTACTCCACTATTTTCAGACGGCCTCTATCCTCCCTTTAAGCCAAGAAGAACCCATTATCCGGCAGCTTGCCTCCCAAGAGTTTCGGGTTGAACTGCATCAGGATTTCGTAAAACTTCAAAATCTCGTTCTTCACTTCGCTGCCTTTGGTTACCGTCAGTCGTGCGCCGTCCAAGCCCATGACTAGGGCGGGTTCGGGGGCGGGTAGGTAGTTTTTGCCGATTTTCGCGGCGCTTTGGCGGTTGGCAAGTATCCAGTTGAGCGCGTTTTTCAAATCCTGATGGAAGATGTCGAACTGCGCCTTGTGCGCGTGGAAATATTCTTCGTTGGCGATGATGCCCGCCATCGGAATCAGCGGTTTGGTGTCAAACGCCTGCCCCCATGCTTTCACTAAGTCAAAGCCGCGCACGACATTTACGCCCATGGTTTTGCCTTTGAGCATACCCGCGCTCGCCATCGGTTCGGGCAGGATGGCGGCGTGGTAGTCTTTGCTTAAAAACAGTCCGATTGCTTCGGGCGGCGTGGCGGTGTAAGTGATGCCGACTTTGTGCGCGTCGATTTTCAGTTTTTTCAACAAGGCTTGCAGCACGATGTCGGGCATATCGTTTTTAAACGGCACGAGGATTTTTTTGCCGACCAAATCCTGCGGCGAGGCAATCGTGCTGCCTTTGCACATCAGCTGCGTGATGCCGTTGGTCAAAATATTCACCATGCCGACTTTCTGCCCTTGGTTGCGCAGGTTCACGCCGACATTGCTCGGACTCATCATCACTTTAAATTGCCCGCTCGCCACGCCCGCGCGAAGCTGGTCGGGCGAACGCCAAATTTTCAGCGACACATCCGCCTGCTTCGCCAGCTTGCCTTGCAACGCCGCTACGGCAATGGTTACGCTGGGCATTGCCGGTGCACCGTACACGGTAAACTGCTCTTTCCCCGCCGCCAACAGCGAAGGCGAAACGCCTGCGGCTGCCAGCGCGGCGGTCATTTTTAAGAAATCACGTCTTTTCATATCCATTTTTTTATCTCCTAATTCTTAATAAGCCAGTATAGGCATTTTTCAGACGGCCTGATACTCAAAACGCCGCGTACAAACTCAGCCAATACGTCCTGCCCGGTGCATACACCACGCCGGGGGACAGGGCGAGGACATGGTCGCCGCTGATGTGTTCGGCGTATTTTTTGTTGAACACGTTGTTCACGCCCAAACGCAAGCCGTATTTGTCTTTGATGTTTACGCCTGCGTACACGTCGGCAACGGTAAAGCCTTTGGCGGCTTCGCGTTTGTCTATGCCCAGACCGCTTGCCGCGTCAAAATCGCCGCGCGTTTGTTTGGCGACAAAGCGTGCCGCCGCGCCGATGTTGTAGCTGCCGTGGGCAAAGTAGTTTTTGTAGTCGGCTTGGACGGCGGCTTCAAACGGACGGATTTGATAGAGCGGCCTGCCGTCGGTTTCGTTGTGTCCGTAGTTGTAGGCGGCTTTGATGCCTGCCGCCCAATGCGGATTGAAGTTGTAACGCGCATAGGCCTGCGCGGTGAACAGGCGTGCGTCCACGTTGCGTGTGATGATGCCGCCGCCTTTGGAAGCTGTGCCGCTTTGTCCGCGTGCGCGGTCAAAAATAATCAGGTCTTTGACTTTGTCCGCCACAAGCGTGCCGCCCACGTTCCAGCCCGCACCTGCCAACGAGTTCATGTAGCCGTTGTAGTAGTCGTTGCGGCTGTCGGCGGTGAGCTTGATGCGGTTGTGTTTTTCGGTTTTCAGCAGCGGATTGCCTGCGATGGCGGCGGCTGGATTTTGGTTCATCAACGCGCCGTTTATGCGGTTTTGCACGATGGCGGCAAGCGAGTTGAAGCGTTCGGTGTTGTCGCCGATGCGTTCCAAATGCGCGAGGGAAACGCTGTATTTTTGCGTTTCAGACGGCGTGAAATCGTATTTGAGTTCGCCCGACAAAGCATGACGGCGCACTTTGCCGTTGAAGTCGTAGCCGTAATGGGTTTTCCAGATTTGTTGTGCCGAGGCAAAGGCGAGATTGCGGTTCATCGGATGGGCGGGTTGCGCCGTATTTTTGTGAACGTCCGCTTCGTTGAGCTCGTAGCTCAAACCCAAGCCCAGTTTGTGTCGGTCGTCAAACTTGTAAGACAGGGTATCGGCAATGCGCCAGCGGTCGAGGTGTACATCGGCGAAACGGTAGCCGTTGAGGAAGTCGCGCATGGGAGTGTGGGCGTTGCGCTCGCCGTTTTGGCTGTCGTTGCGGTAGCCGATGGCGGCCGTGTTGTGGAACTTGCCGAAATCCGCGTCGTGTTTGAGCGAGAAATCATACACCTTGCGGTCAAGTTCTACGAAAAACTGCGGCGTGTTGTTTGGGCGCAGGGAGTAATTGTCGGCATGGCGTTTGAGTTTGATGACGCCTGCTTCCGCGCTGACCGTATTGCTCAAATCGGCATTGCCCCAACGCGCGTTGAGTTTGGCGATGTGGCGTTCGGTGTCCAATGCGTCGTTGACGAACTGCGGCTGGCGGTCGTTGTTGATGTCGTCGTGCAGATAAGTGAGGCGGTATTCCTGATTTTCAGACGGCACGAAACCGAGCACCAAAGCCTGATTGAAGCGGCTGTATTTCCAATCGGTATCGCGCCCGCCGCCGTCTTTGTAGCCGTTTGCCTTGGTGTGATTGAGGTTGGCTACGCCGTATACCTTCGCCCCGCGTGCTTGCGCGGTAACGGAGTTGTAAAAGCTTTTGCCGTAAAAACCGCTGTTTGCCTTCAACGGGCGGAAGGCTTGGTCTATGTTTTCGGTAACAAAGTAATGATTGCTACGGTCGGTGCGGTCGAATTGGTTTTCGGGGAAGTAGCCCTGAGCCGCGGTTGGTGCAATCGGTTTGGGAGGGGAGAAGGTTTTGACAGGCTGGATTTCATCAGGGTCTGCCAAGGTTTCGGCAAAGCCGTTTGCGGCGGCAAAACTACTCATTAACAAGCAAATCAAATGGTTTTGTTTCATGATTTATATTCCGATAATCATTTTTATTTATTATGCTCTTAGAGAGAAGCAAAGTAAAGAAACGATAAAGTGTCTGAAGCCGACAAAACTTTATTGTCGACAAGGAAAGCTTTAGCCTTGAACACAAGCCGATACGGGCTAAAAACTTTTAGAAGAGAGGAGTGTTAGCGAGGTTTGTATTTGGATTCCATCTTGCGTTTGTGTTTTCCGTTTATAAAGCAGATAGGCCGTCTGAAAAAATATCTCTCTTTTCAGACGGCCTATTGCTGGTTATAATAATTTTACGAATCATTATTATTTCTATTTAAATATAGGAGAAACGCATGAGTACCCGTACCGAACACGACACCATGGGCAATGTCGAAGTCCCGTCCGAAGCCTATTGGGGCGCGCAGACCCAGCGCAGCCGCAACAATTTCAAAATCGGCGGCGAAACCCTGCCGCAGCCGTTGATTTACGCTTTGGCGCTGGTGAAAAAAGCCGCTGCCGCGACCAATGTTTCCCTCGGTAGGATTAAGCCTGAGCAGGCGGATTTGATTACGCAGGCGGCGGACGACGTGTTGAGCGGCAAGCTCGACGGGCAGTTTCCCTTAGTAGTATGGCAGACCGGTTCCGGCACGCAGTCCAATATGAACATGAACGAAGTGCTGGCAAATCGCGCCAACGAAATCGCCGGTACGGGTTTGGCGGCGTACCAGCCCGTCCATCCCAACGACCATGTGAACCACGCGCAATCGACCAACGACGCGTTCCCAACCGCCATCCACGTCGCCGCCGCGATTGAAATCAACCGCCACCTTATTCCGGCGGTAAAAGCCCTGCGCAACACATTGGACAAAAAAGCCCAAGCCTTCGCACCCATCGTCAAAATCGGCCGCACCCATTTGCAGGACGCGACGCCGCTGACTTTGGGACAAGAGTTTTCCGGCTACGTTTCCCAGCTCGACCACGGCTTAGGTCGTCTGAACGACGCGCTCAAAGGTTTGTACGAACTCGCTTTAGGCGGCACGGCGGTCGGTACGGGTTTGAACAGCCATCCCGAATACGCCGAAAAAGCCGCCGCCAAACTCGCCGAACTGTCCGGCCTGCCGTTTGTCAGCGCACTGAACAAATTTGAAGCCTTGGGCGGACGCGATGCCGCGGTTGCCGCTTCGGGCGCATTGAAAACACTGGCGGCAAGCCTGAACAAAATCGCCAACGACATCCGCTGGCTGGCAAGCGGCCCGCGCTGCGGTTTGGGTGAAATCAAAATTCCCGAAAACGAGCCGGGTTCGTCCATCATGCCGGGCAAAGTCAACCCGACCCAATGCGAAGCGATGACCATGGTGTGCTGCCAAGTGTTCGGCAACGACGTTACCATCGGCATGGCGGGCGCGTCGGGCAATTTCGAGCTGAACGTCTATATGCCCGTTATCGCCTACAATCTCTTGCAATCCATCCGCCTCTTGGGCGACGCGTGCAACAGCTTCAATGAACACTGCGCCGTCGGCATCGAACCCGTGCCGGAAAAAATCGACTATTTCCTGCACCATTCCCTGATGCTGGTTACTGCGTTAAACCGTAAAATCGGCTATGAAAATGCCGCCAAAGTCGCCAAAACCGCCTATAAAAACGACAAATCGCTGCGCGAAACCGCCGTTGAGTTGGGCTTGCTGACAGGCGAAGAGTTTGACGAACTGGTCGTCCCTGCCGATATGGTCCATCCGCGTTAAGCTTTAATAATAAAACATGCCGTCTAAAAATGTTTTCAGACGGCATGTTTTTATGCTGCGGTTGTCTTTTTTTCAAATAGGGCAGAAATCATTGACAGTAAATTGAAGAACAGTAGGAAAGTCACTGACCTTAGAAATGTACGCCAGGCATAATGCCACGCCTCCGTTCTGTCTGCTTGGGGTAGGAGCGATGCAGTATAGCGGTTGTGTAGGGTTTTTGCGGTGTCATTGTTTTCCAAATAGTCCAACGAAAGTACCAATAATTTGCCCGTGTCTTTGTGTTGTAAGAATTTGGCATGTTCAACCCAGATGCCCGGCTTGGCTTGTTCGCATAAGGATTCAATGCCGACGCAAGAGGCCAAGCTGTTTTGGTTGTTTTGCAAAATCGACAGCTCGTTTTTTTCAGCCTGCATGGCTATGGGGGAGGTTTGATGAAGGTATGCGCTCATGCCGTTGCTCTCTATTGCTTGAAAATCATGGAGCTGGCTGAATCCGCCATTTTCCCAGGCGACGAATACGGCATAGCATCCGCTGAATAGGCAGATCATAGCCAATTTAAAGACAAAGTTTTTCATCCTTGCTCCTTTTGTTTGGAGACGGCGGCAAAGTCAGGAGGCGTGTTTTCTCGTTTGAAGGTAAGTTTAGGCTTATCTTTTTTTATTGTGAGGTTGAGTGTAACACAGGTAATCAAAAGGCCGTCTGAAAATTTTCAGACGGCC
>NZ_KV821626.1:110009-154080 GCF_001815685.1 Neisseria sp. HMSC056A03
GGCCGTCTGAAAATTTTCAGACGGCCTTTTATTGTGTGTTTAGATGGGTTTAAGCCAACAATTCACGCCAGCGTTTAACTTGGAAACGGACTTGTTCAGGCGCGGTGCCACCCAAGTGGTTGCGTGCGTTTAAGCTGCCTTCGGGTGTCAGCACGCTGTAAACATCTTCGGCAATCAAACCGCTGAAACCTTGCAGGACTTCAAGCGGCAATTCGCTCAAATCAACGCCAGCTTCATCGGCATGGCGCACAGCTTGGGCAACAACTTCGTGGCTGTCGCGGAAAGGCATGCCTTTTTTCACCAAGTAATCCGCCAAGTCGGTAGCCGTTGCAAAACCCTGCATCACGGCGGCGCGCATATTGTCGGGTTTGACGGTCACGCCGCGCATCATATCGGCGTAAATGCGCAGGGTGTCGATAAGTGTGTCGGCAGTGTCAAACAAAGGCTCTTTGTCTTCCTGATTGTCTTTGTTGTATGCCAAAGGTTGCGATTTCATCAGGGTAATCAGGCCGATCAGGTGGCCAATCACGCGACCGGATTTACCGCGCACGAGTTCGGGTACGTCGGGGTTTTTCTTTTGCGGCATGATGGACGAGCCGGTGCAGAAACGGTCGGCAATATCGATAAAGCCAAAACGCGGGCTCATCCACAAAATCAATTCTTCGGAAAGACGGCTCAGGTGAACCATAATCAGAGAAGCGGCAGCAGTGAACTCAATGGCAAAATCGCGGTCAGACACGGCATCGAGCGAGTTTTGGCAGATTTGCTCAAAGCCCAACAACTCGGCGGTAATTTCGCGTTGAATCGGGTAGGTAGTACCGGCAAGGGCTGCTGCGCCGAGCGGCATACGGTTGACGCGTTTGCGGCAGTCGGCCATGCGCTCGAAATCGCGGCCGAGCATTTCAACGTAGGCGAGCATGTGATGCCCGAAGCTGACCGGCTGGGCAACTTGCAGATGGGTAAAGCCGGGCATAACGGTTTCCGCATTTTGTTCTGCCAAATCAACCAAGGCCGTCTGAAGGTTTTGAATCAGGCTTTGAATAACGGTAATTTGATCGCGCAGCCACAGGCGGATGTCGGTAGCGACTTGGTCGTTGCGGCTGCGGCCGGTGTGCAGGCGTTTGCCGGCATCGCCGATTTTGTCGGTGAGGCGGCGTTCGATGTTCATGTGGACATCTTCCAAATCCAGCGACCAGGAAATCGTTCCTTCTTTGATTTCTGCTATAATCTCGGCCATGCCCTGACGGATGGCGGAGAGGTCGTCTTCGCTCAAAACGCCCGACTGTGTCAGCATTTGCGCGTGTGCCAGCGAGCCTTGGATGTCCCATTCTGCCAGTCGTTTGTCAAAATCAATCGAGCCGGTATATTTTTTGACCAGCTCGGAAACAGGTTCGTTAAAACGGCCTGACCAGGTTTTGTCCTTGCTCATATCAGCATCCTTAAAATATAAATAAAAAAACAGGGTCTACGTCTTCAATATAGCAGACCCGTCTATACATTATGAAAGAAAACGGTTGAAATCATGTCTATTATACGTCAAATAAACCAGAATTTCGCAGTGCCGGATTTGCGCAATTCCGCAACTTTGGTGCGCCTGCTCATTATTTTGTTAATCAGTTTGTTTATCTTTCCGTTGATGACAGTATCGGGGGTGCCTTATCCGGAACAGATTTTCCAACATTTTTCATGGGCTTGCCCCGTCATCCTTTTAATTTTACTTAAAGTCTATTTCTTACAGGCATTTGCGCCGTCCCTGCTTCGCTCGCAGTACAGCGTTGTGGTTTCCTACGTCTCCAACCTGCTGATTTTCTTGTTTGTCGATTTAGTAATTTTGAAGACAGATATTTGGTCGTTGATTCAGCACTTCTTCTTGCTGACCTTTTTTTGTTTCAGTTTCATGTACATCGAAGCGGCCCGCCGCAACAGCCTTGCGCCTTCTATTTCCGAAGCCAGATTGAGTGCGTTGACGGCGCGTATCCGTCCGCATTTCTTGTTTAACAGCCTGAATGCCGCCATCAGCTTAATCCGTCTGCGTCCGTATGATGCGGAAACTTTGCTGGAGAATCTAGCCAACCTGTTCCGCGCACAACTGCGCGACGGTAGTCAAAACAGCACCTTGGGGCAGGAAATCGAGTGGGCGCAGGAATATATTGCCATCGAGCAAATCCGCATGGGACATATGCGTGTACAGGTTATGTGGCAGCACCATGCACCCGACGATGCGGAAACGCCGCATCTGCTGCTGCAACCGCTTTTGGAAAATGCTGTATTCCATGGTGTCGAATCCAGCCACCGCCCAGGGATAATTACAGTATTAACAAAATTGGAAAAATCATCTATTTTCATCAGTATCGAAAATCCGTGTGGAAAAGAACCTAATGAAAATACCAAGCCGCATAAAGGCAATTCTATGGCCTTACGCAATCTGAAAGAGCGTCTGACTTTGATGTATGACACCGACGCGAAAATCAGAAACATCCAATCAGACGGCCTGTTCCGCGTTGAAATCATATTGCCGTACCGTAAAAAATCAGCCGAAGTTTCCCGTCTGTTTGGCTAAAACGCATAGAAGAGGGCGACTTTAGATAGGTTAGACTATTAATACATTAAATAAAATAGTTTAAATTTATTACATTCAGTAACATAACTGTTCCCATTTTTTGAAAACTGGTCTATGATGCTTAAAAGGATTGTTTACAATCTTTAATTGCAAATCATTTGCAATTACCCAGAAGAAAAAACAGAAAAAGGAACAAAGAGATGTTAGAAGCCTATCGTAAAGCCGCCGCCGAGCGCGCCGCCCTTGGTATTCCCCCCCTTCCTCTGACTGCTCAGCAGACTGCTGATCTGGTTGAGCTGCTGAAAAATCCACCTGCCGGTGAAGGTGAATTCTTGGTTGAGCTGTTGGCTCACCGCGTACCACCCGGTGTGGATGATGCCGCCAAAGTTAAAGCCTCATTTTTGGCTGCCGTTGCCGAAGGCAGCGCATCCAGCCCGTTGGTTTCCCCCGAATATGCGACCGAACTCTTAGGTACGATGCTCGGCGGTTACAACATTCACGCCTTAATCGAACTCTTGGACGACGACAAACTTGCGCCTATTGCCGCCAAAGGTTTGAAACATACGCTTCTGATGTTCGATTCTTTCCATGACGTTCAGGAAAAAGCCGAGAAAGGCAACAAATACGCGCAGGAAGTTTTGCAATCTTGGGCGGATGCCGAATGGTTCACCTCACGCGCCAAAGTTCCCGAAAAAATCACCGTTACTGTCTTTAAAGTTGACGGTGAAACCAATACAGACGACCTCTCTCCCGCACCTGATGCTTGGAGCCGTCCCGATATTCCACTGCACGCGCTGGCAATGTTGAAAAACCCGCGCGACGGCATCAATCCTGACAAACCGGGCGAAGTCGGTCCAATTAAACTGTTGGAAGAACTCAAAGCCAAAGGTCATCCCGTTGCCTATGTCGGCGATGTGGTCGGTACCGGTTCTTCTCGTAAATCCGCGACCAACTCCGTTATTTGGCATACCGGCGAAGACATCCCGTTCGTACCGAACAAACGCTTCGGCGGCGTATGCTTGGGCGGCAAAATCGCGCCGATTTTCTTCAATACTCAAGAAGACTCCGGCGCATTGCCGATTGAAGTCGATGTTTCCGCACTGAAAATGGGCGATGTCGTCGATATTCTGCCTTACGAAGGCAAAATCGTTAAAAACGGTGAAACCGTTGCCGAGTTCAGCCTGAAATCCCAAGTATTGCTGGACGAAGTGCAAGCCGGCGGTCGTATCAACCTGATTATCGGCCGTGGTCTGACCGCCAAAGCGCGTGAAGCCCTGAAACTGCCTGCTTCCACTGAATTCCGCCTGCCTCAAGCGCCTGCCGAAAGCAAAGCCGGTTTCACGCTGGCACAAAAAATGGTCGGTCGCGCCTGCGGTTTGCCGGAAGGTAAAGGCGTGCGCCCGGGTACTTATTGCGAACCGCGCATGACGACTGTCGGCTCGCAAGACACTACCGGCCCGATGACCCGCGACGAGTTGAAAGACTTGGCTTGTTTGGGCTTCTCCGCCGATATGGTGATGCAGTCTTTCTGTCACACCGCGGCTTATCCGAAACCTGTCGATGTCAGAACCCATAAAGAACTGCCCGCCTTTATTTCTACCCGTGGCGGCGTATCCTTGCGTCCGGGCGACGGCGTGATCCACTCATGGCTCAACCGCCTGCTGCTGCCCGATACCGTCGGCACCGGCGGCGACAGCCACACCCGTTTCCCTATCGGTATTTCCTTCCCTGCCGGTTCCGGCTTGGTTGCTTTCGCAGCAGCCACCGGCGTAATGCCGCTCGATATGCCTGAGTCCGTACTGGTACGCTTCAGCGGCAAGCTGCAACCGGGCGTCACCCTGCGCGATTTGGTGAACGCCATTCCGCTTTACGCGATTAAACAAGGTTTGCTCACCGTTGCCAAAGCCGGTAAGAAAAATATCTTCTCTGGTCGTATCCTCGAAATCGAAGGCCTGCCTGATTTGAAAGTGGAACAAGCCTTTGAATTAACCGACGCATCCGCCGAACGCTCCGCTGCCGGCTGTACCGTGAAGCTCAACAAAGAGCCGATTATCGAGTACATGAAATCCAACGTCGTATTGATGAAAAACATGATTGCCAACGGCTATCAAGATCCGCGCACTTTGGAACGCCGCATCAAAGCCATGGAAAAATGGCTGGCTAATCCGGAGCTGCTCGAAGCAGATAAAGATGCCGAATACGCCGCCGTGATTGAAATCAACATGGACGACATCAAAGAGCCGATTATCGCCTGCCCGAACGACCCGGACGACGTATGCTTCATGTCCGAACGTTCCGGCACCAAAATCGACGAGGTATTCATCGGTTCATGCATGACCAACATCGGTCACTTCCGTGCCGCTTCCAAACTCTTGGAAGGCAAGAGCGACATCCCCGTACGCCTGTGGGTAGCGCCACCGACCAAAATGGACGCAAAAGAGTTGTCCGACGAAGGCCACTACGGCGTACTCGGTCGCGCCGGCGCGCGTATGGAAATGCCGGGTTGTTCATTGTGTATGGGTAACCAAGCCCAAGTACACGAAGGCGCAACCGTCATGTCCACCTCTACCCGCAACTTCCCGAACCGCTTGGGTAAAAACACCTTCGTTTACCTCGGCTCGGCTGAGTTGGCGGCAATCTGTTCCAAACTGGGTAAAATCCCGACTGTTGAAGAATACCAAGCCAATATCGGTATCATCAACGAGCAGGGCGACCAAATCTACCGTTACATGAACTTCAACGAAATCGACAGCTACAACGAAGTAGCCGAGAAAGTGAATGTTTAATATAGCAAGGTAAACCGATTTTCAGACGGCCTTAAGTAACAAAGGCCGTCTGAAACGGAAAAATAAAGGACGTGTTCATCACGTCCTTTTTATTTTTAGTTTAATAAAAGGCCGTCTGAAAGATAAGTTTCAGACGGCCTTTGCTTAGGATAAATAATCAGAAAACCGATTAATCAGTGTTGTTTACTTTACGCCAAAACTAGGTTGGAGCAGGGCGCAAGGTTGACGCTCGTGACGGCTGCGGCGTGTTCTGCCGGTAATTTTACCGCAGACAATACTCGGATCGTTTTTCTCTTCTGCTTTTTTCGAGTTTTTGTCTGATTTATTCGCGTATTCGTTGCGTTTGTTTCTATCATCGCGGCGAGAGCGGCTGTCGTTGTGCTGAACCGGTTGCGCTTCGGTTTCATCTTGATTGTCATTACCCCACCAATGCGGCTCAAAGCCTTCGATGCGTTCCACATTCAAATCGCTGCCGATCAGCTCTTTAATGGATTCAAACATTTTCTGTTCGGTTTTATCCATTAAGGAAATAGCAACGCCGTCGGCACCGGCCCGGCCGGTACGTCCGATGCGGTGGACGTAGTCTTCGGGTTGGGTTGGCAGCTCGTAGTTGATGACGAAAGGTAACTCGGCAATATCCAGGCCGCGCGCGGCAACGTCGGTGGCAACCAAAACGCGTAATGTACCTTCTTTAAAGGCGTTGAGGGTTTCCAGTCGGCTTTGTTGGGATTTGTCGCCGTGGATGGATTGCGCGGCAATGTTGCGACGGACGAGGTCGCGGGTAACTTGATCGACGCTTTGTTTGGTTTTGCAGAATACAATGACTTGATTCATATGCAAATCAACAATCAGACGTTCGAGCAGGTTGCGTTTTTTGAGTGCATCAACGGCAATGATGTGTTGCTCGACATTGGCGTTGGTGGTGTTTTGCGCAGCCACTTCAACCATTTCAGGCGTGTGCATAAAATCTTGCGCAAGCTTGCGGATAGGTGGTGAGAAAGTGGCGGAGAAAAGCAGGGTTTGTCGCTGTTTGGGCAGCATCTGCATGATTTTGCGGATATCGTCGATGAAACCCATATCAAGCATACGGTCGGCTTCGTCGAGTACGACGATTTCGACTTTGTTTAAATTGATGTTTTTTTGTTTAACGTGGTCGAGCAGTCGGCCAACTGTAGCGACAACGATTTCACAACCGGCGCGCAAGTCGGCAGTTTGTTTGTCCATATTGACGCCACCGAAGAGGACGGTGTGGCGCAAAGGAAGATTTTTAATGTATGCCTGCACGTTTTGATCGATTTGATCGGCTAGTTCGCGGGTTGGGGTCAATACCAACATACGGACAGGGTGCATGGCAGGGGAGGTGCTGGATGTGGCGTAGCGTTTCAGGCGTTCGAGGCTGGGCAGCATAAAGGCGGCGGTTTTACCTGTGCCGGTTTGTGCTGCTGCCAAAAGGTCGTGTCCTGCCAAGGCTTTAGGAATCGCTGCGGCTTGAATAGGCGTCGGGTTTTCATAACCCTGATCGGTCAGGGCAGAGACTAATTCGCTGCCTAAACCGAGTGAAGAGAAAGGATTCATGATGGTGGCTTTCTGTTCAGACGGCCTTTTGAATGATAGGCCGTATGAAAAATCTGATTCTGAAATGGACAAACCGCAGTATGATTTTGATTCTGCGGTTTGAAAAAATGGGGAGCGGAACAATCCGTCAAGTAGTCCATTATGCCATAAAAAGAGGGACTCCCCAAATGATGGTTGCGGCTAGGATTGACCAAGTTTTGATATTTTTACAGTTCAAAAACAGAAAAATTTACTGGCCTGCAAGGTTTTGAGTTTATTGGGAATTAAGCATTTGTCTTAACGGCAATAGAATTAATTTATCAAAAACTTACAGGCTGAAATGAAACTAAATTGTACTCACGTACTCAATATTGAGGTGCAGAGCTTGTTTTGTAGCCTGTATCTCCCGTTTAACGGTAAACCATAAAATCAAAATTTAGGAATATACAATTATGAAAACTTTATTGATCGCTCTTGCAACCGGTAGCCTGATGTTGGCAGCTTGTTCTTCTTCCAAACCTGAAGAAGCGGCAGCGCCACGCATCACTGTTGAAGAAGCAATGACTCAATGTCAACAAGCATCTGGTGAAAATGCTGATCGCGCTGTATTTGATGCCTGCATGAAAGGCAAAGGCTATCAACGTACGGCTGAATCAGCTGCCTCCGAGCCTGCTGCATCTGAACCAGTAGCTGATTCTGAAACTGCTGCTCCTGAAGTTGCAGCTTCTGAGCCTGCCGCCAAAGCTGCTCCTGCTAAAAAAGCTGCTAAGAAAGCAAAAAAATAAGCTTCATAAAATTCAAGGAAGTCACCTCTCATCAATACTCCGGATGAAGATAGACTTAGAGCAACTTGAAAACAAAGGTCGTCTGAATATGTTTCAGACGGCCTTTATTTTTCATGTATAAGGCCATTATTTAGAGATATGTTTAAAAAATAAAAAAAGACGTGTAACGAGTACACGTCTTTTTCTGAGAATGATCCTTATTGCTTATATTCGCTACCGTCTTCGCGGAAAAGTTTTGGCTGTTCGCCTTTTTCCACGACCTCTTTATTGATGACGACTTTTGCTACGCCTTTCAAATCCGGTAGGGCGTACATGGTGTCCAAGAGGCAACGTTCGACGATAGAGCGCAGGCCGCGCGCACCGGTTTTACGTTCCATCGCCAGTTTGGCGATGCTGCGCAAAGCATCTTCTTCAAACTCAAGGCCGACATCTTCCATTTCAAACAAGGTTTGATATTGTTTGACCAAGGCATTTTTCGGTTCAGTCAAAATGTTGACCAAAGCATCCTCGTCCAATTCTGCCAATGTAGCAATCACGGGCAGACGGCCGATAAGTTCGGGAATCAAACCGAATTTAATCAAATCTTCAGGCTCGACTGTTTCAAACAGGGCTGAAATATCGGCGTTTTCATCTTTGCTGTGCACCGCCGCACCAAAGCCGATACCACCTTTTTCAGTACGTTGTCGGATGACTTTTTCCAAGCCGGCAAATGCGCCGCCGCAGATAAAGAGGATGTTGGTGGTATCAACGTTGATGAATTCTTGGTTCGGATGTTTGCGTCCGCCTTGAGGGGGAACGCTCGCTACCGTGCCTTCAATTAGTTTCAGCAGGGCTTGTTGCACGCCTTCACCGGATACGTCACGCGTGATGGACGGATTGTCGCTTTTGCGTGAAATTTTATCGATTTCATCGATATAAACGATGCCGCGCTGGGCTTTTTCAACGTCAAAATCACATTTGCCCAAAAGTTTGGTGATGATTTGTTCGACGTCTTCACCGACATAACCCGCTTCGGTTAAAGTTGTGGCATCTGCCATGACAAAAGGCACATCCAGTTTGCGCGCCAAAGATTGCGCCAACAGGGTTTTACCTGAGCCGGTAGGGCCGATGAGCAGGATATTGGATTTGGACAATTCAACTTTGCCCTCTGCTTTCGGGTGGCGCAGGCGTTTGTAGTGGTTGTAAACCGATACTGCCAACGCTTTTTTTGCGTGTTCCTGACCGATAACGTGGTCGTTGAGGTTGGCAACGATTTCGGCCGGGGTAGGCAGTTTTTTCTCGGCGTTTTCTTCTTTCGCTTTGGCAAGCTCGTTTTCAATCTCGCCTGATTCGTTGTCTTGCAGCATTATGCCGCAAGTTTCTACACATTCGTTGCAGATGAAGGCGTGTTCGCCTTCGATCAGATTTTTAACGTCGTTTTCGGACTTCCCGCAGAATGAACAGGTGCGTTTTTCTTCAGACATAATAATTTCTTCGTATGGTTGTATGGAGGCTGTGTTGTAAAGGGGGAACAGATATTTCGGGCGTATTGCCGGATTGAGGGAATGCCTCTGACAAAGGAGCCTAAGTATAATGACTATCTTGTGTTTTTTCAAATCAGAGCAGGCATTGTGCCGTATCGTCTAAGAAACAGATGAGGGCGCTGGATTTGAATATTTCGCAAACAAACGCAAAGTTTTCTCAACTCGCTTTACAATTAGCGAAAAATTCAACAGAATGTTGAATTAAATGTATTTTTTTGAATTGGCAGATATGAAATTCTATAAAACTTTAGGAATGGTATGGACAGGTGTGGCATTGGCCTTTGCTTCTGCGCCTGCCGTTGCCGATGATATGGATGTATTGGGACAATTTTTGGAGCAAAATTTCCCAGTGCAAAATGACCCGATGGAAGCTTTTGCGTTGAGTCATGCTGACCAAGTCGAAGCTCAAGCCGCTTTGGCAGGTCCTCTGCTTTCTTCGCAATCTGCTTTGATTTTCAATAATAAAACCGGTGAAGTGCTGTATCAGAAAAACCCTGATCGTGTCATGCCGATTGCCTCTATTTCCAAATTGATGAGTGCGATGGTGGTGTTGGATGCGCATCTGGATATGAACGAGCCTATCACGATTACCGAGGCTGAAATCGACCGTCTGAAAGGTACAGGCAGCCGTTTAAGCATCGGCACGACGCTGACACGCGGCGAACTGTTGCACCTGAGCCTGATGAGCAGTGAAAACCGTGCTACTCATGCGTTGGGCCGTACCTATCCGGGTGGTATGAGCGCGTTTGTTGCGGCAATGAATGCCAAAGCACAAAGCCTGGGCATGACCAGCAGCCGTTTCTATGAGCCTACCGGTCTGAATTTCCAAAACGTTTCCACTGCACGCGATTTGAACCGCATGGTTGCGGCAGCCAGCAAATATCCGCTGATCCGCAAAAATTCTACTTCAAATTATGGCTCGGTTTGGACGGCAAATGGTCGTCAAAACTACAAAAACTCCAATGCCTTGGTGCGTGAGGGCAGCTGGAATATTGAATTGCAGAAAACCGGCTATATCCGCGAGGCAGGACGTTCTATGGTGGTTAAGGCCAATGTACAGAATCAGCCGATTACCATCGTATTGCTCAACTCTCCGTCTTCCACAACACGCGTGAACGATGCGCGTAAGATTGAGTCTTGGATGTTGCAGCGCCGCTCTTAAATATTGCGCTTAAAGGCCGTCTGAAACCGTTCAGACGGCCTTTTGTGTAAAGTGTATTAAATTTGGGTACAATGTCGTTACATTAATTTTAAAACACAGAGAGAAAACATGTTGAAAAAATGGAATAAAAAATATTGGGCCGGCATGGGCGTGATTTTGGCGTTGACCGGCTGTACTTCTGTAGCAGATATGGTTGGCTACGATACCGCGACTTTAAATGAAGATGCGGCTAAAAGTTACACACAAGTCATTCAAAAAGCGCGTGGTCAAAAAGCTTTGGATGTTTCATCTCCAACTGCTCAACGCGTTCAACGTGTGTTTGCACGTCTGCGTCCTCATGCTGAGCGCGCCAACAAAACCGGCGTGCCCTTCAACTGGCAGATGAACGTTATCCGCAGTGATGAAATGAACGCATGGGCAATGCCGGGCGGTAAAATGGCCGTGTACACCGGCATAGTAGAAAAATTGAAGCTGACTGATGATGAAATTGCCGCCGTTGTCGGCCATGAAATGACCCATGCTTTGTTGGAACACAGTAAAAAAGCTTTGGGCGGACAAGTATTGACCGGCTTGGGCGGTTCGATTTTGGCCAGCTCAACCGGTGTGGATGGTGATTTGGTCGGCTTGGGTGCAGATTTGTTGGCAACCAAACCGTTCTCACGTTATCAGGAAAGCGAAGCGGATGCCGGCGGTGTGCGTTTGATGGCTGAAGCAGGCTACAACCCTGAGGCAGCGGTAAGCGTGTGGGAAAAAATGAACAAAGTACAGGGCGGCAGCTCATTGGCTATTTTGTCGACTCACCCGACCAATCAGGCGCGTATCAATGCAATCCGCAAAATGTTGCCTGAAGTGATGCCGATTTATCAGAAAAACAAACGTTAATTTGACGTATTGATGATTTTGCCGGTTTGAACAGATGATTCAAACTGGCAAAGTTTTATGGTTTCAGCCTGACAGTTTGGCAAATTTATCCCAATTTGCCTGAACGTAGGCTGCTGCGGTTTCCAAGTCTTCGTCGGCAACATCATAATAATCGCCGTCAAGCTCTTCAAAATCGGGAAAAGCTTTGCGGATTTCGTCGAAATCCCTTTGCTCGTCTGCCATTTTTTCAATGGCTTCGCCGTGTTTTTCGTACAGGGCTTTGGCTTTGTCTAAGATTTTCGGTATCGGCTTGATGCGCCAGCGGCGCAGGCTGTCGGCAACCGGATTGCCGAAGATGTATTCTCCGTATCCTGAAGCGATAAGCTGTACAAAGCCGCCTTCTTGAACCTGGCTGTCGAGGTAGCAAAGGGCAGTCAATGTATGCTGTTCGTCGTTGAGGCCGGACATTTCCTCGTCGCCTGCCTGTTCGGTGTGGTCCAAATAGGCTGCGCTGAGTGTATAAAGAAATGAAGCGTAATCGGAAGTATCGAAATCTTGAAGGCGGAGCAGGGTCGTCATAATCATCAAAGGCCGTCTGAAAAAAGTGATTATATAATGTTTTCAGTCTGAACCTAGCGGCCGTTTTGCTTTACAATATCGGAAGATAAGAAAACATAGTGAGGAACCAAACCATGAGTACACAGACTGAAAAAAACGTTGTAGTCATCAAGCCGCAGGATTTGCCGCTGCATTGCTCCGGCCCTAATCATGAAACATGGAACGGCCATCCGCGTGTGTTCTTGCCGATTCAGTCCAACAGTGAGATTGAATGCCCGTATTGCGGCACTTATTACCGTCTTGATGGCGAGATTCCGCATCACCATTACTAATCTATGCCTATGTTGAACAAAATCATCTGCGCTTTGTGCGTGAGTTTGTGCGCTGCGTGCGGTTCTTATAAGGCCGTGCGCCCTGACGCGCCGTTACCTGTCATTGCACAAGCGCAGACGTATTCTGTCCGTTATCAATCCGCACAAGGCCGGACGATTACTGCAATTTATATCAACAGCCACAGCCCGATGATGGTTGAGCTGCGTGAAGGCAATACGGTTGAAAAACTGGTGCAAGTCCGCTTGCGCAGTCAGGGCGTCGAGTACGCCAATCCAAGCTCGCGTTGGCAGATCGGCGATGGGTTTGCCGTACTGATTCGCGGTGGGAAAGAAGTTGTATTTAAAGAGATTGTGGAATAGGGCGGTTTAGCCTTTAGCCAAATATTTGATTAAAGGTTTGGGCAAACCATAATCCGCCAAATGTTCCAATGATACCCAAAGGCCGTCTGAAAGATGTTCAGACGGCCTTTGTTGCGTCTGAAAAGGGGTAATCATCAATAAACGGTGGGTCAGGCGGTGGGTAAACGTGGTTTGTTCTTCAAGGCCGTCTGAAACAATGCCGAAGTGTTCGGCGTAAGTATACAAATCGTCTAATTTTTCAAAACAGGGTACGCAATACAGACCGCCCCAAATGCCTTTGGCAGGGCGTTTTTCAAGCAATAATGCGCCGTCAGTGTGATGAATAATCAGCCAATAAAGCGGTAGGGTTTGCACTTCGGGAGCAGTTTTTTTGCGGGGCAGCTCGTCAATGCGGTTTTGTTTTTTTGCTTCGCAGATCTCTGCCATAGGGCATTGATGACACAAAGGTTTTGTCCGTTTACAGACGGTTGCGCCCAAATCCATCAGCCCTTGTGTATAGGCAGGCATATCGGCGTTTTCAGACGGCAGCAGGCTTTCGGCAAGCGTCCAAAGCGAGTTTTCAAATTTTTTGTCTTGCGGATTGCCATCTTGGGCAAATACACGGCAGAGAACACGTTTGACGTTGCCGTCCAAGATGGTTTCGAGTCGGTTGAAAGCAAAGGCAGAAATGGCGGCGGCGGTACTTCTGCCTACGCCGCAGAGCGTCTCCAAGTCTTTGCGCTCGGATGGAAAGATACCGCCGAATTGTCCGACGACTTGTTGCGCTGCTTTGTGCAGGTTGCGTGCGCGGCTGTAATAGCCCAAGCCTGCCCACAAGGATAAAACCTCGTCTTGCGGCGCGGCGGCCAGTGATTGCACGGTTGGGAATTTGGCTAAGAAACGCGGATAGTAGTCCAATACGGTAGCAACCTGCGTTTGTTGGAGCATGATTTCTGAAAGCCAGACGGAATAAGGGTCTTTGACCTGCCAAGGCAAGTCGTGACGGCCGTGTTGGCGCTGCCAATCGATGAGTCGTCGTGCGAAGGATGAGGGTGTGTTCATTAATATTTACTTTTTAATTATTTATTTTTAAAACAGTATATTACACTATAATATACAAAATAATAATCAGGATTGACTTATCTTATGGAGGGGTATATAAATATAGTTAACGTGGATTTACGCTGTATTGTTAAAATTTATTAACCGTCCAAGGAGATTCACTTGAAAGCAATGGTTTATCATGGCGCAAACGACATCCGTTTCGAAGAAAAACCTCGTCCTCAAATCATCGATCCGACCGATGCAGTCGTCAAAATCGTTAAGACCACGATTTGCGGTACTGACTTGGGTATTTGGAAGGGTAAAAACCCTGAAGTTGCCGACGGTCGTATTCTCGGTCATGAGGGCATCGGTATTGTAGAAGAAGTCGGCGATGCTGTAAAAAAACATCAAAGTCGATGATAAAGTCATTATTTCATGTGTCAGCAAATGCTGTACTTGCGACAACTGTAAAATCCAACTTTATTCACACTGCCGCAACGGCGGTTGGATCTTGGGCTATATGATTGACGGTACTCAGGCCGAATACGTCCGTACGCCTTATGCCGACAACAGCTTGGTTCCACTGCCTGACAACGTCAATGAAGAAGTTGCCCTGCTGTTGAGCGATGCCTTGCCGACCGCCCACGAAATCGGCGTGCAATATGGTGATGTGAAACCTGGCGATACCGTGTTCATCGCCGGTGCCGGCCCTGTCGGTATGTCTGCCTTGCTGACTGCGCAACTGTATAGCCCTGCTGCCATCATCGTTTGCGATATGGACGAAAACCGCTTGAAACTGGCGAAAGAATTGGGCGCAACCCATACTATTAACCCTGCTTCTGGCGATGTGAGCAAGCAAGTTGCCGATATCGTCGGCGAAGACGGCGTAGATTGCGCCATTGAAGCGGTCGGTATCCCGGCAACTTGGAATATGTGTCAAGACATCGTGAAACCCGGCGGCCATATTGCTGTGGTTGGCGTACATGGTCAATCCGTTGATTTCAAACTGGAAAAACTGTGGATTAAAAACCTTGCCATCACTACCGGCCTGGTTAACGCCAATACTACTGAAATGCTGATGAAAGCCATTTCCAGCAGCTCAGTGGATTACACCAAAATGATGACCCACCATTTCAAATTCAGCGAATTGGAAAAAGCTTACGATGTATTCAAACACGCTGCTGAAAACCAAGCCATGAAAGTGGTTTTGGAAGCGGATTGATTTGAAAATCGCTTAATATGCCGTTAATTAAAGGCCGTCTGAACATTCAGACGGCCTTTTTGTATGATTTTATTTTTTCTTCAACCAAACGCCGCTTTCGATATGGTGGGTAAATGGGAATTGGTCGAACAGGGCGGCGCGTTCGATGGCATGGGTTTGACAGAGCGTGTCGAGGTTGGCACGCAGGGTTTCAGGGTTGCAGGAAATATAGAGTACGTTGTCGAATCGGGCAACCAATTTGAGAGTTTCATCATCAACACCGGCGCGTGGAGGATCAACGAAAATGGTTGAAAAATCATAGTTTTTCAAGTCGATGCCTTGTTCTTGCAGGCGGCGGAATTCACGGTTTTGCGTGTATGCCTCGGTAAATTCTTCCGCAGACAGGCGGGCGATTTTGAGATTGGTAATTTGGTTGGCTTCAATATTCCATTGGGCGGCGTTGACGGAGGTTTTGGAAACTTCGGTCGCCAATACTTGATTAAAATGTTGCGAAAGCGGCAGGGTGAAATTGCCGTTGCCACAGTACAGCTCAAGTAGGTCTTTGCCTAAGTTTTGCGCAGCATCACACGCCCACGTCAGCATTTTTTGGCACACTTGGGCATTGGGTTGGGTAAAGCTGCCCTCAATTTGACGATAGCGGAAGGTCTTTCCGTTGACTTCTAATGCTTCGGTCACAAAATCTTGGCTCAATACGATTTTTTGTCCGCGGCTGCGGCCAATGATGTGGATGCCCAAATTGTGCGCCAACTCTTGCGCGGCTTGTTGCCATGCTTCGTTCAGTTTCTTGTGGTAAATCATGGTAACCAGCATTTCGCCGCTTAACGTGGACAAAAATTCGACGGCGTACCAGCGGTTTTTCAGCTCGGGATGATTGGATGTGGCTTCAATCAATTTCGGCATCAAGGCATTGATGGATTCGGATGCGGCAGGAAATTGGTCGCAACGGATCAGGCTTGCCCCGCTTGCCTTTTGCCCGCGCTCAAACATGGCGTAAAACATTTCACCGCCCTCATGCCAGATACGGAACTCGGCACGCATCCTGTAATGCTGTTCCGGAGATTCAAAGACTTCGATTTCAGGGAAATCCAGTCCTTGGAAAAGTTGCTGAAGATATTGCTTTTTGTCGGCTAGTTGTTGTTGGTAGGCAGTCATTGGGGCAGTCTTTCAGAAAATAATGGCGAATTATAATATAGTTGGTGCAAAGATACGAAAGGCCGTCTGAAACATCGGTTTCAGACGGCCTTTGATTTCAAAGCATCAGCTTGTCAATCAGCCTTGCATTTGTTTGGCTTGAACGGCAGTCAGGGCGATGGTGAAGACGATGTCTTCAATCAATGCACCGCGGGACAAGTCGTTAACCGGTTTACGCAAACCTTGCAACAACGGGCCTACGCTCAGGACGTTGGCGCTGCGTTGTACGGCTTTGTAAGTACAGTTGCCGGTATTGAGGTCTGGGAAAATCAGGACAGTTGCCTGACCAGCGACAGCGCTGCCCGGAGCTTTGGATTGGCCGATAGATGGAACGGTAGCCGCATCGTATTGCAACGGACCTTCGATGGCCAAATCAGGGCGTTTTTCGTTCGCCAGTTTGGTTGCTTCGATCACCGCATCGACATCAGGGCCGCTGCCTGAGTTGATGGTAGAGTAGGAAATCATGGCTACTTTTGGATCGATACCGAAGGCTTTGGCGCTGTCGGCAGATTGGATGGCGATGTCGGCCAGTTGTTCCGGAGTTGGGTTTGGGTTAACCGCGCAGTCGGCAAATGCTAATACTTGGTTAGGCAGCAACATGAAGAATACGCTGGATACAAGGCTTGCGCCCGGAGCGGTTTTAATCAGTTGCAGGGCAGGGCGGATAGTGTTGGCAGTAGTGTGGACTGCACCGGAAACCAAACCGTCTACGTCGTTTTGAGCCATCATCATGGTACCCAGTACGACGGTATCTTGCAGCTGTTTGCGTGCGTCTTCAGGAGTCAGGCCTTTGGATTTGCGCAATTCGCACATCGGCCCAACGTATTGCTCAACCAAAGAAGCAGGATCAATGATTTCCAAAGAATCAGGCAGGGAGATGCCGCGTTCTTTAGCTATGGCCTCAACTTCTTCGCGGGTAGCCAACAGTACGCAACGGGCGATGCCTTTTTCGTGGCAGATGGCGGCGGCGGCGACGGTGCGCGGTTCTGCGCCTTCAGGCAGAACGATGCGCATATCGGCTTTGCGGGCAAAATCGATCAGGTTGTAACGGAATTGGGCTGGAGACAGGCGTTTGGCTTCGCGTTTGGCCAAAGCGGATACGTCTTGTAGTTTGTCGCTGGAGCCGAAGAAAGTCAGGCCGGTTTGTTCGGCAACTTGTGCGCCCAAAGCAGCGGCTGCGCCGTCAATGATAAAGCCTTCCAATAAGCCTGGAGAGTTGGTATAGAGCTGTTTGGCAAGATTCAATTGTTGAGTGACGGCAGCGGCATCAGTGTTGTCGGATTTCAGCGCCAATACAACGCCTGCATCCAAAGACAGCGCCAATTCAACGTTTTTGCCTGCCAAGAACAATTTGTCCGCATCAGGAGTGATGCCTTCGATAACGAGATTGTCTGCATTCAATGCTGCAACTTTACCGACAAGTGCGTCAAACCAATCGTCGCTTTTGCCTTGAGCCAACAGGGTTTCGGCAGCAGGGTCAACGGCTTGGAAAACTTGCGCATTTAATGCTGCTGCAAATGCTTTTGCCGCTGCATCGGCGCTCAGACCGGCAGATACCGGTGCGATCAGGATTTTTGCCATTTTGTGTCCTCTCATTCGGTGATTGTAGAAGGGTGTTGCTGTGGCGCAGCTGGTGCTGCATTTATCACTTCGGGATAACATATACACGGCCATATTAACATATGTCATCAGGCCGTCTGAAAAGTATAAACGCAATGGACCAAATCCATCAATCCCCCATTGCTGCCAAAAGCTCGGCTTGATGCTCGGCAATCAGGGCATTGGTGATTTCTTCTAAATCGCCGTCCATCACAAAATCCAGTTTGTGCAGGGTAAGGTTGATGCGGTGGTCGGTAACGCGACCTTGTGGGTAGTTGTAGGTGCGGATGCGTTCGCTGCGGTCGCCGCTGCCGATCAGGGATTTGCGTTCAGCGGCTTCTTTGGCTTGGGCTTCGCGTTTTTGTGCGTCGTTCAGGCGGGCAGCGAGGACTTTCATTGCCTGCGCTTTGTTGGCGTGTTGGCTGCGGCCGTCTTGGCATTCGACCACCATGCCTGTCGGCAAGTGGGTAATACGGACGGCGGAGTCGGTTTTGTTGATGTGTTGACCGCCCGCGCCGGATGCACGGAAGGTGTCGATGCGCAGATCGGCTGGGTTCAACTCGATGTCTTCGAGTTCGTCCGCTTCGGGCATGACGGCAACGGTACAGGCGGAGGTGTGGATACGGCCTTGGCTTTCGGTAGCAGGGACGCGTTGCACGCGGTGGCCGCCGGATTCAAATTTCAGACGGCTGTATGCGCCCAAGCCGATAATGCGGGCGATGACTTCTTTATAGCCGCCCAATTCGCTTTCATTGGCGGAAACGATTTCGACCTGCCAGCGGTTGCGCTCGGCGTAGCGGCTGTACATACGAAGCAAATCGCCTGCAAACAGCGCGGCTTCGTCGCCGCCCGTTCCGGCGCGTACCTCGATAAAGATATTTTTGTCGTCGTCGGCATCTTTTGGCAGCAGCAGTTTTTGCAATTCGGTATCGAGTTCGTCGATTTTGGCTTTTGCCGCTTCGATTTCTTCGGCGGCAAAGTCTTTCATTTCAGGGTCGGACAGCATTTCTTCGGCATCTGCCAAGTCGCTTTGCGCCAGCTGGTAGTTTTGGAAGACTTCGACAACGGGGGTCAGTTCGGCGTGTTCACGTGTGAGTTTGCGGTAGTTGTCCATGTCGGACGTGGCTTCAGGCTGACCGAGCAGGTGGGTGACTTCTTCCAGTCGGTCGCTGAGTTGTTGTAGTTTTTCTAAAATAGACGGCTTCATAAATTTTCCAAAATACGGATGCCGTCGAGTGGTCTGCAACGGCGAAATAAGGAGTCATTATAATGGGTTTGAATGAAAATTCAAAAAGATATGATTGATTGGAAAGGCCGTCTGAAACCTGTTTTTGAGTTTCAGACGGCCTTTTTTAGTATGGGCTTATTTAGGTGCAGCCAAGATACCTGTTTGGTTCAGTAGGAACAAAACGGTAAAGCCGGTCAGGTAAATCAAACCGATAATGGCAAGGAAGTTCATGCCCATGGTCAGTTTGTGGCGTTTGTCACCTTTGACGAGGCGGTAGTTCAACCAAGCGAACACAGGGGCTGAAACGAAGGCGGTGATCATGGCGAATTTGAGCAGCTCGGCCATCGCGCTGTTGAACCAGAAAATCACGGCCAAGCCCGAACCTGCAACCCAGACGTTCCAGGCAAACAATTCGGCATTTCCGGTTTTGTCTTTGCCGCGCAGCAGGCGTACCGGTTCGGCAATCGCGCGTGCGTAGCCGTCCACTACGGTAATGGTGGTGCCGTACATGCAGGCAAAGGCAATAAATGCCACCAGTGGACGCGACCAGTCGCCGATGGTTACGGCGTACATATTAATCAGCTGGCCGACATATTTGCCACCGGCCATTTGTACGGCTTCGCCGTTGCCGTATTGAACATATGCACCCAAGGCCAAGAAGACGACCGCCAACACTGCGCTGGTGATGTAGCCGACATTGAAGTCGAAAATACCGTCGCGGTAGCTGGAAGGGTTGATGCGTTGTTTTTCGGTTACCCACAAAGAGTTGATGGCGGAAATTTCAATCGGCGCAGGCATCCAGCCCATCAGTGCGATTAAGAAGCCCAAGCCGGTCAGCGTCCATGGGGTAGGCTCGATAAAGTCGGGCTTCATCTGCATACCGCGAGACATGGCCACGGCTGCCGCGGCGACGGTGGCAATGGTCAGGCTGACGATGATGATTTTGGAAACGTTGTCCAATGCTTTATAGCGGCCGCTTGCCAGAATCAGCAGGCAGGAAGCCATGATCAGGGCGGACACTATACCGGTATCGAGAGTCAGCGATGGGATTGCCATTTTGACGATGGCGGCGGTAACGATGGCAACCGCACCCGCGTTAATCGTTGCCGATGCAATACACAAAATCAAAAATACCCACAAATAAACGCGGCTTTTTTCGGCATAGCCTTCAATCAGGCTTTTGCCCGTGTCCAGTGTGTAATGTGCGCTGAAGCGGAAAAACGGGTATTTAAAGAGATTGGTCAGAATAATGATCAGCGCAAGCTGCCAGCCGTAAAGCGCACCTGCCTGCGTGGAGGCAATCAGGTGCGAGCCGCCGACCGCTGCCGAAGCCATCATGATGCCAGGGCCGAGGGCATTAATTTTGCTCTGCCAGGTAGAGGAGTGTGTATGTTGTTCTGCCATAAGTATTTTCCGCCTGTTTCAGACGGCCTTATTATCAAAAAAAAGCATATTTTAACGTAAATAAAAAGTTTGCCCAATAATATGCGTAATACTTTTTATCAATCAAAGGAAAAATACGGTTTTAAAAAGCTGAAATGGTGCAATGAACGATATTTTGTGCCAAAAACATTTTTTCAGACGGCCTTGTATCGCTTTTTATTCATGAATATGGGGTAGGGAGGGCAGAGTGTGTCGGTTTGGAAACGAAATGGCAGTGCAAGGCTTTTTGATGCCTTGAGGAAGGCATATCAAGGGGAAGTATGGAGCAGGGAGTCCACGTTTTGCTCGGTGATTTCAGCCAGTTGCGCCAGCGGTACGCCGCGTAGTTCTGCGGCAATTTCGGCGATACGGCGGATGTTGGCTGGTGTATTGGTTTCATGGCCGAGCATAAAAGGGCTGTCGGTTTCGAGAACAAAATCCGTGTCGTTTAAAGCTTGTAAGGCGGCACGGACTTTTTTTGCATTGGGATTGAGTAGCAGCGAGCCTATGCCGATTTTGAAGCCGAGTTTCACCAAAATCTGTGCTTCTTCTACGCTGCCGGAGAAGGCGTGAACGATACCGCCTTGTGTGAAACCGGCGGTTTTAACGGCGGCGGCAATGGCGGCGGTGGCTTTCAGATTATGGATGATGACGCGGCGGTTGAGGTTTTGGGCGAGGATGAGTTGGCGGATAAAGGCGTCGGTCTGCGTGTCGCGTTGGGCTTGGGTTTGCTCTTTGCCATAAAAATCCAAGCCGATTTCGCCAACCCATGCTTGCGGATGCCGGATTAATTCGGACTCTAACTCTTGGAATGCCGCTTCGTTGAGGCCGTCTGAAAACCAAGGATGAATGCCCAAAGCGATATGGATGTTTTCAGACGGCCTTTCCAACTGTGCAACTGCCTGCCAATCATTTGGTGATGTAGCCGGTACGATAAAACGCGCTACGCCAACGGCTTGCGCTTCGGCAAGCACGGCAGGCAGCGTGTCGGCAAGTTTGGGATCAGCAAGATGACAGTGAGTGTCGGTGAAAGTCATATTAAATGGCGGTTTACAGCAGATTTAATTGTCGCAATTCTTGTTGCACCTTATCCGCATTCCAGTCATGCGATACGGCAAGGGTCATCAGCGCAGTGGCGGTTTCAAGGTTGCATTTGCCGCCATTAATGATGCCTGCCTGACGCAAAGCATCGCCTTGGGCATAGACGGCGGCGGCGCAACCTTGCGGCACTTGGCTGATGTTGAGCAGCAATTTGCCTTGTTGCGTAAAGGCTTGGACGGCTCGGACAAACGCATCGTCGCTCGGCGCATTGCCGTGGCCGTAGCTTTGCAGAATCAGGGCTTGGGTGGAAAGATGGGGCAGGCCGTCTGAAAGTTCTTGCGCGGTATAACCGGGAATCAGCGTGCGGACGGAAACTTTTGCTTCGGGGGATGGAAGACGCGGTTTGAGGCCGTCTGAATGTTGGGTCGGGGCGGTACGGATATTGTGCCAACCTTTGTTTTTCTCCCATTCGGCAAGCGCGCCAAAATGCAGGTTGTCAAAACCTGCGGCGGTTTCGGTGCTGACCTTGCTGCTGCCGACGGCTGGGAAGAGCTTGCCGTCAAAGGCAATCGCCACTTGTTTGAGTTTGAGCGAGAAGGCGGAAACGGAGATGGCAAGGTTGCGCGGCGCATCGCTGTTGGCGGCATCGTAAGGCCATTGCGAGCCGGTCAGGATAATAGGTTTGTCCAAACCTTGCAGCGAAAGGGCGAAGAGGTTGGCTGTGTACGCCATGGTATCCGTGCCGTGCAGTACCAAAATACCGTCATAGTCAGGCAGTTTGGCGATAATAAGCTCCAACCAGTCGCGTTGGTTTTGCAGCGTTACTGCGGAAGAATCGATGAGCGGCTGGCAAACGTGCCATTCGAAATCAAGGCCGTCTGAAAAGGGGGCAAGGGCTTTATCGACGAGGGCGGTGTCGGGACGCAGGCCGGCGCTGCTTTGGGTCATGCCGATGGTGCCACCGGTGTAGAGGACGAAGATTTTTTGTTTCATGGTGTTTCTGATGAATGATTGAGGCCGTCTGAAAGCAAGGAAGTGTTTCAGACGGCCTGGAATGGTTTATTGATTGGTTTGTTTTTTGGCTTTTGCAGCGCGTTTTTCGTGTAATTTTTCACGGAAGAAGGTATGGCGGCGGTGTTTTCTCCACCAAATCCAGCCGACAATGACGGCACCGATGCCCAGTACCGCAAAGATACCGGATTGCAGGCTGTGCATTTTTTTCATCAGCCAGTCGGTATTGCGTGCGCCGTATTCGCCCAGATAAATCCAAACCGGAACGGAAATCAGCGCGGCCAAGCCGTCCATCAGGATAAAGCGCAGGTAGGAAACCTTGCGGCTGATGCCGGCGGTTACGAAAACGGCGGTACGCAGGCCGGGCAGGAAACGGGCGACGAATAAAACCCAGTTGCCGTATTTGTCGAATTTTTCCTGTACTTGGGCGTAGCGTTTGGGTGTCATCACGCGCGCAATCGGTTTAAATTTAAGGATTTTTTGCCCCCAAATCCGGCCGGCCGCAAACATAAAGCCATCGCCCGCCAATACGCCGAGCATACCGACAAGAAACATAATATGAGGGTTGGTATAACCCAGGCCGGAAATCACGCCGCCGGTTACCAGTGTCAAATCTTCAGGAATCGGCACGCCGAAGCCGCAAATAACCAAAACGAAAAACACGGCCGCATAGCCGTATTCAACGAAAAAAGATTCTAAAAATGCAAACATGGCCGCTGTCCCACGATAGATATTGATTGATGACTGGATTAAGTTGGAATTTTACCAAAGATAAGGCCGTCTGAAAGCAATCACAAGCAGATATTGTTTAAATTTGACGGTAGTTTGCAAAAAATC
The DNA here is from genome assembly GCF_001815685.1 of Neisseria sp. HMSC056A03. Classification (NCBI taxonomy): domain Bacteria; kingdom Pseudomonadati; phylum Pseudomonadota; class Betaproteobacteria; order Neisseriales; family Neisseriaceae; genus Neisseria; species Neisseria sp. HMSC056A03. Next base: position 133,065 of record NZ_KV821626.1, read on the forward strand.
TCGAAATTCGGACGTGGAAAGTTGGGATTTGAACAGATTTGGCAGGTACAATAGCCGCTGGTTTATCTTTTAAACCCGAAATGGCAGTCTGTTTTCAGACGGCCTGTTCAGGAAAATGAAATCATGAAATACAGAGATTTGCGAGAATTTATAGCCGGATTGGAAGCTGATGGCAAACTCAAGCGCATTCAGCATCCGGTGTCGCCGCATTTGGAAATGACCGAAATCGCCGACCGCGTACTGCGTGCCGAAGGGCCGGCGTTGTTGTTTGAGAATCCGATTAAGCCTGACGGTACGCGTTATGATTATCCTGTGTTGGCGAATCTGTTCGGCACGCCCGAACGCGTGGCGCTGGGCATGGGTGCGGACAGCGTATCCAAGCTGCGCGAAATCGGGCAGACGCTGGCGTATCTGAAAGAACCTGAACCGCCCAAAGGCATTAAAGACGCGTTTTCCAAACTGCCGCTGTTGAAAGATATTTGGAGCATGGCGCCGAACGTGGTGAAAAATGCGCCGTGTCAGGAAATTGTGTGGGAAGGCGAAGACGTTGATTTGTATAAACTTCCGATTCAGCATTGCTGGCCGGAAGACGTTGCGCCGCTGGTAACATGGGGCTTGACCGTCACGCGCGGACCAAACAAAAAACGCCAAAATCTCGGTATTTACCGTCAGCAGTTAATCGGCAAAAACAAGCTGATCATGCGCTGGCTGTCGCATCGTGGCGGCGCACTGGATTATCAGGAATTCCGCAAACTCAATCCTGATACGCCGTATCCTGTCGCCGTCGTGCTCGGCTGCGACCCTGCCACCATTTTGGGCGCGGTAACGCCTGTTCCCGATACCTTGAGCGAATACCAGTTTGCCGGACTGCTGCGTGGTTCGCGGACGGAGCTGGTGAAATGTATCGGCAGCAATTTGCAAGTGCCTGCCCGTGCTGAAATCGTGTTGGAAGGCGTGATTCATCCAAACGAAACCGCGCTGGAAGGCCCATACGGCGACCACACGGGCTATTACAATGAGCAGGATCATTTCCCCGTATTTACGATCGAACGCATTACCATGCGTGAAAACCCGATTTACCATTCGACCTACACAGGCAAACCGCCCGATGAACCCGCCGTTTTGGGTGTGGCGTTGAACGAAGTGTTCGTACCGCTTTTGCAAAAGCAGTTCCCCGAAATCACCGATTTCTACCTGCCGCCCGAAGGCTGCTCCTACCGCATGGCGGTGGTCAGCATGAAAAAACAGTACGCCGGACACGCCAAGCGCGTGATGATGGGTTGCTGGTCGTTCCTGCGCCAGTTTATGTACACCAAATTCATCATCGTGGTGGATGACGATGTGAACGTGCGCGACTGGAAAGAAGTCATCTGGGCAGTAACCACGCGCATGGACCCTGTACGCGATACCGTTTTGATGGAAAACACGCCCATCGACTACCTCGACTTCGCCAGCCCCGTCAGCGGACTCGGTGGCAAAATGGGTTTGGATGCGACCAACAAATGGACGGGCGAAACCGACCGCGAATGGGGGCGTGTGATTAAAAAAGACCCTGCCGTTACGGCTAAAATCGATGAGATTTGGGAGCGTTTGGGTTTGTAGATGTCAGATTTATTGGAATTTCTACTTCAAATATTGATGGAAATGATTGGGTCTATGTTTGAGGGTACGGTAGAAATATTGAGGCTCGATTGGAGAAAAAGAAAACTCTCCAAAACAGGCTTGATAATGTTGGTTATATGGTTTGCCATTATTGTTGCACTGATTGTGTATATGGTCATTCCTCAGTAAACATCTTATTCTGACAAGGCATCTGTTAAAAGGCCGTCTGAAACTTTTGGGGTTTCAGACGGCCTTTGACTTGAAAACCTAGCGTGGTTTGAGCCACTTCCATTGTTCTTGTATGGTTTCTTGCAGGGCTTTTTGTTTTTCTGCTGGTGTGTTCATGCCATTGGTCAAGCGGCTGTAGTCGAGGGTAATGGAAGGGTTTTGTACGGTTCCGCCGATTTTTAGGGGAATTGGTTTGTTTTTAGGTTGCAGTACGTTGCTGATAAGCAGGTTTTCCGATAGCTTTTGGGTATTCAAATCGGTATAGCCGCTGCTGACAACGTGCAGGCTGTCGGAAAACAGTTCGGTGTTGATATGATGGCTGATGCCTTTCTCGATTTCACTATTGAGGGTGAAATGATGGAAAGGGGTTTTGAGGTTGCTGTTGTCGATTTTTTCCGAAGAGATGCCGTTTTTCAGAATGCTGTCCATATCAATACCGTGCCATGCGCCGTTGGTAATATCGAGGAGCAGGCTGCCGTTTAGGGCTTGTATCATTTGGGTGCGGTCGTTGCCGGTGGTTTTTATGTCGATAACGGCGTCGCCGCTGCCGCTGAAGCTGTGGAAACCGAACAGGTCTTGTAGTAACGGTTGAATTTGTATGCCTTTTGCGTTTTGCTGAAGGTGGTAGGAAGCAGGTTGGGTCGCCGCAATACTCAGGCCGCCCTCGGTTTTGCCGCCATAAAGCCCGGCTTTGAAACGGTGCAGGGCGATATGTTCTTTATCGGCGGTGAGCAGGGATTCGATGTTTTCTAATTGCAGGCCGGCAGTTTGAATGCTGCCGATTTGGAGGTTGGCCTCAATGTCGGGCAACCAGGATTTAGCCAGCAGGGAAGGAAGGTTTAGTGATGGCTGGGTTTTCAGATCTTCCAAGTAAGGGGTCAGATTGAGTTTTTGTAAGGCGATACCGGCGTCAAGGTGCGGGCGCGGTTGGGCATCGCGTTGGTATTTAAAGGCCAAGGCAAGGGCTTGTCTGTCAAATGCACCTTTCAGACGGCCTTCCCATGTATTGAGGCTGAAATTGGCCTGGCCTTCGAGGGTGCTGATGAATCGGGGGCGGGGAAGGCGGTTGATGGTGTCTTGCAGGGTGCTGAGGTGCAGTTTGGGCGCATCGATGCCTTTGCCTTTTTGCCAAACCAATGGGCTGGAAAAGGTAAAGTTGGTTTGGAGGCGGTCGTTTTTATGGCTGCCTTTGAGTTCAAAATTGGCGGAGGTCAAAACGGTTGGATAGAGGTTGGCTTTGTCCAGTTTGAATGAACCGTCCCATTGGTTGTTTTCACTGCCGGCGGTCAATGCGCCGTTGAGTGTGTTGAGGTGCAAATAGCCGTTTTTGAATTGCAAGAGGGGCGAACGTGCGTTGATATGCAAGTTTTGATAGTCGCTTTCGGCTTGCAGATTGAAGTCGCGGAAAAGGACGGTCTGATTTTGCCAATTAAGGCTGCCTGCGATTTGGGCATCCAGCTTGTTTTTGAGTAATACGGTTTGCAGGTTTAATTTGAGGGAGGGAACGCTCCAGCCGGCATCATCTTGTACAAGATGGCCGGCACCCTGCCAACTGATGGGGTTGCCGATGTTTTGCAGTGTGCTGCTGATATCGAATGGACGGCCGTCTGAATCGGCTCTGCGCAGGGAAAATTGCAGATCGTTTAAGGCAATATCTTGCTCTTTATTGTGATAGCGGATGTTGCCGCTATTGATGATGACGCGGTTGAGTTGGAAGCTTTCTTTTGATGTGTGGTTTTGCTGCAGGCAGGCAGGCAGGTGGTTCTTGGGACCCAATGTCAGCGACGGATTGGAAAGAATCCATTTTTCAATAATGGGGGCGTCTGACCATAGGCTGCTCCAGCCAAAGCCCATTTTGGATTCGGCAATGCTCAGTGTCGGCGTGTCTGGTTCGGAAGATGAAAGGCTTAGATCTTTTAAAATAAGCGTAGGGCGCGGCAGCCATTTTCTGCTGATATTGGCATTGTATTTGACTTGGCAGCCATGGGCAGAAAAGTTTTTCTGTATGAATGCGTCAATGTTTTCTGTATTGAATATGCGGAACATTAAGGCACTCAAGACCGCCGCGAGGCATAAAAGCACGGCAATGCTGAAAACCAGGGTTTTCAGCCAAAATTTTCCTGAGTGCAACATGGAATGAACAGACAATTCAGATTCTCGCTTTGATGGGAGCTTTAAGGAGTGATTGGAAGTTTAAGCCTTGCTGCTTAAGCGTGTGGAAGTATAACACAGAGCGTGGGCCTGTGTTTCAGACGACATCGGTATGTTAATAAAAAACACCGCCCGAAGGCGGTGTTGATTTAAGCATAAATTATTTACGCAGACCCAGGCGGGTAATCAGTGTACGGTAAGTATCAGGCTGAGTACGACGCAGGTAAGACAACAGGCGACGACGTTGGCTAACCATTTTCAACAGGCCGCGACGGCTGTGGTGGTCTTTAGGGTTGGCTTTGAAGTGAGGAGTCAGGTCGTTGATGCGGAAAGTCAATAGAGCGACTTGTACTTCAGAAGAGCCGGTATCGCCTTCTTTGCGTTGGAAATCTTTAACAATTTGTGCTTTTTGTTCTACGGTCAATGCCATGATGGATAACTCCGAAAATAAAAGAACCTTTTCAGGTTCGGACAAGTTTGCCAAGCCGAACGACCTAAGCAAACTCCTAAGTGCCTTTTTATAAAGACGGGCGGATTATGCCACAATTTGTCTTTGTGCGCCATATCTTTTCAGACGGCCAAAAAAAGCGGCGATACCTTTCAGTACCGCCAAAGCTGCTTTGGTGATAAAAACTAAACTTTATTTGCTTGCGCAACGGAAGCCCAAGTTATTTAAAACATATTTGGACTGCAGACTGGTGCGGATGCCGTAGCGTAAGAATGCCGCATAGTTGGACGGATCGCTTGAACCTACGGATGCGCCGCTACAGAACATTTGCGTATTGGACGAGCCGGCAGAGAGTTGGCTGCTGTTGAAGTCTTCAGTCCATTCCCAAATCAGGCCGTGCATATCATATACGCCCCAATAGTTGGGTTTGTTTTTACCGATGTCGCGCAGACCGTTGCGACCGCCGTCTGCGTACCAATCTAAGATGGTGCGGTTGTAGCCAGGTTCGGCAGAGCCGTCTTTTTGAGTGGCAGAAGCCAAGCCTGCAAATTCCCACTCGTCAATAGTCGGCAGGCGTTTACCTTTGGAAACGCAGTAAGCATTCGCGGCGAACCATGAAACATTGGTTACCGGATGTTTGAGTTCGCTGGCTTTAGGCGCAAAACTGTTGCTGCCGTTCTTTACCCAATGTTTCAGGTAAGCTTTTTCAGCATGTCTGGAACTGATTTTGCCTTTTTGCCATTGCGGATGTGTGTTCACAAATTCGGCAAATTCGGCATTGGTTACCGGATATTTGTCAAGTTGGAAGGGTTTGACTTTAATAAGGGAAGTGTCTTTTTTGAGATAGAGAGGACGGTAGCTGCCTCCTTCGATTTTTACCATTTCGGCAGCAAATGTATTGCCGCAGATTAAGGCACTGCCTAAGAGGAGGAGTCGTATGAGTTTCATGGTACGCCCTTATTATCGATTGAAACAGGAAATTTATTTTTCAGATAGCCTAATCATAACAAGGCCGTCTGAAAAATCAATCTGTCTGATTTGAACAGGAAGATTAATCGTGATGGAAGCCACTGTTGCTCTAAAGAGTAGGGCAGCAGTGGCTTGGCGTATTAAACCGAGAGATTATTTAGCGGCTTCAGAAGCACCAGACGCAGCTGCTGGAGCAGAAGTGGCAGCACCGGCAGGTTGGTAAACGGTGTCGCTCAGTTTTTTGGTCATGATTTCAGGGTTTTCATCACCCTCAACTTTCAATTGACCCAAAGCACCTTTGTTGAACGCACGGAAGATAGAGTGGTCAACCAAAGTGTAGCTGCCTGGAACGTCGACTTTGAATTCGATCATGGCGGCGCCACCGGCAGGAATCACAGTGCTTTGTACGTTTTCGTTAATCAGTTTACCACCTTCAACATATACTTTGTCGAAGATTTCGCCGATAACGTGGAAAGAAGATACCAAGTTAGGACCACCGTTACCAACGTACAAACGAACAGTTTCACCAGTTTTAGCTTTCAGAGCGTTGTCGCCTGCGATAGAGCCTACGTGACCGTTGAATACAACGTATTCAGGTTGTTCAGCAATCGCTTTATCCATATCGAAAGGTTGCAAGCCTTGAGCACCTTTTTTACCTTTAGTATAGAAGTCGCCTTGTACGATGTAGAACTCTTTGTCCACTTTAGGCAGACCTTCTTTAGGTTCAACCAAGATCAAACCGTACATACCGTTGGCGATGTGCATACCTACAGGAGCAACGGCACAGTGGTAGATGTACAAGCCAGCTTGCAGTGCTTTGAAGCTGAAGGTAGAAGTGTGGCCAGGAGCAGTAAAGCTAGCTTCTGCACCACCGCCTGGACCGGTTGCAGCGTGGAAGTCAACGTTATGAGGAACGGTAGAAGAAGGGTGGTTAGAGAATTCAACTTCAACAGTATCGCCTTCACGTACACGGATCATTTGACCTGGAACGTCGCCGTTGAATGTCCAGTAGTGGTACTCAACACCGTCTTCCATGGTCATGGTTTTTTCAACGGTTTCCATTTTAACGCGTACTTTAGCCGGATGATCGCGATCAGTTGGAGGTGGAACTTCCGGAGCGTGAGTTACGATGGCATCGATTACAGGCAGTTCTGAAGAAGGAGTTTCTGCAGCAGCTTGTGGGTTGGAAGCGGCAGGAGCTTCAGCAGAAGCGGTAGCAGCCGGAGTTTCAGCTGGTTTAGCAGCTTGTTCGCCGCATGCGGCCAGTGCAAATACAGAAGCGATAAGTGCAGCTAAGGTTTGGCGTTTCATGTTTAAAGTTTCCTTATTGAAAGAAAAGTTAAGTATCCTGATAGGATGGTTTGAAATTTTGTATGATTATGTAGGCGCTTGTTTGGGTGTATTTTGACATAAATCAAATTGTTCAATGAATATGAATCTTTTAATCCTTAAATACTCCTTTAGTAGTATAAAAAACTAAACCGAAAAGTTTATTTTTGTGTGAAAATGTTAGTGTGGGCTTAACACAAAATATAACAAAGGAGGAGTTATACAGGATAATAGGAATCAATATCATGTAAGTTAATGGTTTTAAAGGAATATTATTGACAAAATATTTCTTTACTTTTAAAACCGTGATACAATCTTTAACATTCATATTTGATGAATTAATACCCAACCACTTTTTACCAAAATCAAGGAGTACTCAAAATGGGACAGTACAAGAAGCTTTGGTACTTGCTGTTTGCCGTACTGGCAGTATGCTTTACCATTCTTGGTTATATGGGTAGCGAGGTCTATAAAAAGGCTCCGCCATACCCTGAACAAGTCGTTTCTGCATCCGGCAAAGTCCTGATGACCAAAGACGATATTTTGGCAGGTCAATCTGCATGGCAAACTACCGGCGGTATGGAAGTTGGCTCTGTATTGGGTCACGGTGCATACCAAGCTCCGGACTGGACTGCCGACTGGCTGCACCGCGAGCTGGTTGCATGGTTGGATCTGACTGCGCAAGAAACTTACGGCAAAAAATTTGACGAAGTTTCTCCTGAAGAACAAGCTGTTCTGAAAACACGTTTGGCTGACGAATACCGCAACCAAAGCCGTATTAAGGAAGACGGTTCTGTCGTTATCAGCGATACCCGCGTGAAAGCGATCGAAAGCATTCTGCCTTACTACCACGGCGTGTACAGCGACGATCCTAAGTTTCAAACCACTCGCGAACACTTTGCAATGAAAAACAACACATTGCCAAGCCAAGAAGCGCGTGAAAAACTGTTCAACTTCTTCTTCTGGACTTCTTGGTCTGCTTCGACCAACCGTCCTGACGAGAACTTCACCTACACCAACAACTGGCCACATGAGCCTCTGATCAACAACGTACCGACTACTGAAAACTACATGTGGTCTTTCACCAGCGTGGTATTGTTGCTGATGGGTATCGGCTTGTTGATGTGGGGTTACTCTTTCTTGACCAAGCATGAAGAGGTTGAAGTACCTACTGAAGATCCTATCTCTAAAGTACAACTGACTCCTTCTCAAAAAGCGTTGGGCAAATATGTATTCCTGACTGTTGCGCTGTTTGTCGTACAAGTACTGTTGGGTGGTTTGACCGCTCACTATACTGTCGAAGGTCAAGGCTTCTACGGTATCGATACCGCACTGGGCTTTGAAATGGCCGACTGGTTCCCATATGCGTTGACCCGTACTTGGCACATCCAATCCGCTATTTTCTGGATTGCAACCGGCTTCCTGACAGCAGGTCTGTTCTTGGCTCCGATTGTGAACGGCGGTAAAGATCCTAAATTCCAACGTGCCGGTGTGAACTTCCTATACATCGCCCTGTTCATTGTAGTTGGCGGTTCTTACGCAGGTAACTTCTTTGCTTTGACTCACATCATTCCACCTGAACTGAACTTCTGGTTTGGCCACCAAGGTTACGAATACTTGGATTTGGGTCGCTTCTGGCAACTTCTGCTGATGGTCGGCCTGCTGTTGTGGCTGTTCCTGATGCTGCGTTGTACTATCTCTGCCTTTAAAGAAAAAGGTACAGATAAAAACCTGTTGGCTATCTTCGTAGCTTCTATGGTCGGTGTGGGTGTGTTCTACGCTCCTGGCCTGTTCTACGGTGAGAAATCTCCAATCGCTGTGATGGAATACTGGCGTTGGTGGGTGGTTCACCTGTGGGTAGAAGGCTTCTTCGAAGTGTTCGCTACTGCCGCCTTCGCATTCATCTTCTACAACATGGGCTTTGTCCGCCGTAGTACTGCTACTGCTTCTACTCTGGCAGCTGCTGCAATCTTCATGTTGGGCGGTATTCCAGGTACATTGCACCACTTGTACTTCTCCGGCTCTACCTCTGCTTCTATGGCAATCGGTGCATGTTTCTCCGCTTTGGAAGTTGTACCTTTGGTTCTGCTGGGTCGAGAAGCTTACGAACACTGGTCTTACCAACACCTGTCCGACTGGGCAAAACGTCTGCGTTGGCCTCTGATGTGCTTCGTAGCAGTTGCTTTCTGGAACATGATCGGTGCCGGCGTATTCGGCTTCTTGATTAACCCGCCGATTTCCCTGTTCTACATCCAAGGTCTGAACACTACTGCAGTTCACGCTCACGCGGCTCTGTTCGGTGTGTATGGTTTCTTGGCTCTGGGCTTCGTATTGCTGGTTGCACGCTACCTGAAACCTAATGTTCAATTTGACGACAAACTGATGACTTGGGGTTTCTGGCTGCTGAACGGCGGTCTGGTGGGTATGATTGCCATCAGCCTGTTGCCGGTCGGCGTGATTCAAGCTTACGCTTCTATCACTCATGGTCTGTGGTATGCACGTAGCGAAGAGTTCCTGCAAATGGAAATCTTGGATACCCTGCGTTGGGTTCGTACCGCTGCTGACTTGATCTTCATCGGTGGTGCTGTCTGCGTTGCTATCCAAGCTACCAAAATTGTATTCAGCCGCGATAAATAATCTTAAGCTGAATTAAATCGAAGGCCGTCTGAAAAGTTTTCAGACGGCCTTTCTGTTATAATTTCAACATTCTTAAATTGACAAGACAAAACATTATGTTTAACCAAGCTGCTCAAGAGCTGACCACTGTTCGCGATTTATTGCGTTTCGCCGTCAGCCGTTTTAATGATGCCGGACTGTTTTTCGGACATGGAAGTGATAATGCCCATGACGAGGCAGTCTATCTGATTTTGCACGCTTTGAACCTGCCTTTGGATATGTTGGAGCCTTATTTGGATGCTAAATTGTTGCAAAGTGAGAAGGAGGAAGTGCTGTCGATTATCGAACGCCGCGCAGTTGAGCATATTCCTGCCGCGTATCTGACGCATCAGGCATGGCAGGGCGAGTTTGATTTTTATGTTGATGAGCGCGTTATTGTGCCTCGTTCTTTCATTTATGAATTGCTTGGCGACGGTATCCGTCCTTGGATTGAACATGATGAATTGGTGCATCGAGCTTTAGATTTGTGTACCGGTAGCGGCTGTTTGGCCATTCAAATGGCGCATCACTATCCCGACGCACAAATCGATGCCGTTGATTTAAGCTTGGATGCACTGGAAGTGGCTGCGATTAATATTGAAGATTATGGCTTGGAAGACCGCATCAGCTTGGTGCATACCGATTTGTTTGAAGGTTTGGATGAAACCTACGACTTAATTGTTTCCAATCCGCCTTATGTCGACGCGGAATCTGTGGAGGCGTTGCCTGATGAATACCTACATGAGCCGGAATTGGCTTTGGGCAGCGGCGAAGATGGTTTGGATGCTACACGTCAAATTATCCTGCAAGCGGCGAAATATTTGAATCCGAAAGGTGTATTGCTGGTTGAAATCGGTCACAACCGTGAGGTATTGGAAGCGGCTTATCCCGAATTACCGTTTACTTGGTTGGAAACCAGCGGTGGCGATGGGTTTGTATTCCTGTTGACCCGCGAGCAATTACTGGGTGAAGAGTAGTTTATTTTGATGTAAATAAAACAAAGGCTGTCTGAAAAAGTTTCAGACGGCCTTTGTTTTGTATAATCTTTAATATTTAAAGAAAATACAAATGTCTATGGTATGCCGAATATGAAATCCAAGCAGGCTTTGAAACTATGGCTTATAATATTCGTCATAGTTTCTAATGTCAGTGAATTTTTATTACTGACTTTTTGTAGAACATATTACTGCCAAACTCCATATCATGAATAATTATTTAAAATCAGGCCTGTTGGCTGCTGCCTTGTTCAGTATGCCCGTTGCCGCCTTTGCCCAGCAACATACCGTTTATTTCAATCAAAACGGTAAACTGACGGCAACCATGCCTTCGGTTGCTTATGTCCGCCAATATAAGATTGAGGCAGGCAAGGCGCAGGTGCAGGATTTTTACTATCCATCGATGAAAAAATATTCTGATCCGTACGAAGTACCTGCCGGTCAGATTAAGGTTTTTGTGCCGGCGTTGGATAACGGTACGCTGACCCTGTGGCATTTCAACGGTCAGAAAAAGATGGTTGGCAGCTATCGCAACGGTAAACCGCATGGCGAATGGGTTAACTGGTATCCAAACGGCAAAAAATCTGCGGTAATGCCTTATCAAAATGGTCTGAGTGAGGGCGTGGGTTCCCGCTATTACCGAAATGGTGTGAAAGAAAGCGAAATCCAATTTAAGCACGATAAAGCCAATGGCCATTGGAAACAATGGTATTCAGACGGCAGCCCGAAAACCGAAATGATGATGAGCAATGACAAACCAACGGAGATCATCAGTTGGGATGAAAATGGCCGTGTTGTGTCTGAATTGAGTATTCGCAACGGTAAACGCAGCGGCATTATTTTGGATTGGTATGATGATGGTGCGAAGAAATCCGAGTTGGTTTATAAAGACGACCAGTTGGTGAAAAAAACTTTCTGGGATACGGACGGATACGTTCTCGAATGATTTTGACAATAAAAAACCGCAGGCTGATCAGCTTGCGGTTTTTTATTACATACAGCCTTTGTTTTGGCATAGGGTAAATAACGGTGCGCCGCTTTCACGGATTTTTTTGCCGCCGTCCAAGTCGGTAAATTCCAAAATGGCAGCCGCTTCGATTACTTCGCCGCCCAGTTTGCGGATCAGCTCGACACCTGCCAGCATTGTGCCGCCGGTTGCCACCAAATCATCTACCAACAAAACGCGTGCGCCCGGCTTGATGGCATCGGTATGGATTTCTACCGTTGCTTCGCCATATTCCAAAGCGTAACTTTGAGAAACCGTATCAAACGGCAGTTTGCCTTTTTTGCGGATGGGGACAAAGCCGACGTTCAGCTGATAGGCCAAAGCCGCGCCAATAATGAAGCCGCGCGCATCCAAGCCTGCCACGACATCAACTTTCTGCCCCATATAGCGGTAAACCAGTAAATCGACCAGCAGGCGGAAATATTCTGCGCTTTGCAAAACGGGAGTAATGTCATGAAACAAAATCCCTTTTTGCGGCCAGTTTTCAATTTTACGGATTTTGTCCGCCAAAGCTTCTACGCCCATTACTTCAGGATGAATCAACATTTCGACATTCCGAAATCAAAAAGTTTTTAACACGATATTGTAGCGGTCATATGCGGACTTGCCAAATTAATCGATACAATAGCCAAATTTTGCAACATGCCGTCTGAAATTCCGAGAAACATTGTGTTGTGTTATAATTTACAGGTACATACCATCGGCTGAACCACCATGCAAAATCATAAAAAAGGCAATATTTACATCATTTCTGCCGCTTCCGGCACAGGTAAAACGACCTTGGTGTCGCGCCTGTTGAAAAATCATGACGACATCCGTGTTTCTATTTCTCATACCACACGCCAGCCGCGTGAAGGTGAGGTACATGGTGTGCATTACCACTTTGTTCCCAAAGAAGAATTTGAATCACTGATTGAGCAAAGAGCCTTTTTGGAACACGCCAATGTGTACGGCAATTATTACGGCACCAGCATTGCCGGCGTGAATTCGTTGAGCGAAGAGGGCTATGACGTAATTTTGGAAATTGATGTGCAAGGTGCGGCGCAAGTGCGTAAATCGTTGCCTGAAGCCAGCAGCATTTTTATTCTGCCGCCTTCCTTTGAAGTATTGGCGCAACGTTTGATCGGCCGTGGTACAGACAGCGAAGAAGTTATTCAAACACGCCTTTCAAAAGCCCGTCATGAGATTGAGCAATCCGTTTTGTTCGATTACGTCGTTGTGAATGACGATTTGGATCGTGCCGAAGCCGATTTATTCCACATTATTAAAGCAGGCCGTCTGAAAAAATCCTCTCAACAGGGATTTATCTCAAACCTGTTGGAAAATTCCTAAAAAACAGCGAAAATAACCGTTTATTTGAAACATAGAAAGAAAGCAAGCAAACATGGCCCGTATTACTACTGAAGACTGCACAGGTAAAATCCCTAACCACTTCGACCTTACCCTCGTTGCCGCCCGTCGCGCACGCCAATTAGAAAACGGCAATACGCCTTTGGTTGACGACATCCGCAACAATAAACCAACCGTAACCGCCCTGCGCGAAATCGCAGCCGGACAAATCGGAACCGAGCTGCTGACCCGCAACAAATAAACCAACCGGCAAACCGATAAAACCGCCGCGCGGACTGTATCGGTGCGATATCACAACCGATACAGTCTGACGGCTTAAAAATAGCCATAAAAGGCCGTCTGAAAATGCCAGCCCCACTGCCTACCGCCCCCTATGATCCGTTGACAGCGGAAGCGCGCGAGCTTTTGTTTCGCACCGCATCCTATCTCAATACCAACGAGCAGGCCGAGCTTGAAAGAGCCGTTGCCTACGCTTTCCACGCCCATGACGGACAAACCCGTAAAAGCGGCGAACCCTACATCACCCATCCCCTTGCCGTTGCCACGCAGCTTGCGATTTGGCACATGGATGTTCAAGGCCTCTGCGCGGGCGTTATGCACGATGTATTGGAAGATACGGGTGTAACCAAAGTCGAAATGGCGGCAGAATTCGGCGATACCATTGCCGAAATGGTAGACGGCCTCTCCAAACTGGAAAAACTCAAATTTGAAGATCATGCCGAGCATCAGGCGGAAAGTTTCCGCAAGCTTATCCTCGCCATGACTAAAGATGTGCGTGTCATCGTCGTCAAACTTGCCGACCGATTGCACAATATGCGCACCCTTGGCTCTATGCGTCCGGAAAAACGCCGCCGCATCGCCAAAGAAACCCTCGAAATCTATGCTCAAATCGCCAACCGCATTGGCCTGAACAATGCGTATCAAGAGCTTCAAGACTTATCGTTCCAAAATCTCCACCCAAGACGCTACGAAACCCTGAAAAAAGCCATGGACAACAGCCGCAAAAATCGCCGCGATGTTGTCGGCAAAGTGTTGCGTGCATTCAGTCAGCGTTTGGTCGGTGTCAATATTGAAGCCAAAATCAAAGGCCGCGAGAAAAACTTATACAGCATCCATCAAAAAATGCTGGCTAAAAAACTGCGTTTTGCCGAAGTGATGGATATTTACGGCTTTCGGGTCATCGTAAACAGTATCCCTGCCTGTTACGCCGCGTTGGGCGCATTGCATAATTTATACCACCCCAAGCCCGGCCGTTTCAAAGACTATATCGCCATTCCGAAAAGCAACGGTTATCAAAGCCTGCATACGACCTTGGTCGGTCCTTACGGTTTGCCGATCGAAGTGCAAATCCGTACGCGTGAAATGGACGCTGTGGCTGAGGGGGGTATTGCCGGCCATTGGATTTACAAATCCGGTAAAAATACTCCGGACCAAGCCGTCCTCCATATGAACCGATGGATGAAAAATATTCTTGACCTGCAGGCCAGCAGCTCAAATGCCATCGAGTTTCTGGAGCATGTCAAAGTCGATTTGTTCCCCAACGAAGTCTATATCGTTACCCCGAAAGGCGATATCCTTACCTTGCCTAAAGGGGCGACACCGATTGACTTTGCCTATGCCGTTCACACCAATATCGGTCATAAAACCGTTGCCGCGCGTATCAATAACGTCATGATGCCGTTGCGTACCAAGCTGAAAACCGGCGATACGGTAGAAATCATTACTTCCGAGCATGCCAAGCCTAATGTAGCATGGCTGAACTTTGCCGTTTCCAGCCGTGCGCGCAGCGCCATCCGCCAATACATTAAAAATCTGAATCGTCACGATGCCGTTGTTTTGGGTGAGAACCTGCTGCAAAAAGCTTTATCCAGCCTGTTGCCTAAAGACATCCTGCTTTCAGACGACCTCAAGGAAAAATACCTTGCCGATTTGAATACCAAACAAACATCGTTTGAAGAGGTTCTCTACAATGTCGGTATGGGGCATACTTTGCCGGTACACGTTGCCATGCACATTGCCGAGTTGGCAGGCCAACATTTTGGCAGCACGGTCAAACTCAGCCCGATCAAAGTCAACGATCAAGAAACCGGCCGGATTCATTTTGCCGAATGTTGCCATCCGATTCCAGGCGATGCGATCCGCGCCTTATTGGTCAAAGACAAGGGTATGATTATCCACCGAGATACTTGTCAAACTTTGGTCAAAGCCGATCCGGAAGAGCAACTCGATGCGGGCTGGGACAGTTTGCGCAATCAAACGTACCGCACCATTCTCAATGTCAAATCTGAAGATGCGCATGGTTTGCTGGCTTCAATGGCGCAAGCGATTTCCAATTCCGGTGCGGATATCGAATCTGTGGATACGCCAACCAAAGCGCAAGCAGGAACGGAAGGTTTTGTAGAATTTAAATTCACAATTAAAGTCAAAGACTTGGATCAGGTTAATCAGATTATTCATGCAATGCATGCCAATCCGAATATCCGCAAAGTGATTCGAGGATAATCTCGTTATAAGCAAAGGCCGTCTGAAAGTGTTTTCAGACGGCCTTTTTGATGTTTACAAATAAAAGCTGTTGGCTTTTTTAAGAGGGTTTATGGCTTTTTTGTAATTGGATTGGGTTTAATTCAACCAAAAACGGAAAACCAAGAAGAAAACCAAGGCCAAAACGCCGGCCCAAACCAGCAACATGAATCCGGCTACTGCCTGACCCAAGCGGTAAACAGGATTTTTGCGTTCGTCTTCGATTAGGGGATTAGGTGTATCGTGCGGTTTGTCGGACATGATGAAGCTCTGATTGAATTATTGAATAAAAGCGTAAGGGTACGCCGATAGAAGCAAAGATTCAAGTGGGAATGATTATTGATAGAAGTCTTCGTCTTCATTCCACGCGGTTTTTAAGGCCGTCTGAATGGTGTCGGAGCCAAAGCCGCGATAGGCAAGGAAACGCGCTTGTTTTTGTTTTTCTTTCAAATCTTGAGCTTCTTGCTTGAATTTTTTACACAAGACGGAAATGGCGGTTTGCAGCTCGTCTTCCCTATCGGGTAAGAACTCCCGACAGTCGTCTGCATCGATACCTTGTTGCGCCAAGGCTTGCTTGAGGCGGAGCGTGCCATAACGGTTGCTCTTGCTGTGAATATAGGCTTCTGCGTAACGCTGGTCGGATTGCCAATTTCGTTCGGCGAATTCGTCCAAAACCTTTTCCAATTCTTCTTCGCTTTCAGCGTGGGGAGCCAGTTTGCGTTTCAAGCCGACACGGCTGACTTCCTGACGGGAAAGAATATCTAAGGCGCGGGCGCGTAAGGTTTTGGGAGGTTTCATGGGGATATGGAAGGGTAGGGATTTTAACTACATTGAATTACATTTCAGACGGCCTGATTGGGTGAAAGCACCGAAAAGGCCGTCTGAAAATAAAGCCGAATTATTCTTCGTCTTTGTTTTTTTGCGGTTGCAGATTTTCGTAGATTTCAGGCAGGGTGCGAATCAACAAATCAGGTTTGGTCGCTTTGTCTTGAGAGAGCAAGGTCATGTCGCCGTAGCCGAATGTTACGCCGACACTGAAGCAACCGGCCGCTTTGGCGGCAATAATGTCATTTTTAGAGTCGCCCACCATCAGCATATTGGCAACGTCGATGCCCAAAACTTCGGCCGCATGTTGAAGCGGCAATGGGCTGGGTTTTTTCTCGGTCAGGCTGTCGCCGCCGAGAACCAGGCTGAAATAGCCGTCGAGATTAAGCTGTTTCAGCAGCTCGGCTGCCAGCACTTCGTTTTTGTTGGTAATGACAACCAATGGAATACCCAAGGACTTGAGCAGGCCGAGACCGGCTTCGGTTTCAGGGTAGGGGCGAGTAAAGTCGCTCAAGTGCTCGCGATAATATTTCATAAAGAACACAAAGCCTTTTTCCCAGATTTCAGGATCGGCTTCTTTTTCACGATCATTGGTAATGACGCGATGAACCAGCTTGCTGATGCCGTCGCCGACATAACTTTCAACCGTTTGGGTGGGTAAAACAGGTAAACCCAAGTGCGCACACATGGCTTGGGCTGCTGCGGCCAAATCGGGAACGGAATCACATAAGGTACCGTCCAAATCAAAGGCAACGGCTTGAACGTGTTCTAAAGCAGCAGTGGTCATTAAGTAGCTTTCTGTCATATTATTTAAGCGCTTATTTTAACATTGTTTGCCTGATTTGCCGATGTTTTGCTGATTCTTTAAAAAGATGTTTGTTTAAATTGTTAACAATTTTTGATGGTGTAAGACTGTCAGCCTATTGGGAATGTGAAAGGGATTTTGTCAACAAAAAGGGTGGTTTGGTAGGTATTAAAAAACAAAGGGTTTGTGTGTTTTTTTGAATGGTTTGATGAGCATTTATACTAGGCCGTCTGAAAATTTTTTGGTTGGTGTGCCGATATTTTCAGACGACCTCAAACTAAATTCATATATAAATGAATAGATTCGCTTTTTATCGACTACACGCTATTACATTTTTGTCCGTTTTTGTATATAGTAACGTGTATGGCTCTCGTCTAATCATATGTATGAAAAGGAAAAATACATGTCCGCATCTGCTGTAAAAGAAACGCTGAATCCGTTTGAAATTGCGCAAAAACAAGTGAAAACTGCCTGCGACCGTCTGAATGCCGATCCAGCAGTATTTGAAATCTTGAAAAAGCCGCAACGTGTTTTGGAAGTCAACTTCCCTGTCAAACTCGACAACGGTACAGTAGAAAACTTCACCGGCTACCGTTCACAACACAATAATGCCGTCGGCCCTTACAAAGGCGGCGTGCGTTTCCATCCCAATGTGAATATGGACGAGGTTAAAGCCCTGTCTATCTGGATGACCATCAAATGCTGCGTGGCAGGTATTCCTTATGGCGGCGGTAAAGGCGGTATTACTTTGGATCCTCGTAACTATTCTGAAGCGGAATTGGAACGCATCGCCCGCGCTTATTCCGAAGCTATTTCTCCGCTAATTGGTGAGAAAATCGATATTCCTGCTCCTGATGTGAACACCAACGGCAAAATCATGTCTTGGATGGTTGATGCCTATGAAAATGTGGTGAAACATTCTGCACCGGGTGTATTCACCGGCAAACCGGTTGAGTTTGGCGGTTCCTTGGCACGTACCGAAGCCACCGGTTACGGCGTAAACTTCGCTGCCGTCCAAGCTTTGGAAAAACTGGGCAAAGACGTGAAGGGTGCTACTTACGCCATTCAAGGTTTCGGTAACGTGGGCTACCACACCGGTTACTATGCACATAAAGCTGGTGCGAAAATCGTTGCCGTATCTACTGTTGACGTTGCCATCTACAACGAAAACGGCTTGGATATGGAAGCAATCATCAAAGAATTCCAAACCAAAGGTTTCATCACCAATGAGGCCGGCTACGGTAAAGAAATCAGCAATGCCGAACTTTTGGCTTTGGATGTGGATGTACTCGCCCCTTGCGCGCTGGAAAACCAACTGACTTCTGAAAATGCCGGTAAAGTACGCGCGAAAATCGTGGTTGAAGGCGCAAACGGCCCGACCACTCCAGAAGCCGACGTTATTCTGCGTCAAAACGGCGTATTGGTTGTTCCTGATATTTTGGCAAACTGCGGCGGCGTGGTGGTATCCTATTTTGAATGGGTACAAAACCTGCAAGGCTACTACTGGGAGTTTGACGAAGTTCAAGAGAAAGAAACCGTTGTCCTGCGCCGTGCGTTCCGCGATATTTGGAACTTGGCTCAAGAATACGATGTCGACCTGCGTACCGCTTCCTACATGATGAGTATCCGTCGTGTTGAAAAAGCAATGAAACTGCGCGGCTGGTATTAATCGTTTGACCGATAGCTAAGAGTAGGCCGTCTGAAACCTGTTTTCAGACGGCCTTAATGTTTTTGATAAGCGCCTTTACAAATTTTTATCCACCTTGATTCCATTTCATTCAAACTCAGCTATAATCCCCTTTTTTGACCTTTCCGGAAAAGACATAATCATGAACAAAACTTTCAAATTCAGCGCATTGGCTTTGTCTGCTTTGTTGGCACTGACTGCTTGCAACCAAAAAGACACTGCCGCTAAAGACGCCCCTGCTGCTTCCGCAGCTTCAAATGCGACTGCAGATGCTTCTGCCATCGGCTCTACTGCCCAACAAGCCAGCTACGCAATGGGTGTGGACATCGGCCGTTCATTGAAACAAATGAAAGACCAAGGTACGGAAATCGATTTGAAAGTCTTCACCGAAGCCATGGAAGCCATGTTTGAAGGTAAAGAAGTCAAAATGACTGAAGCCCAAGCTCAGGAAGTGATGATGAAATTCCTGCAAGAGCAACAAGAAAAAGCCACTGCCAAACGTGCTGAAGATGCCAAAGTAAACTTGGAAAAAGGCGAAGCGTTCTTGAAAGAAAACGCGACTAAAGAAGGCGTGAAAACCAGCGCTTCCGGTCTGCAATACAAAATCATCAAAGAAGGCGAAGGCAAAAAACCGACTAAAGACGACATCGTTACCGTTGAATACGAAGGCCGTCTGATTGATGGTACCGTGTTTGACAGCAGCAAAGCCAACGGCGGCCCTGTAAGCTTCCCTGTAAGCCAAGTGATTCCAGGTTGGACTGAAGGTATCCAGCTCTTGAAAGAAGGCGGCGAAGCAACATTCTACATCCCTGCTAAATTGGCTTACCGCGAAGTTGGCGCCGGCGATAAAATCGGCCCGAACGCTACTTTGGTATTCGACGTGAAACTGGTTAAAGTCGGTGCGCCTGATGCTGCTGCACAACAACCTGTACAAGTTGACGTACAAAAAGTTCAATAATCCGAATCAAGGCTTACGCCCTTAAACAACGGATAAAAGGCCGTCTGAAAAATTCCGTTTCAGACGGCCTTTATTCCAAACAAACAAGGAATTATGATGAAAAATATCGTCATCCTTATTTCCGGACGCGGCAGCAATATGCAGGCGATTGTGAATGCCAATATTCCCGATGCCAACATTGCAGCCGTATTGAGCAACAGCGAGACCGCAGCCGGATTGGCATGGGCGGCAGAGCGCGGTATTGCCACCGACAGTTTAAATCATAAAAACTTCGACTCGCGTCTGGCATTTGATCAGGCAATGATGGAAAAAATCGATGCCTATCAGCCCGATTTGGTCGTATTGGCGGGCTTTATGCGCATTTTGACTCCGGAATTCTGCGCCCATTATGAAAACCGCCTGATCAATATCCATCCGTCCATCCTGCCTTCCTTTACCGGTTTGCACACCCACGAACGCGCATTGGAAGCAGGTTGCCGTGTGGCAGGCTGCACCATCCATTTCGTGACGCCCGAGCTGGATTGCGGCCCGATTATTTCACAAGGCATTGTTCCTATTTTGGACGGCGATACTGCTGACGACGTTGCTGCACGCGTGCTGACGGTTGAACACCAGCTTTTCCCGCAAGCCGTTGCCGACTTTGTTGCAGGCCGTCTGAAAATCGAAGGCAACCGCGTTTTGAATGCACAACGCAATGCCGCCGGTCAAAGCCTGTTGGCTTAATTAAAACACCATACACACAAGGAAAACATCATGAATCCGATTAAAACAACCCTGCTGACACTTTCCCTGCTCACTGCCTCTATCGGCGCACAAGCCGCTGAATTGCCGCAATCTGCCGTTTTGCAATACTCAGGCAGCTACGGTATTCCTGCGACCATGACCTTCACACGTAGCGGCAACCAATACAAAATCGTCTCTACCATTAAAGTACCGCTTTACAATATCCGCTTTGAATCCGGCGGCAGCATCAACGGCACGACCTTGCATCCGTCTTACTACAAAGATGTACGCGGCGGCAAAGTGTATGCCGAGGCCAAATTCTCCGGCGGCAATATCACTTATGGCAAAGCCGGTGATTTGAAAACCGAAAAATCCGGCCCGGCCATGGACTTGTTCACTTTGGCATGGCAACTGGCCGCCAATGACGTGCGCCTGCCGTCAGGTTTGAAAATTACCAACGGTAAAAAACTGTACACCGTCGGCAGCATGAACAAAATCGGTAGCGAAAGCTATAAACTGAACGGTGGTACAACGCCTGTGAGCAAATATCGCGTCCGCCGTGGCGATGATACCGTTACTTACTCTTTTGCTTCCGATATCGACAATATCCCTGCGCAAATCAGCTATACCGATGACGGCAAAACCTACAACCTGAAACTGACTTCCGTCAAAATCAACGGTAAAGTAGTGAAACCGTAATCTCTATTTGCTCAAACAAGAAGGCCGTCTGAAAAGTTTGAACTGCACCCCAAAAGTTGGACATCC
>NZ_KV821627.1:0-310 GCF_001815685.1 Neisseria sp. HMSC056A03
CGCTGCGATTCGTTGTTTGCCGTTGATTCGACATCGCGCTTTTGGATTGTCCATTTTAGGCACTCCATTTGGTCTTTGCGCGTCTCAATAACCAAACGCAGCACATCGTAGTTATCGGCAAGGGCGCGTAATTGTGCAAAGCCTATTGCCTCGCGTTCACGCGGCTTAGAATGCCCGACGTTGTAGAACGGCTCATAGTCGAACCGCCGCCCCTCTGCCTGCTGTGCGACAGGGGCTAAAGGCTCGCCCGCATCAAACCACCCGTCCGCGTTGCCGGTAAAGGCGTAACGGACACCAGCGGCAACGCGGG
>NZ_KV821628.1:0-612 GCF_001815685.1 Neisseria sp. HMSC056A03
GGACGGTTTGGCTTTGTCCTTTTCGGTCTGTTTTTGGCTGAGGGCTTTTAACTCCTTTCCGGTACCGAAGCGACCATGACCGCCATCCGCCTTGCGCGCGGCTTTACCGGACGCGACAAAATCATCAAATTCGAAGGCTGCTACCACGGCCATTCCGACAGCCTGCTCGTCAAAGCCGGCAGCGGCCTGCTTACCTTCGGCAATCCGTCGTCCGCAGGCGTTCCCGCCGATTTCACCAAACACACCTTAGTTCTCGAATACAACAACATCGCCCAACTCGAAGAAGCGTTCGCCCGCAACGGTAACGAAATCGCCTGTGTCATCCTCGAACCCTTCGTCGGCAATATGAACCTTGTCCGCCCGACCGAAGCCTTCGTCAAAGCCCTGCGCGAATTGACCGAAAAACACGGCGCGGTGTTGATTTACGACGAAGTGATGACCGGCTTCCGCGTCGCGCTCGGCGGCGCGCAGTCGCTGCACCGCATCACGCCCGACCTGACCACGATGGGCAAAGTCATCGGCGGCGGTATGCCGCTTGCCGCGTTCGGCGGACGCAAAGACATCATGGAATGTATTTCCCCGAGGTAGGCGACCTCTGCGCGCATATAGCAC
>NZ_KV821629.1:0-14466 GCF_001815685.1 Neisseria sp. HMSC056A03
ATGAGTGTCCAAGATTTGGGGGCCAGTTCATTTTTTTTGCTATTATGGATATATAATAAAAAGCAAGTCTGGAAAAATGTCTTATGAATAATGTAATGCGGATCATGATACCGATTTTTGCGGCTTCTTTCATCTCTGCGGCGTTTGGTGCAGATTTGTTGTTGGCGCAGGAATATAAAAATCAAGATATTGCCGGTTGGGCCATGAGTGAAAAGTTGGATGGCGTACGCGCGTATTGGGACGGCAGGCGGCTGGTCAGTCGTCAGGGTTATGCGTTTACACCGCCCAAAGGTTTTACAGCAGGTTTTCCGCCGTTTCCGATGGATGGTGAGTTGTACAGCGGACGAGGGCGGTTTGAGCAAATTTCCGCGACGGTGCGTTCTGCCTCGGGAAATTGGGACGGCATCCGTTTGCATGTTTTTGATGTGCCGCAGGCGCAGGGTAATCTGTATCAGCGGCTGGAAACGGCTTCGAAATGGCTGAAATCACACCCGTCGGCACGGTTTACGGTCATTCCGCAAGTCAAGGTGCGCGACAAACAGCATGCTTTGGATTTTTTGAAACAAGTTGAAGCGCTGGGTGGGGAAGGGGTGATGCTGCGTCAACCTGAAGCCCGTTATGCAGGCGGTAGAAATGGGCAGCTGTTGAAGCTGAAAAGTGAATATGATGATGAATGTACGGTAACGCGTCATTATGAGGGCAAAGGGCGCAATGTCGGGCGTTTGGGTGCGGTAGGATGCAAAAACCAATATGGTGAGTTTCGTATCGGCAGCGGTTTTAAGGATAAAGACCGCGACCATCCGCCGAAAATCGGTACACTGATTACTTACCGTTATCGTGGTTTTACGCAAAAGGGAACGCCGAAATTTGCAACATTTGTCAGGGTGCGCTCGGATCGATAAAACAAATGAAAGGCCGTCTGAAAATAGGTTTCAGACGGCCTTTAATATAGATGTTGCATAGCCTTTAGGGCTAATCTACGTCAGCCCCTAGCCTTTTATAAGGTTTCCAATACATCAGGCAATTCGGCCAAGCTGTTGAGTATGGCGACATGGGGCATGGAGGAAAGCTGTTGGGCAGTATGTGCGCCGGTGGCAACTGCGATGGCGCGGATTTTGGCATTGGCGGCCATTTCTAGGTCGTGGGTGGTGTCGCCGACGACGACGGCCTCTTCCGGTTCAACACCCAGTCGGTCGCAGAGGGCAAGTACCATGTCGGGCGCGGGTTTGGACGGATATTCGCTAGCGCAGGCGGTTTCCAGCCAAAAGGCTTGGGTGTCGGTTTGTGCAATGGCTTTGTCCAAGCCGCTTCGGCCTTTGCCGGTGGCGATGGCAAGCCAATAACCTTGTTGTTGCAAGCGTTGCAGGCAGGACAGGGCTTCGGGGAACAGGGTCATATTGTGATTGTTGGGATTGAGGTAGTGCGCGGCATAGGTCTCAATCAGGGTTTCCTGAACGTGTTCGCTGACGTTGTGGGCAAGGCGGCGGATGATGCCGGAGAGGCTGTATCCGATGAGCGGACGGATTTGGTCGGCTTCGGGAACGGGCAGGCCGCAATCGGCAAAGCTTTGTTGAAAGGTGTGGATGATGGGGTTGGTGGTGTCGGCAAGCGTGCCGTCCCAGTCGAAAATAATGAGTTTGGGTTTCATGGGGTTTCCTTTCAGACGGCCTTTTCCTGATTTTCCAACATTACAATGAATTGCGCCAATTCTTGCGGCAGGGGGGCTTTCAGGATCAGTTTTTCGCCGTTCAGCGGATGGGCGAGGTGCAGCTCGGAAGCGTGCAGGAACATTCTTTTCAAACCGAGTTTTTGCAGGCGTTTGTTGGCCTGATAGTCGCCGTAGCGTTCGTCGCCGGCAATGGGACAGTCTTGCGATTGCAGGTGGACGCGGATTTGGTGGGTGCGGCCGGTTTTCAGGATGGCTTCGACAAAGGTCAGGTCGGATAGGCCGACTTGGTGCAAAAGGCCGTCTGAAAAACGGTTTAACACGCGGAAGATGGTGTGGGCGGATTGGCCGTCTTTGCTGACGCGCACCATTTTTTCGCCTTGTGCGCCGGTGTATTTGAACAGGGGGAGCTTGACGTGGAAGCGGTCGTTCGGCAGCTTGCCGACACCCAGCGCGAGATAGATTTTTTTCGGATGGTCGTTGCGGATGGCTTCGTGTAGTTTCACCAAGGCGCTGCGTTTTTTGGCAATCATCAAAAGGCCGCTGGTGTCTTTGTCGAGGCGGTGGACGAGTTCGAGATAACGCGCTTCGGGACGGGCGCGGCGGATTTGCTCGATGACGCCGAAGCTCACGCCGCTGCCGCCGTGGACGGCAATGCCGGAAGGTTTGTTGATGACCAAAAGCGCATCGTCTTCGTAAACGATGTCAAACTCGCGCGCAGGCGCGGCCTGGCTTTCAGACGGCCTTTGTTTTTCGGCGATGCGTATCGGCGGAATGCGGACGGTATCACCTGCCTGAATGCGGTTGTCGGGTTTGCAGCGTTTTTTGTTCAGCCGCACTTCGCCGGCGCGGATAATGCGGTGGATATGGCTTTTCGGGACGCCTTTGAGGATTTTTATCAGATAGTTATCAAGGCGTTGGCCTTCTTCGTGTTCGGCAACGGCAATCAGGCTGACTGAATCTTTGCGTATTGCGTGCATTTTCTCTATAATCCCAAACGTCCGTTTCGGGACCCGAACCTGCCGTTGCAGGCCGTCTGAAACGGATTTATTGTTAAAACGAGATTTTATATTAAAAACGCACTCCGCAAAGCATTTCCTTGTGTTTGTTCAAAGCCGGCAAACGCAATCCCGTAATTAAGTTTGAATTGAACCTGCCGTCCGGCCGGGCGTAAGACGCAGTCCGCGCAGCACCGTCCGAAATTACCGGCGCTACGATAATAAGAAGATGTAGGCTGCCTTATTTTGTCCGAAGCATCAGCATTCGGACGGCAGCGGAACCATCAACCTTTCCGCCGCATTGTTCTTTATTTCCTTCTTTATCCGAATCCGTCCGCACATGGCTTGAGCTCAAGCATGCAACCTTGCGGATTTCAAATCAAATACTGGTTACACGGGGATTTTCCCATCTTGCCTTTGAAGAGTGCCAACCGGACAGACAGGCCGTCTGAAAAAGATATTCACAAATCAAACGGCCGCTGTTCACGAGGTGACTATGAAAAGAATGTTATTCAACGCAACGCAGGCCGAAGAGCTGCGCGTTGCCATTGTCGATGGCCAAAACCTTTTGGACTTGGACATCGAAACGCTGGGCAAAGAACAGCGTAAAGGCAATATCTACAAAGGTATCATTACCCGCATCGAGCCGTCGCTGGAAGCGTGTTTCGTCGATTACGGAACCGACCGCCACGGCTTTTTGCCGTTTAAGGAAGTATCGCGTTCATATTTCCGCGACTACGAAGGCGGCAGGGCGCGAATTCAAGACGTGCTCAAAGAGGGCATGGAAGTTATCGTCCAAGTCGAAAAAGACGAGCGTGGCAACAAAGGCGCGGCGCTGACTACCTTCATCAGCCTGGCTGGCCGCTATTTGGTATTGATGCCGAACAACCCGCGCGGCGGCGGCGTATCCCGCCGTATCGAAGGCGAAGAGCGTCAAGAGTTGAAAGCCGCCATGGCCGAACTCGACATTCCAAACGGCATGAGCATCATTGCCCGTACTGCCGGCATCGGCCGCAGCGCGGAAGAGTTGGAATGGGACTTGAACTACCTCAAGCAACTCTGGAAAGCCATCGAAGAAGCAGGTAAAGCACATCATGACCCTTACCTGCTCTTTATGGAAAGCTCGCTGCTGATTCGTGCGATTCGCGACTATTTCCGTCCCGATATCGGCGAGATTTTGGTGGACAATCAAGAAGTTCACGACCAAGTTGCCGAGTTTATGAGCTACGTCATGCCGAGCAATGTAGGCCGTCTGAAACTCTATCAAGACCACACGCCGCTGTTCTCTCGTTTCCAAATCGAACACCAAATCGAAAGTGCGTTCTCACGCAGCGTCAGCCTGCCTTCCGGCGGCGCGATTGTGATCGACCACACCGAAGCCCTGGTTTCCATCGACGTCAACTCTGCGCGCGCTACACGCGGCTCTGACATTGAAGACACCGCGTTCAAAACCAATATGGAAGCCGCCGAAGAGGTTGCCCGTCAAATGCGCCTGCGCGACTTGGGCGGTTTGGTCGTCATCGACTTCATCGACATGGAAAATCCGAAACATCAGCGCGATGTTGAAAACGTTCTGCGCGATGCGCTCAAAAAAGACCGCGCCCGCGTGCAAATGGGCAAACTTTCGCGTTTCGGCCTTTTGGAATTGAGCCGCCAACGTTTGAAACCGGCTTTGGGCGAAAGCAGCCATGTTGCGTGTCCGCGTTGTGCCGGTACTGGTGTCATCCGCGGTATCGAATCCACCGCCCTGCACGTTTTGCGCATCATTCAAGAAGAAGCAATGAAAGACAACACCGGCGAAGTGCACGCACAAGTTCCTGTCGATGTTGCCACCTTCCTGTTGAACGAAAAACGCGCCGAGCTGTTTGCGATGGAAGAGCGCTTGGATGTGAACGTCGTCCTGATTCCGAATATCCATCTGGAAAATCCGCACTACGAAATCAACCGCATCCGCATTGACGACGTAGAAGAAGACGGCGAACCGAGCTACAAACGCGTTGCCGAGCCGGAAGAAGACGAATCCGCCAAACCTTTCGGCAGCGAAAGAGCCAAAGCCGCCCGCCCCGAACCCGCCGTCAAAGGCGTGCGCCATACCCAGCCAGCCCCGGTTGTAGCCGAGCAGAAGAACGGTTCATGGTGGGATAGCTTCAAAGCATGGCTCAAACGCATTTTCGGCGGCAATACCGCAGCCGAAACCGCGCCTGTTGCCGAAGTGGCAGAAAAACGCACTTCAAACGGCAACAACCGCAACGGCAATTCCGGCAACCGCCGCGCAAACAACCGCCGCCAAAACCCGCGCCGCAACAATAGGCACGACGGCAGCAAGGTAGAAGTGCGCGAAGTGAATGCCGAAGCTGTCGACAGCAAGTTTGAAGAAAACAAATCAAACGAAAGCCGCAACGACGAGCGTAAAGACAATCGTCGCAACCGCAACCGTAACAACCGCCGCGATGATCGCAACAACGAGCGCAACCGTGTTGAGGAAGTGGTTGAAGACGTAAACGTTCAAGAAGTAGCTGCACTGGTTGAGATGCCGTCTGAAAACCAAGCGGAACAAAACGGCAATAAACGCCGCCGCAACAACGGCCGTAACGAGCGCAACCGTCATCAATCTGCGGAAACCCGTGTTGAGGATGCGAACGTTCAAGCCGATGGCGAACAGGCTTCAGTGGAAGCGGACGACAACGCCCGCAGCGAAGAGGGTGTGAAAAACAACGGCCGTCAAGGACGCGACCGCAACAACCGTCAGCGCAACAACCGCAACGACCGCCGTTCCAACAGCAAAAAACGCAATATTCCGTCTTCGGCAAAAATCGAGCAATACCTGAACATTACCGACACTGCCGACAAAGTCCTCTTTGCCGTAGCGCATGTTTTGGGTTTGAACGAAACAGTTGAAGCTTCAAATGCGACATTGTCTTCTGAAAGCAACCAAGCCGAGCCGCTGGTGATTGTGGTATCCGAGCCTGAAGTTACCAGCGCAGAGCCATTCGTATTTGCGATTGAAAGCGAAGACGAGCCTGCCGTAGCGCAAACTGAAGGCGCTGATGCCGAACAAGCCCTGCTTGCTTCTGCCGTCAGCAACGTTAAAGAAGCCATTTCTGCAGTATTGTCTCTGAATGCAACGACTACTGTTGCACCGGTTGAAGCACCAGCCGAAACTGTTGCCACACCAGCTGAAGCCGTAGCTCAAGCAGCGCCTGTCGCAATCGTTGTGCCTGAGAGCTTGGGCGATTTGATCTTCGTTGAAACCGATCCGCAAGCCGTTGCCGCGTTTGCAGCGCAGCCACAACCTGAACCGGTTGCTAAAACACGCCGTTCGGATGTGCCTAAAGTAGAAGTGGAAGACGTAGCAGTCGAAATGATTTTGGTGGAAACACGCAAAGACTAAGATTGGTTTTCCAGTTAAAAGCTCGATGTTGAACGCATCGGGCTTTTTTATTGGCAAGGAGGTGCGCTGCTCATTTTCTTTGTGTTTACCATGAGCGTTGCTTCATGGTTGAAAAAGTAGGATAGCTTGCTGAGAAAGGGAAGGGCATGATTCTTTCAGTGGGAAGGACTTAATGAAATAGATTGATATGAGAAAAGGCCGTCTGAAATGGTTTCAGACGGCCTTGGTTTGTGTGTATGTTTAGGTATTGTGATTATTTTTTGTTCAGAGAGTCACGGATTTCGCGCAACAACAGAACTTCTTCGCTAGGCTCTGCTGGTGCTTCTTCGGCAGGAGCGTCGGCTTTTTTCACAGTGTTGATGGCTTTAACTACGCAGAAGATGGCAGCGGCAATAATCAGGAAGCTGATAACAGTGTTGATGAACAGACCGATGTTCAAAGTAACGGCACCGGCTGCTTGAGCGGCTGCCAGGTTGGCGTAACCTTCTGCAGGAGCGGCTTGTGCGCCGTCTTTCAGCGTGATGAACAGGTTGGAGAAATCAACGCCGCCGATCAACAGACCGATAGGAGGCATGATTACATCGTCAACCAATGATTTGACGATGCCGCTGAATGCTGTACCGACAACCATACCGACTGCGAGGTCGATAACGTTGCCGCGCATAACAAATTCTTTAAATTCTGAAGCGATTGACATAATTAATCTCCTGTATGTGTTTGGTCAAAATCAGATGTAATTCAATTAATCGGCAGGCATCTTAACGCTTTATTAGTTAAGAAGAATTCAATAATGTTAAATTTTGTATTTCATGCCAAAAATGCCCTGCTTCTATGCCTTCTGTATGAAAAACAGGCCGTCTGAAATTTTTCTGTTACTTTTTTACCCCATTTTTTATTAGCGACTAAGTATCAGATAACATGAATGTTATCTTTAGAATCAATGCTCTATCTCATCTTTTAAATGAGATGAAATGATAATGTTGTAATGTTAGTAACATAACGCGCCGAAGCGTACGACAATTATGTTTCATTCGTGTATTTGAATTTCAGACGGCCTGATCGGTTATGCCGTCATTCAAACCATAATGTAATGGCCATAAAAAACGCACTTTCATCATGAAAGTGCGTTTTGCGTGAAAACTGTTTAGTCCTCTTCGTCGTTCAGCGCGTTGATGCTGTAACCGCCATCAACGTAGGTAATCTCGCCGGTGATGCCGGAAGCAAGGTCGGACAGCAGGAAGGCGGCTGTGTTGCCGACTTCTTCGGTAGTAACGTTGCGACCCAATGGGTTGTGGGAAGCGACGTGGCCCAAGAGTTTGCTGAAATCGGCGATGCCGGAAGCGGCCAGGGTTTTGATCGGGCCTGCGGAGATGCCGTTGCAGCGGATGCCTTCTTTGCCCAGGCAGGCGGCAGTGAAGCGGATGCCGGCTTCGAGGCTGGCTTTGGCCATGCCCATAACGTTGTAGTTAGGAATAGCACGAACGGCGCCCAAGTAGCTCAGGGCAACGATTGCGGCGTTGCGGCCCTGCATCATCGGACGGGCGGCTTTGGCCAGCGCAGGCAGGCTGTATGCGGAGATTTCGTGAGCGGTGTTGAACGCTTCGCGGCTGATGCTGTCGAGGAAGTCGCCGCTCAAAGCTTCTTTAGGGGCGAAGCCGATGGAGTGAACGAGGCCGTCCAAGCCGTCCCAGTGTTTGCCCAAGTCAACGAAAACTTGGTTGATTTCGTCGTCGCTGGCAACGTCGCAGCGGAACACGAGTTCGGAGCCGAGTTCGGCCGCCATTTTACGGACGCGCTCTTCCAGTTTGTCGACAACATAAGTAAATGCCAATTCCGCGCCTTGTTCGCGGCAGGCTTTGGCGATGCCGTAAGCGATGGAACGCTCGGAGATCATGCCGGTAATCAGAATTTTTTTGCCTTGCAAAAAGCCCATTTTCTTATCCTTTAGCAGTGGTATTGCGGTTGCATTAAACGGCGCATTATAGCAAAAACCGCTGTTTCGGTATAGAAAACAACGGATAACCCTTTGTCTTGCCTCAAATAGAGATGAGGTTGTCTGCCGAGGCCGTCTGAAACCTGACGGAACGGCGGCAAAACGTTATACTTGATGGTGTTAATGACTGATGTTTCAGGAGTAAACCATGCCCGAGCAAAACCGCATTCTCTGCCGAGAACTCAGCCTGTTGGCGTTTAACCGCCGTGTACTGGCTCAGGCGCAGGATACGAAAGTTCCCTTGTTGGAACGTTTGCGTTTCCTGTGCATCGTGTCTTCCAATTTGGACGAATTTTTTGAAGTGCGCATGGCGTGGTTGAAACGCGAAAACAAATTGCGCCCGCATCAGCCGCTCGACAACGGTAAAACCGCGGCCGAAACCATCGAAGCGGTGGCAAAAGAGGCGCAGGCCTTGATCCGTGAGCAGTACGATCTGTTTAACAAAGTATTGCAGCCTGCACTCAGCCGCGCCGGCATTCATTTCTATCGCCGCCACAAATGGACGGCCGCGCAGAAAAAATGGATCGAAAACTATTTCGACAACGAGCTGTTGCCCATTCTCACGCCCATCGGCCTTGATCCGTCACACCCGTTTCCGCGCCCGTTAAACAAATCGCTCAACTTCGCCGTCGAACTCGAAGGCACGGATGCGTTCGGCCGTCCGTCCGGTATGGCGATTGTGCAGGCTCCGCGCATTTTGCCGCGCGTTGTCCCCATGCCGTCTGAAATTTGTGGCGGCGATGCAGGTTTTGTGTTCTTGTCTTCGATTTTGCACGCCCATGTCGGCAAACTCTTTCCCGGTATGAAGGTTAAAGACTGCCATCAGTTCCGTCTCACGCGTGATAGCGATTTGACGGTCGATGAAGAAGATTTGAAAAACCTGCGTGCCGCGATTCAAAACGAGTTGCACGACCGCGAATACGGCGACGGCGTGCGCTTGGAAGTGGCGGACACTTGTCCGGCGCATATTCACGATTTCCTGCTTGCCCAGTTCAAGCTGACTTCTGCCGAGTTGTATCAGGTCAAAGGGCCGGTCAATTTGGTGCGCCTCAATGCCGTCCCCGATTTGGTGGACAGGCCGGATTTGAAGTTTCCGCCGCGCAATGCAGGCCGTCTGAAAGCCTTGCGCAAAAACGGCTCCGTGTTCAAACTGGTCAAACAGTCGCCGATTTTGCTGCACCACCCGTATCAGCCTTTCGATCCGGTTGTCCAAATGATACGCGAAGCCGCGGCCGATCCGGATGTATTGGCTGTCAAAATGACCATCTACCGCACCGGTAGCAATTCCGAGCTTGTGCGCGCATTGATGAAGGCTGCGCTGGCAGGTAAACAGGTTACCGTCGTTGTCGAACTGATGGCGCGTTTTGACGAAGCCAACAACGTCAATTGGGCGAAACAGCTGGAAGAGGCGGGCGCACACGTTGTGTACGGTGTATTCGGCTACAAAGTCCACGCCAAAATGGCTTTGGTTATCCGTCGCGAAGACGGCGTACTCAAGCGTTATGCCCACCTCGGTACCGGCAACTACCACCAAGGCACATCGCGCATCTACACCGACTTCGGCATCATCACCGCCGACGAACAAATCACTGCCGATGTGAACATTCTGTTTATGGAAATCACAGGTTTGGGCAAGCCTGGCCGTCTGAACAAGCTCTATCAAAGCCCGTTCACCCTGCACAAAATGGTCATCGACCGCATCGAGCGCGAAATCCAACACGCCAAAGCAGGCAAGCCTGCCCGCATCCGCGCCAAAATGAATTCACTGATTGAGCCGAGCGTCATCGACGCCCTCTACCGCGCCAGCAGCGCAGGCGTGCAAATCGACCTCATCGTGCGCGGCATGTGTACCCTGCGCCCCGGTGTCAAAGGCCTGTCCGAAAACATCCGCGTCCGTTCCATCATCGGCCGCCAACTCGAACACTCACGCGTGTATTGCTTCCATAACAACGGCGCAGACGATACCTTTATCTCCAGCGCCGACTGGATGGGGCGCAACTTCTTCCGCCGCATTGAAGTTGCCACGCCGATTACCACACCCGAACTCAAAGAACGCGTGATCCGTGAAGGTTTGGAAATGGCCTTGGAAGACAATACTCAGGCTTGGCTGATGCAGCCTGACGGCAGCTACGTTCGCATCCAGCCGCAAGACGGCGAGCCTGCGTTTGGTTTGCAGGAAGGTTTGTGGAAAATATACGGACGTTAAGTTGAATAATGTCTCAGGCCGTCTGAAACGCAGGTTTCAGACGGCCTTTTTTGATTTTGCCGTTATAATTCCGTTTCCCAATCTCTCAGACGGCCTTTCCTATGAAATCTTACCCCGATTCCTATCTTCATTTTGAAAACCTCGAATCTCCCGAAACGCAAAACTTCGCCGCTGAAGCACATGCCGAAACGCGTGCACGCTTTTTGGACAACGATAAAGCGCGTGCGCTGTCGGACGGGATTTTGGCGCAGATGCAGGACACGCGGCAGATTCCGTTTTGTCAGGAACACCGCGCGCGGATGTACCATTTCCATCAGGACGCGGAATATCCGAAGGGCGTGTACCGCGTGTGCACGGCGGCGACTTACCGTTCCGGTTATCCCGAGTGGAAAATCCTGTTTTCAGTGGCGGATTTCGACGAATTGCTCGGCGACAATGTGTATTTGGGCGGCGTGTCGCACTTGGTGGAAAAGCCCAACCGCGCGTTGTTAACATTGAGCAAATCGGGCGGCGATACGGCGTACACGCTGGAAGTGGATTTGGAAGCAGGGGAGTTGGTAGAAGGCGGTTTTCACTTTCCGGCAGGCAAAAACCATGTGTCGTGGCGCGATGAAAACAGCGTGTGGGTGTGTCCGGCTTGGGACGAACGCCAGTTGACCGAATCGGGCTATCCGCGCGAAGTGTGGCTGGTGGAGCGCGGCAAAAGTTTCGAGGAAAGCCTGCCGGTGTATCAAATCGATAAAGGCGCGATGATGGTGAACGCGTGGCGTTATCTCGATCCTCAGGGTTCGCCGATTGATTTGATTGAAGCGTCTGACGGTTTTTACACCAAAACCTATTTGCAGGTGTCGGCCGAAGGCGAGGCGAAACCGTTGAACCTGCCCAACGATTGCGATGTGGTCGGTTATCTGGCCGGACATCTTTTGCTGACGCTGCGCAAGGACTGGAACCGCGCGAACCAAAGCTATCCGAGCGGCGCGCTGGTGGCGGTGAAGCTGAATCGGGGCGAACTCGGGGCGGCGCAGCTTTTGTTTGCGCCCGATGAAACGCAGGCATTGGAAAGCGTGGAAACGACCAAGCGTTTTGTCGTGGCGAGCCTGCTGGAAAACGTACAAGGCCGTCTGAAAGCGTGGCGTTTTATTGATGGCAAATGGCAGGAAGTCGAACTGCCACGCCTGCCTTCGGGCGCGTTGGAAATGACCGACCAACCGTGGGGCGGCGACGTGGTTTACCTTGCCGCCAGCGATTTTACCACGCCGCTGACGCTGTTTGCGCTGGATTTGAACGTGATGGAACTGACCGTCATGCGCCGTCAGCCGCAGCAGTTCGATTCAGACGGCATCAACGTGCAGCAGTTTTGGGCGACTTCGGCCGACGGCGAGCGCATTCCTTATTTCCACGTCGGCAAAAACGCCACGCCCGACACGCCGACCTTGGTTTATGCCTACGGTGGTTTCGGCATTCCCGAATTGCCGCATTATCTTGGCAGCGTCGGCAAATATTGGCTGGAAGAGGGCAATGCCTTTGTATTGGCAAACATCCGCGGCGGCGGCGAGTTCGGCCCGCGCTGGCATCAGGCGGCGCAGGGAATCAGCAAACACAAAAGCGTCGATGATTTGCTTGCCGTCGTGCGCGATTTGTCCGAACACGGCATGAGTTCGCCCAAACACATCGGTTTGCAGGGCGGCAGCAACGGCGGCCTGATTACTGCCGCCGCCTTCGTGCGCGAGCCGCAAAGCATCGGCGCGCTGGTGTGCGAAGTGCCGCTGACCGACATGATCCGCTATCCGCTACTCTCCGCCGGCGCAAGCTGGACGGACGAATACGGCAACCCGCAGAAATACGAAGTCTGCAAACGCTGGCTGGGAGAATTGTCGCCGTATCACAATCTTTCAGACGGCATCAATTATCCGCCTGCGCTCATTACCACCAGCCTCAGCGACGACCGCGTCCATCCTGCCCACGCGCTCAAGTTTTACGCCAAACTGCGCGAAACCTCCGCGCAATCGTGGCTCTACGCTCCCGACGGCGGCGGCCATACCGGCAACGGCACGCAGCGCGAATCCGCCGACGAACTCGCCTGCGTATTGCTGTTTTTGAAAGAGTTTTTGGCTTAAAAAGAACGCTGTTTGATTTGCCCGCTTATTTCAGGCCGTCTGAAAGAGCGGGCAAAAAAAGCGAGTTTGATGGCATTGTGAAACCTTATTTAAGGTATTTTTTATTCGTTTTACGCACCCGGCAGGCGCGTGAAAACGGAAAGAAAAAATGGCGAAACCTGCTTTTCAGACGGCCGCGATTCACGATAATCAAACTTAACTCTATGATATCAAATAAAAACAATTTCCTGCTTGTAGGTTAAAATCAGCCTATGCTAATATGCGCAACAACAGGTTTTTACTGAATAATCTGTGCTAAAATGCAGGATTAGATGGAAAACTCTATCCGAATTCGGTACAATACCGACGAATTATTTCTCTTAAACAACCTGCCGCAAGGCGAAAAGGAACGACTGACATGTCAAACATCGAACAACAAGTTAAGAAAATTGTTGCTGAACAACTGGGCGTAAACGAAGCCGAAGTGAAAAACGAATCTTCTTTCCAAGACGATTTGGGTGCTGACTCTCTGGACACCGTAGAACTGGTGATGGCTTTGGAAGAAGCTTTCGGCTGCGAAATCCCTGACGAAGACGCTGAAAAAATCACTACCGTACAATTGGCTATCGACTACATCAACGCCCACCAAGGCTAATCGGTCGCACCAAACATCCAGCCTCTGCTGCGCCATCGCAATAGAGGCTTTTACCTTATTATTAAACCCCTGAAATTTCAGACGGCATGAGTTTTGCCCGTTTTCACAAAGAAAATGAGCAAGGCTGCCGCGAAAATCCCGACAACCAACAGCGAGATTATCATGAGTCAGAGAAGAGTAGTCATCACAGGTCTTGGCCAAGTATCACCGGTCGGCAACGACGTCGCCACCGCATGGAGCAATTTGCTCGCAGGCAAAAGCGGCATCGGACGGATTACCCGCTTTGACGCATCCGACATCAACAGCCAAATCGCCGGCGAAGTACGCGATTTCGACATCGGCCAATACATCAGCGCGAAAGAAGCGCGCCGTATGGACGTGTTCATCCACTACGGTATTGCCGCAGCCCTGCAGGCGATTAATGATTCAGGCTTGGACGATTTGGAAACCCTCGACAAAGACCGTGTCGGTGTCAACATCGGCTCCGGTATCGGCGGCCTGCCCAGCATCGAAGCGACCGGCAAAGCCGTTATCGAAGGTGGTGCGCGCAAAATCAATCCTTTCTTTATCCCAGGCTCGCTGATTAACCTGATTTCCGGCCACGTAACCATTCTCAAAGGCTACCGCGGCCCGAGCTACGGCATGGTTTCTGCCTGTACGACCGGCGCACACTCCATCGGTGACTCTGCACGACTGATTAAATACGGCGACGCAGACGTGATGATTGCAGGCGGTGCCGAAGGTGCCATCGGCACTTTGGGCGTAGGCGGCTTCGCTGCGATGAAAGCCCTCTCCACCCGCAACGACGATCCCGCCACCGCTTCCCGTCCGTGGGACAAAGGCCGCGACGGTTTCGTTATCGGCGAAGGCGCGGGCGTGCTGGTGTTGGAGGAATTGGAACACGCGAAAAAACGCGGCGCGAAAATCTACGCCGAAATCGTCGGCTTCGGCATGAGCTCCGATGCCTACCACATTACCGCGCCTAACGAAGAAGGCCCTGCATTGGCCGTTACCCGCGCCCTGAAAGATGCCGGCCTGAATCCTGAAGACGTAGATTACGTTAACGCACATGGTACATCGACTCCTTTGGGCGATGCCAACGAAACCAAAGCCATCAAACGCGCTTTGGGCGATCATGCGCGCAAAGTCATCGTTAACTCCACCAAATCCATGACCGGCCACTTGCTTGGCGCAGCCGGCGGTGTGGAAGC
The DNA here is from genome assembly GCF_001815685.1 of Neisseria sp. HMSC056A03. Lineage (NCBI taxonomy): Bacteria > Pseudomonadati > Pseudomonadota > Betaproteobacteria > Neisseriales > Neisseriaceae > Neisseria > Neisseria sp. HMSC056A03. The sequence goes on from NZ_KV821629.1 coordinate 14,217, forward strand.
GTTGTACAGCGTGTTGGCAGTACACGAGCAAAAATCTCCACCGACCATCAACATCTTTGAACAAGACGTTGAAGCCGGTTGCGATCTGGACTACTGCGCCAACGAAGCGCGTGATGCGAAAATCGACGTTGCCATCTCCAATTCCTTCGGCTTTGGCGGTACCAACGGCACATTGGTATTCAAACGCTTCAAAGACTGATAGAAGGTTTTAAGCAAATTGAAAAGGCCGTCTGAAACTGGTTTTCAGACG
>NZ_KV821629.1:14566-42688 GCF_001815685.1 Neisseria sp. HMSC056A03
CCGTCTGAAACTGGTTTTCAGACGGCCTTTTTTATTTTTAAAGATAAATATTCTTGATAATCTATATCATTTATATAAAAATACCGATTCCTATCAATATCGCCCGGATTTTATCGGGTAATCAACCCAATTACATTTTTATCAGGAGTCTGCAATGAAAACTATCCGTATTCTGGCATTGGCCGCCGCACTGGCCGCCGTGCCTGCATTTGCATCTGATTTCGGCCATGAACAGGCATTGACCATAGACGGCAAGCCCGCCCATCTGGCAGAAACTTCAGCCCGTATTTTGGCAAACGAAACCTTGACTGCGCCGCAACTGGTCGAAGACATTACCGATGGGTTGGGTTCGAAAAAAATTCCGGGCTATAAATTGATGATTATGGGCCGCACTTATTCGGTGGCAGCAGAAACCAAACCGCCGAAAGAGGGCCAAACTCAGTGGCGGGACAATACGTTCATTCATCGCGGCGTAAAACTGTTTGTCGGTATTCCGGTTAAAAACGGCAAGATGGATTTGGCGTCTGCACGATTGATTAATATCGGCGTGGTTGACGATAACGGTGGTGCCGCGCCTCATGATGAGGGTGAGAAAATCCGCCCCGTCGGCAAACAGCTGATGTCTCCCGATACCAAAGTGGAAAATGTGAAACTCAGTATTGCCAAACTGACGTTGCCAAATATGAAATTGGGCGAAACCAGTGGCGGTGGTGTGAAATTGGAAGCATCGGCAACATTGGACGGTAAGCCGATACAGACTAAAATCGACAGCACTTTCTCCCGTTTCTATTCCGCCAAACCAGCCGCTACACGGCCGTTTATGGCAGATGCACGGTTTGTGAAATAATCGCAAAGGCCGTCTGAAACCCAGTTTCAGACGGCCTTTTATATGCCAAAACTGCATAAGTTTAGTTTTTTATAGATTAAAGGTAAGGAGTTAAAAAAGCGTAGAATGGCGATTTTAAAAATTCATCATTGGAAGTCGATCATGACGGTAACGATTTTAGATGGCGGAATGGGGCGTGAATTGCATCGGCGCGGCGCACCGTTTCGTCAGCCGGAATGGTCTGCTTTAGCTTTGATGGAAACCCGGAGATTGTACGCGAAACGCATTTGGACTTTCTTCGCGCAGGCGCACAAGTAGTTACGACCAACAGCTATGCGCTTGTTCCGTTTCATATCGGGCAGGAGCGCTTTGATGCTCGAGCTGCCGAATGGGCAAGGCAGGCCGGCCGTTTGGCGCGTGAAGCGGTGGAACAAAGCGGGACTACTGCAAAAGTGGCCGCAAGCCTGCCGCCGTTGTTCGGTTCTTACCGCCCTGACTTGTTTGACAAACAAGTCGCACCTGCTTTGGCGCGCCCTTATTTAGGAAGGGGAACACAAAATTGTTAGGGAGGAAGGCGGTTAGTTTTAAGGTGAATTTTGCAAGGAAGTATACTTCCTTTAGTTGTTATTGACATAACAACTAAAATAATACTGATTAACTAAGAAAGAAAATTTATATGACGAATTTTATAACAACTTCACTTTTAAATCGTTTAATTAACTCTGGAGCAGACCGCAAGTTTGTAAGAGCTGTGAGTGCTATTTGGTACTTACAAGCTAGTAACGATCCCAATACGGAAGGATCTCGAAAAATTGTACCAGCAATATTAGGAACATTAGAAAATTTTCTGGTAGAAGAAGCTAAAGCGGTAGATGATGATCTTTTTAATTTGTTCACAAGTATTATCAAAAATAGTGAGTATGGGGCTTTATTTGATGAAACCCAAGCAATTTTTGATGTGGGTCTAAGAGAAATTGAAGAAAATTTCTCATTTAATCAACATCCTGTAATGGATATTTATGCTTACTATGCAAATGTAATGCTTGAAACAACAAAGCAAGATAAATATAGATTGTTAAAAATTCTTGAATTATTGGCTGTAAAAATTGATGAGTTATGCGGTTTAGCTAATCAAGCAGAAAAAGATTTATTTTAGATGTATACTGTGCTACAGATAAAATAGGTATTAGAGCCTGCTCAAAATTTCGTAAAACCTTGACGAAAATATAGAGAATTTACTATATATAATACATAACCATTTTTGCAATAGATTGTTGGCTGACGAAAATCGTCAGCCTTTTGTGCTTTATAAAAATCGGCTGATTTTGTCATTTTAATTGCTGACACAAAAGGCTGCGGCAAAATACCGCCTTATCGGCGTGGCAGCAACGCTTTATGCGGCTTGGATTGTCTATGCGGCAGGCACGGAATATTTGCTACTTTCAGTCTTGCTCTATTTGCCCGGCGTATTGCTGTTTCTCTATTCGCAAAAGAAACACTACGGAAGTTGTCAGTTCAACCGTATGGAAAAAGCCGTATTGGTATTGCTGTTGATTTTGGCTGTGCCGGCCGTACAGCAGTTTGTCTCTAGCTTACAAGCGTAAACAGAAAGGTTTGAAAAAGGCCGTCTGAAATCCAGTTTCAGACGGCCTTTTATTGATAAAACCGATTCAATACCGCATCATTTTGCTGTCCACCTGCATCGCCCAAGCATCAATACCGCCTTGAAGGTTGTAGAGGTTTTCAAATCCGGCGTCTTCTAAATACATTGCCGTGTGCAGGCTGCGGATGCCGTGGTGGCAGTAAACGACGATGGGTAAATCGTCGTCGGGCAGCTCGTTTTGGCGCAGTGGGATGAGGTTCATCGGGATATGAATGGCGGCGGGCAGGGTGCAGATGGCGCGTTCTTCATCGGTGCGGACGTCGAGCAGATGAAATGCGCGGCCTTCGTCCTGCCATTGTTTCAATTCGGTGGGCGAGAGTTGGATGATGTCGGTCATAGGGTAGGGTATGAAAGTATGAGGCCGTCTGAACTTTCAGACGGCCTGTTGTTTAAAAATCGAAATCGCCGAACGGATTGGCCGATTTGTCTTCCAAGTGGGCCACGACGGTGTCGAACAATACCTTTTCGGAAAACTCATTACCGTTGCGCGTCAGCAAAAGCGCGCGTTGTACCGGTTTGCGGCCGACGATGACCACCATACGGCCGCCGTCTTTCAGTTGCTCTTTCAGAATTTCAGGTACGCTGTCTACTGCGCCGCCCACATAAATCGCATCAAAAGGAGCGCCTTGAGATGCTTCGGTCAGGCCGTTGTTTTGCACATAATCGACGTTGGTAAAGCCCAATTCGTCCAAAACTTTTTTGGCGCGTTGCTGCTGCTGGGCATCGATGTCGTCAGTGACGACTTTGCCGGCCAGTTTGGACAGCAGGGCGGTTGCATAGCCTGAGCCTGTACCGATTTCTAAGACGGTTTCGTCTTTTTTCAATTTCAAACCTTGAGCCAGGCGGGCAACGACTTTGGGTTCCAACATCTTATGACCGTTGGTCAGCGGCAGCTCCATATCCGCATAGGCCAAACCTTGAAAAGCCTCGCCGACAAAATGTTCGCGCTCGATCTCCTCCAAAGCATCCAAAATGTCGAAGTCCAAGACATCCCACGGACGAATCTGCTGTTCAACCATATTGAAACGCGCTTTTTCAAAGTCCATATTTGTGCTCCGTTCAATTCTTAATTTTATCGAAGCATACATTATAAATCCTTGTCGGAGAGTGTGCCATCTTTCAGACGGCCCAGAGGCTCGTTAATAATTGCCAAGCGCACATATATCCACTAAACTTTGACATTACACGACGCTACAGCAAGCAACAACCAACACACGGAGCAATAAAGATGTATCACCAAATCGGAATGTGGGATCAAAAATGGGTTATCGGCAACTGGAAAATGAACGGCCGACTCCAAAACAACAATGCGCTTATGCACCGCTTCCGTGTCATGCCAACCGCAGAACGCGTGTTAATCGGCCTGGCCGCTCCGACCGTTTATCTGTTGCAACTGCACAACGCCATGCAGATTGTTTTGAACAACCGCATCTTGACCTGTGCGCAAGACGTGAGCCGTTTCCCGAATAACGGCGCGTACACCGGCGAAGTGTCCGCCGAAATGCTTGCCGACATCGGTACAGACATCGTCCTCATCGGCCACTCCGAGCGCAGCCTTTATTTCGGCGAGAAAAACGAAATCCAACGCCGCAAAATGGAAAACGTCCTCAACGTCGGCCTGATTCCATTGTTGTGTGTCGGCGAAAGCTTGGAAGAACGCGAAGCCGGTAAAGAACATGAAGTCATTGCCCACCAACTTTCCATCCTGCAAGGTTTAAACACCAAAAACATCGCCATTGCCTACGAGCCAGTTTGGGCGATCGGTACAGGCAAAGTTGCCACCGTCGAACAAATCGCCGACATGCACGCATTTATCTACAAAGAAATCTTGTCTTTGTGCGGAAGCGATGTTAAAATCCGCGTTCTTTACGGCGGAAGTGTGAAAGCGGATAACGCGGCCGACATCTTCGCAGTACCTCATGTAGACGGCGCATTGGTTGGTGGCGCGTCATTATCATATGACTCCTTTACCGCCATCATCAACGCAGCACAAGCCTCGTAGAAAACATATGGAAGCCTTTAAAACCCTTATCTGGATCATTAATATTATTTCCGCTTTAGCCGTAATCGTGTTAGTATTGTTGCAACACGGTAAAGGCGCGGATGCCGGCGCAACGTTCGGTTCCGGCAGCGGTAGCGCGCAAGGCGTATTCGGTTCTGCCGGTAACGCCAACTTTTTGAGCCGCTCGACTGCCATTGCCGCAACATTTTTCTTTGCGACCTGCATGGCGATGGTGTATATTCATACCCACTCCAGTAAGCACGGTTTAGACTTCAGCGATGTGAAGCAGACCCAGCAAGCTCCTAAGCCTGCAACGCCTGCACAAAACAATACAACTCCTGTTGCACCGAATCCTCAGCAGCAGTAAGACAATTTGATTTATGCCGACATGGTGGAATTGGTAGACACGCTATCTTGAGGGGGTAGTGGCCGTAGGCTGTGCGAGTTCAAATCTCGCTGTCGGCACCACATTAGAAAATCTAACCGCTTTTTAGCGGTTATTTTTTCGTCTTGAGAATCTGCCTTTCATTTATCTTTAGGCCGAGACAGGGAAATACAATGAAGCGTTTGGTTGTCGGCATCAGCGGTGCCAGCGGTTTTCAGTATGGCGTGAAGGCTTTGCAGCTTTTGCGTGAGCATCAGGTAGAAACGCATTTGGTGGTTTCGCAAGGGGCGGAGATGACCCGTGCTTTGGAAACGGATTACACTAAAGAAGATGTTTATGCTTTGGCGGATGTCGTGCATTCCGTCCGTAATGTCGGGGCAAGTATTGCCAGTGGATCGTTTTTGACGGATGGAATGTTGATTGCGCCGTGTTCAATGAAAACTTTGGCTTCGGTTGCTCATGGATTTGCCGATAATTTGCTCAGCCGTGCGGCGGATGTAACGTTGAAAGAGCGGCGCAAGCTGGTGTTGATGGTGCGTGAAGCGCCGTTAAATTTGGCGCACATTGAAAATATGCGCCGTGTGACAGAAATGGGAGGTATTGTGTTTCCTCCCGTTCCGGCTTTATATCAGAAGCCCGAATCCATCGAAGATATGATTACACACAGCGTCTCTCATGCTTTGGACTTGTTCGGTATCATTCAAAACAATGTGCTGCGCTGGCAGGGCTGATGTTTCAGACGGCCTGAGTATAAGTTACGACTGAGAAGGAAGATAAAAATCATGCAAGCGATTCCTACCAATATCGTTAAATTTTTGAGCAATCATCATGTCGTCAGTATTGCCGCTGCGGCAGACGGCGAAGTTTGGGCGGCTTGTTGTTTTTATGTGTTTGATGAGGCAAATGCCCGATTAATTGTGCTGACATCTTTGAAAACGAAACATGGAGGAATGATGAGCCGGTCAGCCAAAGTAGCCGGTACCATTGCCGGACAGCCTGACAGCATCACGAAAATCAGCGGCATTCAGTTTGCGGCGACTGCCGCTTTGATTGAGGATGAAGCGGATTTGAAAGCGGCGCAGTCTTTGTATTACAAAGCGCATCCTGCTGCCAGAGTAATGAAAAGCGATGTTTGGGCATTGAATTTGGACAGTGTGAAATTCACTGACAATAAATTGGTATTCGCACAAAAAACGTACTGGAATCGCGAGGATTAAGAAAAGGCCGTCTGAAAGATGAAATTTCAGACGGCCTTTGGTAAGGTTACAAATTAATCGTGTCCGAGATCGACAGTTTTTTCTTTGTAACGTGTATCAGGAACCAAAACGATTTTCTCGTCCACTTTGCCGATGGCTTTCACGTCTTTGCCCGGATAGTCCAGCTGATGCAGGAAGTAGCGGATACAGTTCAAACGTGCACGTTTTTTGTCGTCGGAGCGGATGATGACCCAAGGCGCGTCGCCGGTGTGGGTGTGGAAGAACATGGCGTTTTTGGCTTCGGTGTAGTCGTCCCAGCGGTCGAGCGACTGGATGTCCACAGGGGACAGTTTCCAGTGTTTCAGGGGGTCATCACGACGGGAGATGAAGCGGCGGAGTTGTTCTTCACGGGATACGGAGAACCAGAATTTGAACAGGTGGATGCCGCTGGCAACAAGCATGCGTTCCAATTCAGGGGTTTGACGCATGAAGAGCAGGTATTCGTTAGGTTCGCAGAAGCCCATGACGCGTTCTACGCCGGCACGGTTGTACCATGATCGGTCGAAGAATACCATTTCGCCTGCGGTCGGCAGGTTTTGGATGTAGCGTTGGAAATACCATTGGCCGCGTTCGGTAGTGGTTGGTTTCTCTAAAGCAACCACGCGCGCGCCACGCGGATTCAGGTGTTCCATGAAGCGTTTGATGGTACCGCCTTTACCGGCTGCGTCGCGGCCTTCAAACAGGCTGACAATACGCTGACCGGAATCTTTAACCCAGCTTTGTACTTTCAACAATTCAATTTGCAGCTTCTGTTTTTCTTTTTCGTAAACAGAGCGGCGCATACGTTGTTTGTATGGGTAGTTGGCAGGAAGCGGTGCGCTGCCGGAATCTTCGTCAGTGCCGCGTCCTTCGTGTTCCAAAACAGCCTTTTCGAATACTTGCAGCTGGTCTTGTTTCTCGCCCAGTTCAACATTCTCGAACGGTTCTAATTGGTGGTCTGCCATAAAGTCTCCTTATCGATTAAGTTTTAAATGATATGGTGTGGTATGACTTGATTTTACCTCTTTATGCTGTGTTAGCCTACATAAAATTACACATAAGCGATTTTTTCTGACTTGTTTGATAATTTTTGTAAAAACAGCGTATAATCAGCCTATTTGTATAATACATCATGCCTTATGCCTTATTTCGCCCTGTTCGACGATGCGTTAAGCGGTCGTGCAAAACTCTATCAAAATCATGTGGAAAGCTGCCTTTTTCATCATAACGAACTGGCGTCGTTGGATGATGTTTTGCAGGCAGGTTGGAAAAAAGGCCTGCATGCAGTGTTGTTTGCAGACTACGAATTCGGATTGCCACTGATGGATATTTCATCCGTGCGCAGTGGCAATTTGCGTTTGCACTGGTTTGCTGCTTGTTCCGAAATCGATGCCGAAAACTGGCTGGCCAATCATTCAGACGGCCTTGAGGCAGGTATCTCCACTCCCCGATTTTCCGTATCCGAAGCCGATTATCTCGAGCATATCAACCAAATCCACGAAGCCATCCGCCGCGGCGACACCTATCAAATCAATTACACCGCACGCCTGCACCTGCAAACTTACGGCAATCCGATTCAGCTTTACCGCCGTTTGCGTCAGCCTGTGCCGTATGCCGTTTTGTCTTGTCTGCCCGACGGGGCGGGGCAGGAAGCGTGGACTTTGTGTTTTTCTCCCGAACTTTTCCTCAAAATCGATTCAGACGGCCTGATCACAACCGAGCCGATGAAAGGCACTGCGCCGATTCTTCATGATGGACAAGATGAACGCCGCGCCGTTGAATTGCAAAACGACCCGAAAAATCGCGCTGAAAATGTGATGATTGTCGATTTGTTGCGCAACGACCTCGGTAAAATCGCGCAAACGGGCAAAGTACGCGTGCCTGAACCGTTTAAAGTTTCCCGTTTCGGCAGTGTTTGGCAGATGACCAGTGCCATCGAGGCGCAGGCGCTGCCTGATGTTTCGGTTGCTGATATTCTCCGTGCAGCCTTCCCGTGCGGCAGTATTACCGGAGCGCCCAAACGAATGAGTATGCAGATTATTGAGTCTCTTGAATCCGAACCGCGCAGTTTGTACACAGGCAGCATCGGCTTTTTGCATCCGTGCGATACGGGTTTGGGATTTGAAGGTGTATTTAATGTCGTGATCCGCACCTTATCCCTGAAGCCGGTTTCAGACGGCCTTTATCAAGGTGTTTATGGCGTGGGTTCGGGGATTGTGATTGATAGCGATCCTGAAGCCGAATATCGCGAGTGTGGTTGGAAGGCGCGTTTCCTCAATGAATTGCGGCCTGATTTCGGTATTTTTGAAACCATGCGCGTGGAAGGAAAACAATGTCGTTTGCTTGATTTGCATTTAGGCCGTCTGAACAGCTCGGCACAAGCGCTCAACCTGACTTGGCCTGAAAATACAATAGAGAAAATCCAACACTATATAGATGCGTTGCCAAGTGGGTTATTTAGAGTCAAAGCCGCTTTGTTTTCAGACGGCCTTGTATTGAGTCATGCGGCTGTTTCCGAATTGGATGGGCAGCAATACGTTATCTTGAGTGAACACACATTAAGCCAACGCGATTATCTGCGCCGTTTCAAAACCACGCGCCGTGAAATTTTTGACCAAGCATGGAAAACGGCAGAAGGGCAGGGCGCATTTGACAGCCTGTTTTTCAATTCAGACGGCCTTTTGTTAGAGGGCGGAAGAAGCAATGTGTTCATCAAATATCAAGGACAATGGCTCACGCCGTCTTTGGATTTGGATATTTTGAACGGGGTAATGCGCCAAGCGGTATTGAAGCAGCCGCAACTATATTTAGGTGCAGATACGATAAGGGAAACACACATCACGCGCGCCATGTTGGAAAATGCGGAAGAAATTCGCTTGAGTAACGCTTTAAGGGGCGTGTTTGCGGTTTCGTTCCGTAAATAAATGGCAATAGTCAAATCATTGTGATTCAAATTGTCGTAAAGCGGCAATATCCGATAGAATACGTCATTTCAACAATGAGGCCGTCTGAAAGGGAAAATAATATGGCAAAAGCAAAAGGTGGATTGGGACGCGGTTTGGATTCGCTGATTTCCAATGCAGTGGACAGCAGCAGTAGCGACCGCCTGACAACGGTTGCCATCGCCGATATTCAGCCCGGCCGCTATCAGGCGCGTGTGCAAATGGATGACGAAGCTTTGCAGGAATTGGCCGATTCCATTAAAGCGCAAGGCATTATCCAGCCGGTTATCGTACGTGAGCGTGGTCTGTCTCAATATGAATTGATTGCCGGCGAACGCCGTTGGCGCGCCTCCCAGTTGGCCGGTTTGACCGAAATTCCCGTCGTTATCAAAACCATCAGCGACGAAACCGCGTTGGCCATGGGTTTGATTGAAAACCTGCAACGTGAAAACCTCAATCCGATTGAAGAAGCGCAAGGTTTGAAACGCCTTGCCGATGAATTCGGCCTGACTCACGAAACCATCGCAAAAGCCGTCGGTAAAAGCCGTAGTGCCATCTCCAACAGCCTGCGCCTGTTGAGCCTGCCTGAGCCGGTTCAGGAAATGCTTTATCAACGCCGTCTGGAAATGGGTCATGCCCGTGCGTTGCTGACCTTGCATGTGGTTGACCAATTGGAGTTGGCGCAAAAAGCCGTCAAAAACGGTTGGTCGGTACGCGAGGTAGAACGCCGCAGCCAGTTGGCGCATCAAAAAGCCAAACCGGAAGCCGCCAAGACCATCAGCCCGGATATCCGCCGTATTAATGATGTCCTGACCGAGCGTTTGGGTGTCAATGCCGAAGTCAAAACCAGCAATCAGAAAAAAGGCAAAATCATACTGCATTTTGATACGCCGGAAACGTTCGAATATTTGCTGAAACAGTTAGGCATTAATCAAGAGTTTTAACGGTTTTATAAACAGGCCGTCTGAAAAAAAAATTTTCAGACGGCCTGAATTTTTGATAAAAGGACTGGTCGTACAGATGTTTACAATACAAATCAAAATCTTCTGTAAAATCTGTGTAGCAACATGTAATTTGTGTTAAACTCCGTTCCTGCAAAGATTTGTTTTATATGTGTTAATCATTTATCTGTGAAAGGTTCACAAAGATTAACATATTGCTTGACGTTAACAAACTTCTTGATTATATTAATTTACCTTGCGTTTTTGGGGTGTGAAGTACAATGAATCGGATAGTCCCATTGCAAGTGATTGTATTGTTAATAATTTCAGTTGTTTGTGCGTTATTTTCCGGATTGCCCGGCTTCCTCTCTGCTTTGGCGGGAGGATTTTCATACATTTTACCTACCCTGGTTGCAGTTTTACTTTTAAAGTTTTCCCGACGAAATCCCGATCTGCAAAGCTCGATGTTTGTCGGTGGAGAGGTTTTAAAAGTAGTGCTGTCGCTGGTATCTATGTCGGTCGTTTTTGCGATATGGCATCAATCGCTGGTATTTTTCCCATTCTTATTGGGGTTACTCAGTGTCAGTCATTTGGTTTTTTTAGTATTGTTGAGAGTGAAACACTATGGCAGGTGAAACTATGACCGCTGCCGACTACATCAAGCACCACTTGCAAAGCTTGACCAGTATGTCGGATGTTACTCAGGGTCAAGGACTGAAAAACATCGCTGATTTTTCGTTCATTAACCTTGATGCAATCTTTTTTGCCGTTCTGTTGGGCGTAATCGGCAGCTTCCTTTTGTGGCGTGGAGCCAAAAAAGCAACGGCTGGCGTACCCGGTCGTTTTCAGGCGGCTGTTGAAATTCTGTTCGAATTCGTGGATAACATGTGTAAGAGCATTATTCATAACGAACAATCGCGTAAAGCTGTTGCGCCTTTAGGCTTGACTCTGTTTGTCTGGATTTTCTTGATGAACGCCATGGATATGTTGCCAGTTGATTTGCTGCCAATGGTATGGCAAGGCGTTACCGGTAATCATCACGCACTGTTGCGTGTCGTACCGACTGCTGACTTGAATACCACTTTGGCTCTGGCAATTGGCGTATTGTTGGTATGTATTTATTACAATATCAAAATCAAAGGCTTTGGCGGTTGGATTCACGAATTGTTCAGTGCGCCTTTTGGTCCGATGCTTGCTCCGGCCAACTTCTTGTTGAACTTGGTAGAGTTCTTGTCCAAAACCGTATCCCACGGTATGCGGTTGTTTGGTAATATGTATGCCGGTGAGCTGGTGTTCTTGCTGATTGCTTTGTTGGGTGGTGCATGGGCATCAACCGGCAGTATCGAAACTTTGGATCCAATTTTATTTGTGTTCCACCTGATTGCCGGTTTGGCTTGGGCGATTTTCCACATTTTGGTTATCACCTTGCAGGCATTTATTTTCATGGCGTTGGCGTTCGTATATATCGGACAAGCGCATGATGCACACTAATCAAGTAGTTTTTTCGTAGTTTGTTTTTTGTAGTTTAACCTTTACTATTTTAAGGAGTTTAAAAATGGGTTTGATTGCTATCGCATGTGGTTTGATCGTTGCCTTGGGTGCATTGGGTGCCTCTATCGGTATCGCAATGGTTGGTTCTAAATACTTGGAATCTTCTGCTCGTCAACCTGAGCTGATCGGTCCTCTGCAAACCAAACTGTTCTTGATTGCTGGTCTGATTGATGCGGCCTTCTTGATCGGTGTGGCTATTGCCCTGTTGTTCGCCTTCGTTAACCCGTTTGGTGCTGCGTAATCAAGACGGAGCGATCCGTTCAGATACAGGCTTATGGTCTGTTTGATTAACCCAGATACGAAGGTTAAGTAACGTGAATATTAATGCAACCTTATTTGCGCAAATCCTGGTTTTCTTTGGTTTGGTTTGGTTTACGATGAAATTCGTATGGCCTCCGATTGCCAAAGCGTTGGATGAGCGTGCTGCAAAAATCGCCGAGGGTTTGGCTGCTGCCGAGCGCGGTAAGAGCGATTTTGAGCAGGCAGAGAAAAAAGTTGCAGAACTTATGGCCGAAGGGCGTAATCAGGTAACCGAAATGGTTGCCAACGCCGAAAAACGTGCTGCAAAAATTGTAGAAGAAGCCAAAGAGCAAGCTTCTCATGAAGCAGCACGCATTGCAGCCCAAGCAAAAGCTGACGTGGAGCAAGAAGTTAACCGTGCGCGCGAAGTATTGCGCGAACAGGTTGCTACACTGGCTGTTAAAGGTGCGGAATCTATCTTGCGTAAGGAAGTTGATGCTTCCAAACATGCAGATTTGCTCAGTACCTTAAAACAGGAGCTGTAATCTTATGGCAGAGTTCGCAACGATTGCCAGACCTTATGCGAAAGCATTGTTCAGTCTGGCTCAGGAAAAAAACCAAATCGAGTCTTGGTTGGGCGAACTGAAAGAACTCGCAGCGGTTGTTCAAGATGAGAAAGTCATTGCTTTCATTGAGCAACCGGAAACGGGAGCTTCCGAAAAAGCAGAAACGCTCAAAGGTCTTGTCGGTATCAAAAATGTCGAATTGGCAAATTTCATTACCGTTTTGGCCGAGCAAAAGCGTTTGCTGGTATTGCCGGAAATTTATGCCCAATATCAAGATTTGACCTTGATACACAACAATACGAAATCGGCAGTAATTTACAGCGCGTATGAACTCAGTTCTCAGCAGCTGGCCGATGTTACCGATATCCTGACAAAACGCTTCAACAGCAAATTGGATGTGGTAACTAAAGTTGCCCCTGAATTAATTGGCGGCATCAAAGTAGAAGTGGGTGATCAGGTCTTGGATTTGTCCGTACAAGGCAAACTGAATGCTTTGTATGCGACTATGACAAATTAGGAGAGTTTTCATGCAGCTTAATCCTGCTGAAATTAGCGATTTGATTAAAGCCAAAATCGAAAATCTGTCCGTCGATGCAGAAGTGCGTACCCGTGGTACCGTTGTTTCTGTTACAGACGGCATTGTGCGCATTCATGGCTTGTCAGACGCGATGCAAGGTGAGATGCTCGAATTCCCCGGTAACACTTTCGGTCTGGCCATGAACTTGGAGCGTGACTCCGTCGGTGCCGTAGTGTTGGGTGAGTACGAACACATTAAAGAAGGCGATACAGTTACCTGTACCGGCCGTATTTTGGAAGTGCCGATCGGTCGCGAACTGGTTGGCCGTGTAGTTGATGCATTGGGTCGTCCTATCGATGGTAAAGGTCCAATCAACACAACATTGACTGCTCCAATCGAAAAAATTGCACCAGGTGTGATTGCGCGTAAATCGGTTGACCAACCAATGCAAACCGGCCTGAAAGCCATTGACTCTATGGTTCCGGTTGGTCGTGGCCAACGTGAGTTGATCATTGGTGACCGTCAAACCGGTAAAACTGCCGTAGCACTGGATGCCATCGTTAACCAAAAAGGTACAGGCGTTATCTGTATTTATGTGGCTATCGGTCAAAAAGCATCTTCTATTGCCAACGTAGTACGCAAATTGGAAGAGCATGGCGCGATGGAACACACTATCGTAGTTGCTGCAACTGCTTCTGAAGCCGCTGCACTGCAATACATCGCTCCTTACTCCGGTTGTACCATGGGTGAATTCTTCCGTGACCGTGGTGAAGATGCACTGATCGTATACGATGACTTGTCTAAACAAGCCGTTGCATACCGTCAAATTTCCCTGCTGTTGCGCCGTCCTCCTGGTCGTGAAGCATATCCTGGCGACGTATTCTACCTGCACTCCCGTCTGTTGGAACGTGCGGCCCGCGTCAGCGAAAACGAAGTTGAAAAACTGACCAATGGCGAAGTAAAAGGCAAAACCGGTTCTCTGACTGCGTTGCCAATTATTGAAACCCAAGCCGGTGACGTATCAGCATTCGTACCAACCAACGTAATTTCGATTACAGACGGCCAAATCTTCTTGGAAACCGACTTGTTCAACGCCGGTATCCGTCCTGCAATCAATGCCGGTATTTCCGTATCGCGCGTGGGTGGTGCAGCACAAACCAAAGTTATCAAAAAACTGGGTGGCGGTATCCGTTTGGCGTTGGCACAGTACCGTGAATTGGCGGCGTTCTCGCAATTTGCTTCCGATTTGGACGAAGCAACACGCAAACAGCTGCAACACGGTGAAGTGGTTACTGAATTGATGAAACAAAAACAATTCAGCACATTGAATACTGCCGAAATGGCATTGACTTTGTGGGCGATCAACAACGGTTCTTACGCAGATGTTCCGGTATCCAAAGCCTTGGCTTTCGAAGCAGAATTCTTGAGTTTCGTACGTACGCAACATCCTGAGGTTCTGGAAGCGATTAATGCATCAGGCGCAATGTCTGACGAAAGCGAAAAAGCATTAACCGAAGCCATGAAATCTTTCAAATCTTCTTACGCTTACCAAGCATAAGTATTGAGATGAAAGGAGTCTGAAATGGCAGTCGGAAAAGAGATTCTCACCAAAATCCGTAGTGTTCAAAATACCCAAAAGATCACTAAAGCGATGCAAATGGTGTCGACCTCTAAAATGCGGAAGACTCAAGACCGGATGCGCTTAGCGCGTCCGTACGCCGAAAAAGTGCGTACAGTGATGAGCCATCTTGCACAGACCCATGCCGATCATGGTATCAAATTGTTGGAGCCGCACCGCGAAGTGCGTCGTGCCGGTTTCATTTTGATTACCTCGGATAAAGGTTTGTGCGGTGGCTTGAACGCAAACGTACTGAAAAAGTTTTTGGCGCAAGTTCAAGAGTATCAGGAACAAGGCATCGAAGTCGAAGTCGTGTGCCTGGGTAGTAAAGGTTTGGCTGCATGCCAAAGCATCGGTTTGAATGTTATTGCCAGCGCAACCAATTTGGGCGATACCCCAAAAATGGAATTGCTGCTCGGACCTCTGACCGAAATCTTCCAACGTTATGAGAAGCATGAATTAGACCGTATCCATATGGTTTACTCACGTTTTGTCAATACAATGCGCCAAGAGCCGCGTATGGAAGTTTTGCTGCCTATCGGTGAAAACGTTATTGACGACGAAGCGGGTCATTCTTCATTTACTTGGGAATACCGCTACGAGCCGAGTCCTATCGCCGTATTGGAATATTTGGTTCGCCGCTATTTAGAGTCTGTGGTTTATCAGGCATTGAGCGACAACATGGCATCCGAACAAGCCGCGCGTATGGTAGCGATGAAAGCCGCAACCGACAACGCAGGCAATGCCATTAAAGAATTGCGCTTGGTGTACAACAAATCGCGTCAAGCTGCGATTACCACAGAATTGTCAGAAATTGTAGCAGGTGCAGCGGCAGTTTAATGCCGTCTGAAGCCTGAACAGGAAATTAGGATACGATAATGAGCCAAGGCAAAATCGTACAAGTTATTGGTGCGGTGGTTGACGTGGAATTTCCACGCGACGCTATCCCGCATGTTTACGATGCCCTGAAATTGGACGAGAACGGTCTGACTCTGGAAGTTCAACAGCTTCTGGGTGACGGCGTTGTCCGTACTATTGCAATGGGTAGTTCAGACGGCCTGAAACGCGGCATGTCTGTAAGCAATACTGGTGCGCCAATCACTGTGCCGGTAGGTAAAGGTACATTGGGTCGTATTGTCGACGTATTGGGTACGCCTGTTGATGAAGCAGGTCCGATCGATACCGACAAGAGCCGTGCCATTCACCAAACTGCTCCGAAATTCGACGAGTTGTCTTCAACTACCGAATTGCTGGAAACCGGTATTAAAGTGATCGACTTGCTGTGTCCGTTTGCTAAGGGCGGTAAAGTAGGTCTGTTCGGTGGTGCCGGTGTGGGCAAAACCGTGAACATGATGGAATTGATCAACAACATCGCCAAAGCGCACAGCGGTCTGTCCGTGTTCGCAGGTGTGGGTGAACGTACCCGTGAAGGTAACGACTTCTACCACGAGATGAAAGATTCCAACGTATTGGATAAAGTAGCCATGGTGTATGGCCAAATGAACGAACCTCCGGGCAACCGTCTGCGCGTTGCTTTGACCGGTTTGACTATGGCCGAATACTTCCGTGACGAAAAAGACGAAAACGGTAAAGGTCGCGACGTATTGTTCTTCGTTGACAACATCTACCGTTACACTCTGGCCGGTACCGAAGTATCTGCACTGTTGGGCCGTATGCCTTCTGCAGTGGGTTACCAACCGACATTGGCTGAAGAAATGGGTCGTTTGCAAGAGCGTATTACCTCTACCCAAACTGGTTCCATTACTTCCATCCAAGCCGTATATGTACCTGCGGATGACTTGACTGACCCGTCTCCAGCGACAACTTTCGCCCACTTGGACGCCACCGTCGTATTGAGCCGTGATATTGCATCTTTGGGTATTTACCCGGCAGTTGACCCGCTTGATTCCACTTCACGCCAATTGGATCCGATGGTATTGGGTCAAGAACACTACGACGTAGCGCGCGGTGTACAGTCTACTCTGCAAAAATACAAAGAATTGCGCGACATTATTGCCATTCTGGGTATGGACGAATTGTCTGACGAAGACAAACTGACTGTGATGCGTGCCCGTAAAATCCAACGCTTCCTGTCTCAACCGTTCCACGTTGCCGAAGTATTTACCGGTTCTCCAGGCAAATACGTTCCATTGCGTGACACTATCGCTGGCTTTAAAGCCATCTTGAACGGCGAATACGACCATCTGCCTGAACAAGCGTTCTACATGGTAGGCGGTATCGAAGAAGCGGCTGAGAAAGCGAAAACCTTAAACTAAGGAGGCCGGCATGAGCACCATGCAAGTTGAAGTGGTTAGTAGCGAGCAAAACATCTATTCGGGCGAGGCCAGCTTTGTGGTGGTTCCGACCGTTCAAGGTGAGCTTGGTATTTATCCACGACACGAGCCGATTATGAGTTTGGTACGCCCCGGCGCATTGCGTTTGACTGTTCCGGGTGAAGCTGAAGAAGTGCTGGTTGCCGTTTCCGGTGGCGTTTTAGAAGTACAGCCTGATAAGATCACAGTATTGGCAGACGTTGCCGTCCGCAGTACAGAAATGGATCAGGCGCGTGCTGAAGCAGCTAAAAAAGCAGCCGAAACAGGTGTTTCTGAAGCCAGAGACGAAAAATCTTTGGCCGAAGCGCACAAAGCATTGGCAGCTGCCATTGCCCAGCTGAAAACTTTGGATTACCTTCGTTCGCAAAAAAACAAGTAATGTGGGTTCATCAAGAAAAAGCACAACGAAATGTTGTGCTTTTTTATTTGTCTGAAGATAAGCGGCTTGATATTGAAATGTCGATAGATGAGTAGATGGCAAGTTTGAAATCGAAATGGTAGAACCGGCTTTTATGATTAAATTGTTGGTGGGTCATTGTCGAAGCAGCTAGCCTTGTGAGTCATTTAAAATAGCCTGCCCAATCTTTTTATCCTCAAAAATAGATTAGATGATTCCTAATTTATCGCAGCCGCAACAGATTTGAATTTATCAGTATTGAAAATATTAGCGTTTTTCTGAGCTCGCATACAAAAAAGGCCGTCTGAAAAGTTTCAGACGGCCTTTAAATCATTATTGCGGCATTCGTTTATGATTGGTCGATGGTTTTATCCAGTCCTTGGGTCAGACCGTTGATGTCGCCACCATTCAGTCCCAACTCTTTCAAGAGACCGTCAACCAACGGGGCTTGGCTGCGGTAGCGCAGGGCACTGTTGACCATTTGGTCTGCAAGGCTGGCTTGTGTGGTTTGTCCGTCCGACACGCCTTCGGAGCCGTTGGCAGCGCCGCTGAATCCGCCCAAGCCGTTGACTTGCAGAATCTTGATGTCGTCGATGTTTTCCATCGGGCGCACGGATTCGCGGATGATGTCGGGCAGGTGTTTTAAGAGGGCGAGGCGCACTTGCATTTCGACTTGCTCGACGCTCAGGACGTTGGCGGCTTCGTTCACGGCACGGGTACCTTCGGCATCGACTTTGTATTGCTGCTCTTGCGCTTGTGCCAGCAGGACTTTGGCATCGGCTTCACCTTTGGCTTGCAGGCGTTGTTTCTCGGCTTCGGCTTCGGCGGCGATGCGCACGGCTTCGGCACGGTCTTGCGCGGCCTGTTTCTCGGCTTCCGCAGCGACGGTAAGCGAAATCGCATCTTTTTGCGCGGCTTCTTCGGCGGCAATCAGCTCGACGGCTTTGGCACGTTCGGCGCGTTCGGTTTCGCGCACGGTAATCACGCTCTCTTCTTCACGCACGGCGGCGGCACGGGCTTTGTCGGCCTCGGCTTTGGCTTCGGATTCGGCACGCGATTTCTCGGCAACGGCGATGGCGCGGTCTTGTTCGGCAAGCTCAATAGCTTTGCGGCGTTCGACCTCCGCCTGCTCGACGGCTTGGGCTTTGCGGATGTCTTCGTTTTTAATGTCGCGTTCGGCGGCGATGCGTTTCAAATCCACTTCGCGTTCGGCGGCAATTTTGGCTTCTTCCGCTTCGCGTTTTTTCTGCGCTTCCTGCTCAGCGATGCTGGCTTCCTGTTCGGCGCGGCGCACGGCGATTTCGCGTTCTTGTTCGAGTTTGGCGTATTCTTCTTCGCGCGAGATTTTCAAGCGTTGCTGCTCGGCTTCGAGGTTTTTGGTTTTAATCGCCAAATCGGTGTCTTGTTCGATTTCGTTACGTTTTTTGCGGCGGCCTTCGATGGTTTCGGTCAGTTTGGTCAGACCTTCCGCGTCAAAGGCATTTTGCGGGTTGAAAAACTCAAAGCTGGTTTGATCGAGGCCGGTCAGGGAAACGGTTTCGAGTTCGAGGCCGTTTTTAAACAAATCTTCGCTGACGACTTGTTGCACTTTTTGAACGAAATCAACACGTTTCTCGTGCAGCTCTTCCATCGCCATTTCAGCGGCAACGGCGCGTAGGGCATCGACGAATTTACCTTCGACGAGGTCTTTCAATTCGTCGGGCGACATGGTTTTCATACCCAGCGTTTGCGCTGCGGTGGCGATGCTCTCGGCGCTGGGTTTGACGCGGACGTAAAACTCCGCCATCACATCGACGCGCATCCGGTCGCGGGTAATCAACGCCTGCTGCGCCGCGCGGCGCACTTCGAGGCGCAATGTGTTCATGTTGACGGGGATGATTTCGTGCAGCACGGGCAGCACCATCGCGCCGCCGTTCATGATGACTTTTTCGCCACCGAAACCGGTACGGACGAAGGAGACTTCTTTGCTGGCGCGGCGGTACAGGCGGGTGAGGATGAGACCGAGTACGAATAGCGCGACGAGTATGACGCCGGCGATGATGCCGATGGAAACTAAGTTCATGGGTTTTCCTTTCTTGTTGTCGATATACCCTTGAGGGGCGTGGGTTCAGACGGTTTTTTTAGGGTTTGGGGTCGTCTGAAAAGGTTAAAAATCTGGGGTTTTAAAGGTACTCGGATTCTTGAATCCGACAATTTGGGTTATGTGCAATACGGCTGAAGCGGAACGATTCGTCGGATTCTTGAATCTGACCTACCACGTTTTCTGTTGTTGTGCATATTTTTGGAACAATTTTGCCAACCCATTCCAGCAGTAATATGCAGCGCATCCCGACAGTACGGTTAGGATGAAGATAAAGCAGAAAGTAGCAGGCTCAATTCCTTCAGGCAATACCATTTGGCGCAGAAGCGCATACAGGCAGAGCAAGATGGTTGCCGACCATAACAGTGCAAAAATAAAGCTCCATATCAGCCGCCCTACCGTTGCGCGGACTTCGGTATTTTTCCGTAGCCGGTAATCGGCAATCAGCCGTTTACCGCGCAAATATGCAGACACACCCGCCAAGCCGCTAAAAATCAGGCAAAAAACCACCAATCCTATGTTTTGTTTATCGAAAATGATGCTTGCAAAAAATAAGGCGAAAAATGTTTCAAGCGTCCATATTGCCCAATGAATGGCGGGGTAGCGGATTTGCGGGTTTTCAGACGACCTGAACCAGCCTGTCAGTCGTCCGCCGAAATAGATACCGTACCACGCCCCTACCGACAATAAGGCGACGAGTATCAGATTTGCAGGTTCACTGCCCGCTCTGGTCAGACCATACAAAGCCGTTACACCCGACAGAAACGCGGCAAGCCACAATATTAAGGCCGCTGTCCGTTTCAGCCATAATGCTGCCGAGTTGGATTTTTCCAAACTTGGCTCGTTGTTAAGAGAGTTATCCATACAAATTTGTTTTCCTGATTATTGTTTTGTGTTTTATCAATATTCTTGGGTGTTTCTTTTTTCGCAGTCTGATAGCTGGGTATCTTACCTTGAATTCCACTGCCAACCTGTTAATTCAATAAATGCGTTTTGGGAAGTTGTTGTACAAATATTGTGTCTTCCTAAGCCCAGCAGCCTGCCGATTAATGTTGTTCCTTTGCGTTCGGTAATTAGACTGACTCCAACGATGTTCCGTATATGGTCAAACTTCCTGTAAGCTCCATCATGTCCGCCTTGATAACGGATGCGTCCGAATGCACCGTAAATAATCAATTTTTCGTGATCAATATAAATCGATTTCCGGGTAGTCAGCCCGCACCACCAACGTTCCACGCGCCACAACCACAATAGCGTGAGTACAATAGCCAGCAGCCAAGTCATGTGGCTTGAAAACGATGGATCCATCCATTTCACCGTCTTCAGCCAGACGCCGCCCACGCCGATGAGGCCGAACAAGAAAGCAACCAAGGGTTGAAACAACAAACCTCTAAATAACGAATGTTTAAACAGCAGCCCGTCGCCGACAACGATAACCCCTCGCGGCAGCTTGTTTTTCAACGCTTCGATACGGGATTGCATATCACGCCCAGACTGCGCCAAATGATCCATATCTATCCCCGTTTTGTTTTTCTAATCTGATAAAAATGATGCTTCATTGCAAACCGACGTTTATCTTTTCAGACGACCTCAATCCACCAAACTCCCGCTCGGATTCAAAATTGCCTTAAACGTATTTCCCTCCAGCGACACCAGCAACACCGCGTCGCCCTGTTTCAACACTTCGTCAGAATCCGGTTCTGCCATCACATAATGCTGTTGACCATATACATCCTTCACCCGCACCTGCGCCGCGCTGCCTGACCGTGCTTCGCCCAGCACCACTGTGCCGATGCGTCCGATTAGGCTTTCCTGCGAAACGGCGGTGGTTTCGTCTTTGGGCATGATTTTGTACAGTCCGCCCGCCGTCAGGCGCACCAGCGGCAGCGAAATGAACCACACGGCTACCGCCGCCAGCCATCCGTTCAGATAGCTGCCGAACACGGCGGCAAAGGTCGTCTGAAACAGGTAGCCCGTCAATCCGTACACGGCAAGGAACACCACCATCAGCATCAACACCGGCACGCGACCGACATACAGCCAGCTCAGAAACCTGACGAACACGCCTGCGTCCGCAGCGTCCAGCCCGACTTCGGCGTGCGCGGTTTCGGTCAAGCTGTCGGGCAGCAGGTTGTCCAGCCAGTCGCTGATGCCGCCCGCCAGCATGGAGATGACTTCCAATACGCCGAGCAAAACCATCAGCGCGATGGCGATGCCGAAGATTTCCGTTTCGGGGGCGTTGATTAAATTCCACATATTCCGTTCCTTGTTCTATCAACTTTCAGACAACCTTAAATAGACAAATAATACTTCTAGAATCGAGGTCTGGATTCCCGCCTGCGCGGGAATGACGGCATTAGGTATGTCTTATTTGAATTTGACCTATCCGTGCATCCCAAACAGACATTCGGTTTTCAGACGACCTCTCCGCTCTCAATTTCGGCGCGGCATTCAATCGGAAAGTTGACCGAGTTGGCGATGAAACACAGACGGTGCGCTTCGTGATGCAGTTCCAAAGCCTTGGAGCGGTCGTTTCCTGCGGCGATGGTAACGCACGGCTTCAACACGGCGGAGACGAAACGCCCCGCGCTCCCATTCCCGCCTTCGTC
The DNA here is from genome assembly GCF_001815685.1 of Neisseria sp. HMSC056A03. NCBI lineage: Bacteria > Pseudomonadati > Pseudomonadota > Betaproteobacteria > Neisseriales > Neisseriaceae > Neisseria > Neisseria sp. HMSC056A03. Next base: position 36,472 of record NZ_KV821629.1, read on the forward strand.
CATCACCGCTTCGGCATGATCGGTGTAGGCGGTAACGCAGATGCCCGCGTTGGCACACAGGTGCAGGTACCATAGTTTGTGGCAGGCAGAAACGGCAGCCAACAGCATTTCTTCGGGGTTCCAGCGGTTCGCATCGCCGCGGAAGGCCGGGTCGGCGGAACCGTGCAGGTCGGGCTTGCCCTCGGCGGAAACGGTAAAGTTGCGCAAATAAGCGGTGTAGGATGAAGTGCCTTCGCCGAGATTGCCCGTCCATGTTGCAGTGGTGCGGTAGGTGTGTTTTTTGCTCATTTTGACATTCCTTTCAATCATTTACTGTTCGCGGTAATAAGACCGTATCAGCCTTAAAACGTCGGTTCTATTCGAGCCAGAAATAGGCAGATACGCCGGCTATCACGCTGATGCTCAGCCACAGCAGGATTTTGGTTTCCGCCCATACGTCATCCCAATACCGCCCCCGCAGCGCGCTGATGATGTCGGGTGTGCAATAGAATTCGACGCATTCTACAAATTCGTCCCAATCCTTAAACATCACAAAGTAAAGCAATACGGCGGTTAGCAAACCGATCAAAATGGCAAAAATCATCAAATTCCCCTATTTTTCAGACGACCTGTGTGTATCGTAAAGAAAGGTCGTCTGAAACCGCTCCTAACTTTTCCCTAAGTCCTGCGTGTTTAAATGTCTATACCGACAACAGACGCAAAGGGAACGAAATGAAACATTCTCAGTCGCAATATACAAAGCCGTCCAAACCGCTTTTGAAAAAATTGCTGCTTCCTGTCGCCGCTGTTTGCGCCATTTTTCTTGCAGCAGAAGGTTTCGACCTTTACGAAGACTACGCCCAATACCGCATGGAGACAGATCCCGCGTTCGCGCAACACCACGACCGCGCTTTGTCCATCCTGCATAACAGAGGCTACGAAGTCCACGATTTCGACACCGACCTCTATTGGGCAAGACCCGTTTTGGAATTTGAGGCCTACAAAGGCAGCTTGGAATACAAAATCGTGATGTCTTATCCCGATTTGAACATTCTCGTAGAACGCGTCGATTTATAATCCGCTTCCGAATATTCTTTACTTACCCCACGTCCCAAAAGGATACGACATGAAAAAACTTTTACCGGTATTACTCTTAGGCAGTATCGCACTGACCGCATGCGCCGCCCCTTATCCTTACGACTATTACGATGACGACTATCGTACCGACCGCTACGAGCAGCGTTATGACCGCTATGATGATCGTTACGACGACCGCTATGAGCGCGATTACGACCGTTATGACGACTACCGTTACCGCGACGGCAAGTATTACGATGACGACTACATCGAACACCAAATTTACAGCGATCCGTCTTTCGAACAAAAACGCGCACAAGTGATGCGGATTCTCGAACGACGCGGCTACCAAGTGCACGAAATCGAAGCCGATGACCGCCGCGGCCGCCCCGTATTGAAAGCTGAAGCCTTCAAAAACGGACGCGAATACGACATCGTTTTCTCATGGCCGGATTTACGGATTATCAGCGAACGCATCGACTACTGATTTGTTCCGCCATACGCCGCATGGACAAGCTCCGCGCGGCGTTTTTTTTTCAGACGACCTTTCCGACAAAGGAGGTCGTCTGAAAACTTATTTCCCCGCCTTCAACGCCGCCAATCGTTCGGCAATACGGTTGTTGCGGCTCAAGTCTTCCAATTCCTTCAATTTTGCCAACTGCGCGGCATCGGTGCTGCTGTGTACCGCGTTCTGACGTCCCATCACGCGGTCGAAAGCGTTGCCGCTTTTTTCGGCATCACGGGCGATGCGGTTAAGGTCGCTGCCGCCTGCCGCTTTGCCTGCGCCCGCGCTTTGCTGCGCGGCGCGCCAGTCTTGTAACTGCTGCATCTCGCGTTTTTTCGCCTGCAAGGCGGCGATAAAGCCCTCAAGTTCTTTTTCCTGCGCGGCGCAGTCGGCGATGGTGTTTTCCAAAACAGGCAGACGCGCTTCGATGTCCATTTGTTCGGCGATGCCCGCTTCGGCAAGGTCGTCGCGCCCCGCGGCTACGGCGGCTTGCAGGTTGGCATCGATGGCTTCGTGGCGGTTGCTTTCGGCCGCCATTTTCTTGGCGGCAAGGTGTTTCTGCGCCAACACTTTGCCCAATTCGGCACGCACTTCGTCCACCGCCCGCTCGATTTCGCGGATGCTCTCGTTCATGACCGCCTCAGGCGCAAGGTTTTCTGCCGCATCAATCAAGGCATGAAAACCGCCGCTTACCAGACGGCCTACTCGGCGGGATAGGGTTTCGCTCATTTGGATTTTCCTTTCACTAAAATGTGTTTGTTTCATTTGGTATGGCGGCAGTCTTAAACTTCATTTGCCTGCTGTACAATCTTTGCTAGTTTCAAAGTGTTTTCAAGCTGTTGCAGCACGGTATCGTCGTATGCCGCGCCTTTGCCGGTTACGGCGAGTTGCAAGATGCTGTCCGTGAGGCGGACGATGCGCCACATCAGTTCGCGCTCGTATTTTTTCAAATCGTCGAGGTCGGCTTCTTCGGGCAGGTCGGCGGCGAGTGTTGCGCCCAAGTCGGGAAGCTGTTCAAACAATCTCGCTACGATATGTGAATGCACTCCGGCCTGCTTTTCTGCGTGCAAGATTTCGTGTTTTGCTGCTTGTAAAAATTGCTCCTGCGCCGTCAGTGCAGAGCCGTAATCGCGTGTCTGCGTATGCGCCAAGCGCGCCAGCTTGAGCAATTCGCGGATTTTTTCAGACGGCGTATTCGCACCTTCGATTTTGAGTTCGGCAATAAAATCAGCATCTTCCTGAGTGATGCGCACACTAATTGGGATACGGTTCGTTGCATTCATATTCGTTTGCTTTGGTTTGTATTCATTTGAATACAAATATATAAGATGGGATTCTGAGACGCAATACCTGAAACCGTATATTTATGTAAACATCAGGCCGTCTGAAACTTGATTTTCGGTTTTCAGACGGCCTTTTCCTTTATAATCCGTACATTATTTTCATACACACAGCAGGTTCTCCATGTCCAACAAACCCACACTCCTTCTCGTTGACGGCTCTTCTTATCTTTACCGCGCCTATCATGCTATGGGGCAGAATTTGTCTGCGCCAGACGGTGCGCCGACTGGAGCGATGTATGGTGTGTTGAACATGCTGCGCCGGCTGCGTGCGGATTATGTGCATGACTATTGCGCGGTGGTATTTGATGCGAAGGGTAAGAATTTCCGCCACGAGATGTTCCCCAACTACAAGGCGACGCGTCCGCCGATGCCGGACGATTTGCGCCCGCAGGCGGAAGCCTTGCCGGATTTGGTGCGCCTGATGGGCTGGCCTGTGCTGGTGATTCCGCAGGTAGAAGCGGACGACGTTATCGGCACTTTGGCTAAGATGGCTAGCGAAGCAGGGTGGAACGTGGTGGTATCTACCGGCGATAAGGACATGGCACAGTTGGTAAACGAGCGTGTGACGCTGGTGAACACGATGAGCGGTGAAACGCTGGACATTGAAGGCGTGAAGGAAAAATTCGGCGTACGCCCCGACCAAATCCGCGATTATCTCGCGCTGATGGGCGACAAGGTGGACAATGTGCCGGGCGTGGAAAAATGCGGCCCGAAAACGGCGGTGAAGTGGCTGGAAGCCTACGGCTCGCTGGCCGGCGTGATGGAACACGCTGCCGAAGTCAAAGGCAAGGTCGGCGAAAACCTGCAAGCCGCTTTGGAACAACTGCCGCTGTCGTATGACTTAGTAACGATTAAAACCGATGTGGATTTGCACACCGAGCTTTCAGACGGCCTTGAAAGCCTGCGCCGCATTACGCCGAAATGGGCGCAGCTGGTTGTCGATTTCAAACGCTGGGGTTTCCGCACTTGGTTGAAAGAGGCGGAGAGCCGTATGCACGAAGCGCAAAACACAGATTTATTCGGCAGCGAGCATATCGGCGAACAGGCAGCATTGGCGATGGAAATACAGCCTGAAAAACAACCCGAACTTGCCCCAGCCCCTGAAAAACTGGATTATCAAGCCATTACCACCGAAGCGCAGTTTGCCGCCTTGTTGGATAAATTGTCGCAGGCGGACACAATCGGCATCGACACGGAAACCACGTCCCTAGACGCGATGAACGCCTCGTTGGTCGGCATCAGCATCGCGTTCCAAGCAGGCGAAGCGGTTTACATCCCCGTAGGCCACAGCCTGACCGCCGTACCCGAACAGCTTGATTTGCAAGACGTATTAGGCCGTCTGAAACCGCATTTGGAAAACCCCGCCCTGAAAAAAATCGGGCAAAACCTCAAATACGACCAACACGTTTTCGCCAACTACGGCATCGCCCTGAACGGCATTGCCGGCGACGCCATGCTTGCTTCCTACATCATTGAGAGCCATCTTGGACACGGTTTGGACGAATTGTCCGAGCGCTGGCTGGGCTTGGAAACCATTACCTACGAATCGCTGTGCGGCAAAGGCGCGAAGCAAATCGGTTTTGCCGACGTCGCCATCGGGCAAGCGACCGAATACGCCGCACAAGATGCCGATTTTGCCTTGCGCCTCGAAGCGCACCTGCGCGCGCAAATGGACGCCAAACAGCTTGAAATGTATGAAAAAATGGAGCTGCCCGTCGCGCAGGTATTGTTCGAAATGGAACGCAACGGCGTGCAAATCGACCGTGCCGAACTCGCTCGCCAAAGCGCGGAACTCGGCGCCGAGCTGATGAAGCTCGAACAAGAAGCCTACGCCGCCGCAGGCCAGCCGTTCAACCTCAACTCGCCCAAACAGCTTCAAGAAATCCTGTTCGACAAAATGGGCATTCCCACCAAAGGCCTGAAAAAAACCGCCAAAGGCGGCATTTCCACCAACGAAGCCGTGCTCGAACAGCTCGCGCCTGACTACCCCCTGCCCAAAATCATCCTGCAAAACCGCAGCCTGGCAAAACTCAAATCCACCTACACCGACAAACTGCCCGAAATGATTTCCCCCAAAGATGGCCGCGTGCACACCACCTACGCCCAAGCCGTCGCCATTACCGGCCGCCTCGCCAGCAACAACCCCAACCTGCAAAACATCCCCATCCGCACTACCGAAGGACGCCGCGTACGCCGCGCCTTCACCGCACCGCAAGGCAGCGTCATCGTTTCCGCCGACTATTCCCAAATCGAGCTGCGCATCATGGCGCACCTCTCCGGCGACAAAACCCTCATCGCCGCATTCCAAAACGGCGAAGACGTACACCGCCGCACTGCCGCCGAAGTATTCGGCATCGCCCCCGAAAACGTCTCGTCCGAACAACGTCGCTACGCCAAAACCATCAACTTCGGCCTGATCTACGGCATGGGCCAATACGGCCTTGCCAAATCATTGGGCATCGACAACATCTCCGCCAAAAACTTTATCGACCGCTACTTCGCCCGCTATCCCGGCGTCGCCGAATACATGCAGCGCACCAAAGAACAAGCCGCCGCACAAGGCTTTGTCGAAACCCTGTTCAGCCGCCGCCTCTACTTGCCTGACATTCACAACAAAAACGCCAACGCCCGCGCCGGAGCCGAACGTGCCGCCATCAACGCCCCCATGCAAGGCACCGCCTCCGACCTCATCAAACGCGCCATGATAGACGTGTCCCGCTGGCTTTCAGACGACCTCTTACAAAGCAAACTGATTATGCAGGTGCATGACGAATTGGTATTGGAAGTACCCGAAGCCGAACTGGATTTGGTCAAAGAAAAACTGCCGCAGATTATGGCGAAAGTGGACGAAGGGATGTTGAAAGTGCCGCTGGTGGCGGAGGTTGGCGTGGGGAGGAATTGGGAAGAGGCGCATTGAGATGGTACGGCGTTTAACCGATTGTTTTGAGAAAGGGATAAAGTAATGAATGTTTGGAGTTTAATTAACGAAGGTGTAGCGTTATTCAAAAACAAAAAATTTGACGAAGCGATTGAAAAGCTGAATCAGGCTTTAGATGGAATCGAAGATAAAAATAACCAAATTCAGCAACAGAACGATGCCCAATATTGGCTGGGCCGCTGTTATTTTGAACAGGCGATGCAAGCAGTAGGAGGGGATTCTGAACAGTTGTTTAGGCAGGCAGTTGAGCATTTCCAACAGTGGTTGCGTCTTACCAAACAGTTGAAGGATGAAAACGGTATTCAGAAACAAATCAATGCCCAATATTGGCTTGGCCGTTGCTACTTAGAGCAGGCGAAGAAAGCCCAAGGCAAG
>NZ_KV821630.1:0-27086 GCF_001815685.1 Neisseria sp. HMSC056A03
TACTGTAAACAACGCTACTAGTTTCTACAACTAATTTCTACACCTTTATTACAGCCCAAAGTTTTTGTCTAAGTCCTTAGAGCAATACTTTTTCTACACCGCCGTTATTGGCTTTTTTCACAAACTCATCCAGCCAGTTTTCGCCGAGGATGTGTTTCGCCATTTCGATGACGATATAGTCGGCGGGCATGTCGTTGTCGTCGGCATAGCGGCTCAGGCCTTGCAGGCAGGCGGGGCAGGAGGTGAGCATTTTGACGGGTTCGCCCTGCGGCAGCTCTTTGAGGTTTTTCTCGATTTCTTCCTGCTTGCGGAATTTGACTTGGGTGGCAATGTCGGGGCGTTTGACGGCGAACATGCCAGATTCGCCGCAGCAGCGGTCGCTTAAGACGACTTTCTGTCCCATGAGGCTACTTGCCATTTGGGTGGCGTTCATGGTTTTGATGGGCGTGTGGCAGGGGTCGTGGTAGAGGTATTGCTGACCTTTCACGCCGTTCAGTTTCACGCCTTTTTCGAGCAGGTATTCGTGGATGTCGATGATGCGGCAGCCGGGGAAGATTTCTTCGAAGCGGTATTTTTCTAGCTGGTCGTAGCAGGTGCCGCAACTGACGACGACGGTTTTGATGTCGAGGTAGTTGAGGGTGTTCGCCATACGGTGGAAGGCGACGCGGTTGTTGGTGCTCATTTGTTCGGCTTTTGCCTTGTTGCCGCCTGCGTCTTGCGGATAGCCGCAACACATATAGCCGGGCGGCAGGACGGTTTGTACGCCGACGTGCCAGAGCATGGCTTGGACGGCGAGTCCGATTTGGCTGAACAGACGCTCGGAACCGCAGCCGGGGAAGTAGAACACGGCTTCGGCATCTTCAGGCGCGGCAGGGTTGCGGATGATGGGGATGCTTTTGTCGTCTTCAATGCCGAGCATGGAGCGCGGTGTTTTGGCAGGCACGCTTTTGGGCAAAGGACGGTTGATGAAGTGGATGATTTGTTCTTTGACCGGAGCGGTGCCGACGGTGGCTTTGGGTTCGGCTTTTTGTTTTTTGGTGCCGACGGGCAGCAGTTTGCCGATTTTGTAGGCGAAGTTCTGCGCGGGGAAGCCGGTCTGTATCATGGCGGCGCGCAGGGCTTTGATGGTTTTCGGGCCAGTAGCGTTCAAAAACGCCATGCCCATCGATGCGGCGGGCGCGAAGCGTTTGTGGCCGGAATCGGCAAGGTAGTTGCGGATGGCTACGGTTACGTCGCCGAAGTCGATGTTGACGGGGCAGGGTTTGACGCAGCGGTGGCACACGGTGCAGTGGTCGCCGATGTCCATGAGTTCTTCGAAGTGTTTGATGGAAACGCCGCGGCGGGTTTGTTCTTCGTATAAGAAGGCTTCGGTCAGCAATCCCACGCCGAGGATTTTGTTGCGCGGGCTGTACAGCAGGTTGGCACGCGGGACGTGGGTGGAGCAGACGGGTTTGCATTTGCCGCAGCGCAGGCAGTCTTTGACAGAATCGGCGATGGTGCCGAGGTCTGATTTTTCCATAATCAGCGATTCCGCGCCCAAAAGCTCGAACGACGGCGTGTAGGCGTTGCGTAAGTCCGAGCCTTTCATCAGTTTGTAACGGTTGAAGGTGTGTTTGGGATCGACTTGGTTTTTGTAGTCCCAAAACGGCTGCAAATCTTCATCGGTCAAAAATTCGAGCTTGGTGATGCCGATACCGTGTTCGCCCGAAATCACGCCACCGAGCGAGCGGGCGATTTTCATGATGCGTTCGACCGAACGGTAGGCCGTCTGAAGCATTTGGGCGTCGTCTGAATTGACGGGGATGTTGGTGTGGACGTTGCCGTCGCCGGCGTGCATATGCAGGGCGACGAAGACTCTGCCGCGCACGGTTTTGGCGTGGATTTTGCCCAAACCTTGGATAATTTTTGTGTCGGTTTTGCCGCTGAAGATTTCGGCGAGCGGTTTCATTACGTCGTCTTTGACAGACACGCGCAGACGGAAGTCGCGGAATGCGGTGAAACAGCTCTCGTCGTCTTTGGCTTCGGGCGCGGCATGGACGGCTGCGCCGTAGCGGGCTTTGTAGTCGGCAAGCGGCGTATCGAGATTGGCGAGCAACCAGTCCCAACGTTCTTTGACGGCGGAAACGTGGGCAAGGGCGTGTTTGCCGCGTTCGCCTAAAAGTTCGGCGGTCGGCAGGTCCGTGCCCATTTTGTCGATAGGGAGTTTGCCCGACAGATATTGCTCCAATGCGGCGCACAAGGTGAGTTTGTTTTGAATGGAAAGCTCGATGTTGATGCGTTCGATACCGTCCGAATACTCGCCCAGCCGCTCCAGCGGAATCACCACGTCTTCGTTGATTTTAAAGGCGTTGGTGTGTTTGGCGATGGCGGCGGTGCGGCTGCGGTCGAGCCAGAAGGTTTTGCGCGCTTCGGGCGACGCGGCGATAAAGCCTTCGCCGTCGCGGGCGCGGGCAAGTTCGCAGATGTGTTCGGCGGCTGCCTCTACGGCGGCTTCGTCGTCTGAAACGACATCCGCCAGCAAGACCATTTTCGGCCGCCCCTTACCTGCCGCTTTGGTGGCGTAGCCGACGGCGCGGACATAACGCCAGTCCAAATGCTCCAAACCCGCCAGACGCACGCTGTCGTGAGCAAGCAGGAAATCGCGGATTTCGACGATAGAAGGCGTGGCGGTGGCGACCGTGCCGAAAAACTCCATACACACGGTGCGCGTGTATTTCGGCATGGTGTGCAACACAAAGGCGACGCTGGTAATGATGCCGTCCGTACCTTCTTTCTGCACGCCGGGCAGGCCGCTCAAGAATTTGTCGGTAACGTCTTTGCCCAAACCAACTTTGCGGAATTTGTGACCGGGAATTTCCAAACGTTCGGTTTTAACGATGTTGATGCCGTCTGAATCCAGCGTGTGAACGTCGAACACGGCGGTTTCTTCGTCGTGGATTTTGCCGAAATTGTGGCGCACGCGCTCGATGCGCAGCCATTCGCCCTGCGGGTTGACCATCTGCCAGTAGGCGAGGTTGTCCAGCGCCGTCCCCCACAGCACGGCTTTTTTACCGCCTGCGTTCATCGCCACATTGCCGCCCACGCAGGACGCGTCGGCGGAAGTCGGATCGACGGCGAACACCAAACCCGCTTGATGCGCGGTTTCTTCCACACGCCGCGTTACCACACCCGCGCCGCAATGGATAATCGGATGTTTGCCGTTCAAGCCCGCCAGTTCTACAAATTCGACGCCGCGATGCTTGTCGAGCTTTTCCGTATTGATGACCGCGCTGTTTGCATCCAAAGGCACGGCGCCGCCGGTATAACCCGTGCCACCGCCGCGCGGAATAATGACCAAATCCAGCTCGATTAAGGCGCGCACCAAAGGCGCGATTTCTGCCTCAGTGTCAGGATTGACGACGACAAACGGATATTCGACGCGCCAGTCGGTCGCATCGGTAACGTGCGTTACCCGCGCCAGCCCGTCAAACATAATATTGTGCGGCTTGGTGATTTTGCTCAAACGCTCCAAAATCTGCCGCCGCTTTTGGCGCGTTTCGTCAAAACCGCCGTCAAAACGCTCGACCGCCTTTTCCGCCACCGCAACCAACAAATCGACTTGCGGATTGTCGTCGCGGCGTTTGCGGATTTCGTTCAAACGGTGGCGCATTTCACGCACCAGCGCGGCGCGGCGTTTCGGGTGCTCCAGCAAATCATCGACCAGATACGGATTGCGCACGACCACCCAAATATCGCCCAACACTTCAAACAACATCCGCGCCGAACGCCCCGTCCTGCGCTGTCCGCGCAAGTCCTGCAGAATCTGCCACGCCTCGTCGCCCAACAGGCGGATGACGATTTCGCGGTCGGTGTAGGAAGTATAGTTGTAGGGAATTTCCCGAATACGCTGCGGGGCGGTAGTCGTGGTCATGGTCGTGTTCCGTTGATGGATGTAATGTTTTTATATTAAAGGCCGTCTGAAAAATGCAATTTCTTCTTGATGGCGTAAAGTGTTAATGTAGTGTAATTTTCGATATTTTTCAACGGAAAAGACAATAAACATTTCAATGGGAATGATTTGCAACTAGGCAATATTGTTTACAATCTTGTCGTGTAAATGATTTTTAGACGGCCTGACAGATTTTATCGCTTGAGTTTTTCTGTAAAACCGCTATAATGCGTTTCTTCTATGGCGGGTCTCCCCGCATGGTAATTCGGAACACCGGGTCAGGGGCGGAAGCCAGCAGCCCACTCTGATGAGCCAGTGCCGGGGGTTCGGCTCGCCACCTTATTCAAAAATGCCGGAGATGGTTAAGTTCCCGGCATTTTTCATATTGTATAAAGCGTAATAAAAAGGCCGTCTGAAATCTCATTTTCAGACGGCCTTTGCGTTTATGAACTATGAACAAGTTATTTATGCTTCTTCTGATTTTGTATTGGGCAAAACGCAGTTCAGGATAATGGCCAATACGGCGCACAAGCCTACACCGGCGAAGCTCAAAGTACCTACTTTGATAATCATGCCGCCGATACCGGTGGTCAATACGGAGCTGACGATAACCAGATTTTTCGGCTGCATCAAATCGACTTTCGCATCAATCAATGTTTTGATGCCCAAAGAGGCGATTGTACCGAACAGCAGCAACATAATACCGCCCATAACCGGCATGGGAATCGAAGCCAAAAACGCGTTGAACTTACCGAAAAACGCCATAAAAATTGCAAAAATTGCCGCCCAAGTCATGATGACGGGGTTGCTGTTTTTGGTAATCATCACCGCGCCGGTTACCTCGCCGTAAGTGGTCACAGGAGGGCCGCCGATCAAACCGGCTACGCATACGCCCAAGCCGTCGCCGGCGAGGGTTTTGTCCAAGCCAGGGTCTTTAGTGTAGTTTGTGCCGGTTACATTGCCGATGGCCATAATGCCGCCGATGTGTTCGATGGCCGGGGCGATGGCGACGGGCAACATAAACAAGGCAGCCTGCCAGTTGACTTGAGGCGTTTCAAAATGAGGGACGGCAAACCAAGGGGCGTTGATGATGGCGCTGGTATCGACCAGGCCCATGATTAAAGCCAACACATAGCCGGAAGCCACGCCGATCAGAATCGGAATCAGCTTCATCATTTTACTGCCGAAGACAGAAACAATGACGGTTACCGCAAAGGTAAAGCCGGAGAGAATCAGCGAGTCGATATAGTCGATGACCTGTTTTCCATCTGCCTGACCCATGGCCATGCTGCTGGCTGCTGCGGCCACGGACAAGCCGATTACCATAATCACCGGGCCGATAACCACGGGCGGCAACAGCTTGTGTACCGCATCCAGACCGCGCCATCTGATCAGCGCGGCAAAGATAAAGTACATGAAACCTGCCGCAAACAGACCAAACATCGTAGAAGGCAGGCCCCATTCGCCGATGGAGTAGATAATCGGCGCAATAAAGGCAAAAGAAGAACCGAGGAAAATCGGCACTTTACGTTTGGTAACCAATTGGAACAACAAAGTGCCCAAGCCTGCGCCCAATAATGCCAAAGCCGGGTTCAGTCCCGTCAGAAGCGGCACAAGCACCATGGCACCGAATGCGACAAACAAAATCTGCGCACCGGCTACCGCTGTTTTAAGCTGGTTCATAAAAGCTCCGAAGAAAATTCAAACGGCGCAGATTATACTGATTTATCCTAGTCATGAACATTTATTTACAAAAGGCCGTCTGAACAAATGTAACGATGACACCTGTTCAGACGGCCTGGTTCGATAGCGAATGGTTAATAACTTATCAAAATCGATTAGGAAAATTTTCAGCCGCGTGTTTCGCGCCAAACCAGATAATCGCGCAGGGGCGGCATGGGCGGATTGATGCAGTGCGGACAGATGCCGGTTGTATCTTCATCATCGCTGTCAATATGGTAGTCGTTTGGATCGAAGCGCACCTGCTGCATGACGGCTTGCGCCAAAGCCTGCTCCTGTACGACATCAAAGCGGAATTTTTCGAGGATTTCGTTTAATAGACGGATTTCGCCGTCACTGAAAGATTCGCTGTGTTTGACAATGAGGCGTTGATAATCTTCATTGCTGATTTTTTCGTGAAGTAAATTGGTCTGGATAGTCATGATTTTTATTGTTGAAATAAGATGGTCAAGGTACGGATTATAGCGGATATCGTGGCGGCTGTTTTAAAGTCCGTGTTCTGGTTCGGAAAGTGTCCCTGTTTTGGCTTTTTTCGGTATTAGGTTGTTTAATTTAGAGTTAATTGCTTGGTAATCGTCGCTATAAAAAAATTCTCCAATGTATATGGTTTTCCCATGATAAACAAATGACCATGCACCTTGTTTACTATTTGGTTGTCGTAAGGGGCTGGAGATGGTGGATGTATTCCTTCTCTGACTCAAATAGTTACGCAGTGTGATTTTAGTGTTTTTAGTATTTGCATAGTTCTCATGTGGCTGCCATTGCGATATTTCTACGAGTGAAAATTTTTTACCTTTTCCCAATCCAAACAGCGCGAATTGGTGTGAAAGTATTCCATTTTGAACATGGATACGTTCTTGTCCAAAAAGTTGCCACAGTAAATCATAAATACATTGGCAAGAAAGCAGGCCTAAAAATATGAGGAGGATGATATTAAATGTTGATTCAAAGTTTAAATTTGGAATGTTTGCCAATATCAATAGTACGATTACAAGATCTCTGCAAGTTAATAGAAGTTTGAGTCTGTTGCGTATAATTTTTGCTGACAAGGTAATTTTGCTAGGTGTTTGTTCAATTTTATAACGCGAAGATGTCATCAATAGCCTCCTACTTTGTCTACCTGATACGCTTTTTGCAGCGGTGTAATTTGTGCCAAGCGTGCGTGATCGATTTGTTCGGCAATTAAATGGGCTTTGCCTTGCGCGCGGCACTCGGCGGCAATTTTGCCTGCATCTACTTGGTTGGCGGCCTCAAGTAAGGCCAGCCAGTGTTCACGTTGCGGATAGGGGGTATCTTCAAGATTCAGACGGCCTTGTTTGTCGGCCACGCAGACGTTTAAGGCCGTCTGAAAACGTTCGGGGCGGCGGAATGCGTCGGTTTTTTTCAAAACATTCAAAATGGTTTTGCTTTTGAACTGCCCGACTTGATGGAGCATGATGTGCCAGCGACAGACAAGTTCGGCAAGCTCGGCGCAGTGTTTGGGCGCGCGCAGGCGTTGATTGACTTCGCAGACGGGTTCGACGCCGTTGACATCGTGTCCGTAGTGTTTCGGCAAGATATCGGCCGGTGTTTTTGCCTTGCCTAAGTCGTGCAATAAGGCAGCATAGCGTTCGGCGAGGGAGAGATTCATCTCGGCGGCTCGTTGTACAACCATCAGCGTATGAATACCGCTGTCGATTTCGGGATGATAGTCGGCGCGTTGCGGTACGCCGAAAAGGGCATCAAGCTCGGGCAGTAAAACTTTGAGTGCGCCGCATTCGCGCAAAACTTCAATCATTCGGCGCGGATTTTTCTCCATCAAGCCTTTTGCCAATTCTTGCCAGACGCGTTCGGCAACCAAGGCATCCGCTTCGCCGTTTTCTACCATTTGCCACATCAGCGACATGGTTTCATCGGCAATTTGAAAACCATAACGCGCGGCAAAACGGGCGATACGCAAAATCCTTACGGGGTCTTCGGCAAAGGCAGGCGAAACATGGCGCAGGATGCCGGCCGCCAAGTCTTGTTGTCCGCCAAAAGGATCGATGATCGTGCCGTCTGAATCCTGAGCCATGGCATTGATGGTCAGGTCGCGGCGCATCAGGTCTTGTTCCAGCGTAACGTCTTTATCGGCATGAAAGCTGAATCCGGCATAGCCTTTGGCGGTTTTGCGCTCGGTACGGGCGAGGGCGTATTCTTCGTGGTTGTCCGGATGGAGAAAGACGGGAAAATCCTTGCCGACAGGTTGATAGCCTTGAGCCAGCATGGTTTGCGCATCTGCTCCGACGACAACCCAATCGCGGTCTTTGATGGGCAGGCCTAACAGATGGTCGCGGACGGCGCCGCCGACAAGATAGGTTTTGATGGTTTGTGTATTCATATAAAAATCGAACGATATAAAAAGGCCGCCTGAAAAGCCGTATTGGGTTTTCAGACGGCCTGAGTCAGAACGCTATTATGAGGCTTTAGGCTTGTTGCCGTCGATGATTTTCAAACCGGCGGAGACCAAGCTGCCGATGTCGGCAACATTGGCAGGCATAATCAGCGTGTTGCTTTCTTTAGCCAAATTGCTGAAGGCGGCAACGTATTGCTCGGCAACTTTCAGGTTAACAGCTTCAGCACCGCCCTCGGAGCGGACAGCCTCGGCGATTTTGCGGATGGCGTCGGCATTCGCTTCGGCCACCAGGCGCAGGGCTTCGGCTTCACCTTGAGCGCGGTTGATACGGGCGATTTTTTCACCGTTTGATGCGTTGATGGCGGCTTGCGCTTCACCTTCGGATTGTTGGATTTCTGCCTCGCGCTGACCGCTGGCAAGGTTGATCTGCTCGATTTTACGGCCTTCGGATTCGGCAATACGCGCGCGTTTTTCACGTTCGGCGGTAATTTGCGCCTGCATTGAGCGCAGAATTTCTTGCGGCGGAACCAAGTCTTTGATTTCGTAACGCAAGACTTTCACGCCCCATGCGCCTGCCGCTTCGTCCAAAGCAGCAACAACAATGCTGTTGATTTCATCGCGCTCTTCAAAGGTTTTATCCAATTCCATGCGGCCGATGACAGAGCGCAAAGTTGTCTGCGCAAGCTGGGTAATCGCCATGATGTAGTTGCTGGAACCATATGAAGCGAGTTTTGGATCGGTGACTTGGAAGTAGATGATGCCGTCCACAGTCAGCTGAGTGTTGTCGCGGGTAATACAGACTTGGCTGGGAACATCCAAAGGAACTTCTTTCAGCGAGTGACGATAGGCGACGCGGTCGATAAATGGGATAAGGATGTTCAGACCTGCAGTCAGCGCTTTGTGAAAACGGCCTAATCGTTCGACCACATAAACTTCCTGCTGCGGTACAACGATAAAGGATTTGAAACCAAAAACAACAACGACGATGAGTATGAGGACGGGGAGACTGAGCAGAAATTCCATAATGTTTCCTTATGATGATGGTTGGGAGAGTGTGCGGATAATCAGAAGATTGCCGTTTTTGGCGGTAATGACTGCGCTTGAGGCCGTCTGAAAAGTATCTTGGGGCCGTTCGGCTTGTGCCTGCCAATGTGTGCCGCGGTAGGCGACTTCGTAAATATTGTCATGTAGGTGGCGTAGGATGCGGACGTTTTGCCCAATATCCAAATCATCGTTAAGCACTTTGGGAGCCAACTGATTTTTCAGACGGCCGTGTACCAGCCAGATACCGAGTGCGCTGATGATGGCCGCGGTCAAAACGGCGGCAGAAAAGTGACCGCTTAATCCGTATATGATTCCGGCGGCGGCCAGCGCTACGCTGACAACCAAAAGATAAACCGTTCCGATAAACAATTCGACAATCAGAACAACGGCGGCGGCAACAAACCATATCGTCATGCGGCATATCCTTTTAATAATCTTTTGATAATCCTTATCATAATGGCAGCGGCTTAAAATGAAAAGGCTAAGGTTGAAAATTATTTCAGTTATAATAAGTCCATTCAAATACGGAGCGGCAAATAATGCAGACTTGGCACGAGGCAATTGGTGCAGAAAAAGAAAAGGCGTATTTTCAAACGATTTTGGAGAAGGTGCGCCATGAAAGGCAGGCGGGGATAACCGTTTATCCACCTGAACGCGATGTATTCAATGCCTTTCGGACGACTGAATTTGGAAATGTAAAAGTAGTGATTTTGGGGCAAGACCCGTATCACGGCGCGGGTCAGGCTCATGGTTTGGCGTTTTCCGTGCAACCTGAAATTGCGGTGCCGCCGTCGTTGGTCAATATTTATAAAGAGCTGGCGACGGATATTGAGGGCTTTCAGATTCCGCAACACGGCTATTTACAGCATTGGGCAGAACAGGGCGTATTGCTGTTAAACACGGTGTTGACTGTCCGTGCCGGTGCGGCGCATTCACATGCGACTTTTGGCTGGGAGGTGTTTACCGATGAAGTCATCCGACAATTGGATAAGGAACGCGAGCATTTAGTCTTTATGCTGTGGGGCAGCCATGCGCAGAAGAAAGGCGCGTTTATCGACCGCAGCCGTCATTTGGTGCTGATCGCGCCGCATCCTTCGCCTTTATCGGCATATCGTGGCTTTTTCGGCTGCAAACATTTTTCGCAGGCAAACGCTTATTTGCAGGCGCATGGTTTAGAGCCGATTGATTGGCAGGTTTAATAAGATAAAAGGCCGTCTGAAAGCAGATTTTCAGACGGCCTTATGATTTAGTATCAAATCGAATATTCAATCAGTTCGTTTTGAGAAAAGACATAAACCTGTTTCGGAATCAGCTTCAATTCTTTGCCTTCGGCGATTTGGTAACGCGCGGCATCGCTGCCTGCCAGCGTGATATGCACGTCTTGTTTGTCGTGTTTGACTAAAATATGCGTCAATGCGCCGACGGCGTGGATTTTTTCGATTTTGGCACGGATCATCGGTGTTTCGTGTTCCGCTGCAAGCTGCCATTCGTGCGGGCGGATGTAGCCGTTGGCGGTTTGTTCCTGCCATTTGTAGTGTGCATCCAATTTCCACGCGAAGCCGTTGTAGTGCCAGATGCCTTTTTCGATGCGTCCTTCAAATGCGTCGGTTTCGCCGAGAAATTCGGTAACGAAGGCGTTTTCTGGTTTGCGGTAAATGGCTTCGGCGCTGCCGGTTTGTTCGATTTTGCCGTGGTTCATGACGACGATTTCGTCAGAAACTTCAAGGGCTTCTTCTTGATCGTGGGTAACCAGAATGCTGGTTACGCCTAGGTTGTGATGGATGTCGCGCAGCCAGGTACGCAATTCTTTGCGCACTTTGGCATCCAGCGCGCCGAAGGGTTCGTCCAGTAGCAGGAGTTTGGGTTCGACCGCAAGGGCGCGGGCGAGGGCGATGCGTTGGCGTTGGCCGCCGGAGAGCTGGTGCGGATAGGATTTGGCGAGGTGGGAGAGCTGCACGAGTTTGAGCAATTCTTCGACTTTGGTGCGGATTTGTTCTTTGGACGGGCGTTCGGACTTGGGCAATACGGTCAAACCGAAGGCGACGTTGTCAAACACGTTCATGTGGCGGAAGAGGGCGTAGTGTTGGAATACGAAGCCGACTTTGCGCTCGCGCACATGCTTGGCGGTTACGTCTTGGCCGTCAAAGAGAATTTGGCCGCCGTCGGCGTTTTCCAGTCCGGCGATAATGCGCAGGAGCGTGGTTTTGCCGCAGCCGGAAGGGCCGAGCAGGGAAACGAGTTTGCCGGTGGGGACGTTGAGGTTGATGTTTTTCAGCGCGTGGAAACTGCCGAAGTGTTTGTTTAAGTTTTGAATGGTGATGCTCATGCTGCGTTCCTTTCGGCGGCGGCGAGTTTTTTATCTTGTAATTTTGTGATGATGTTTTGCACCAGCAAGGTGGCCAAGGCTAAAAGTGCCAATACGCCGGAGAGGGCGAATGCGCCGGTGAAGTTGTATTCGTTGTAGAAGATTTCGACCAAAAGCGGGATGGTGTTGGTTTCGCCGCGGATATGCCCCGATACTACGCTGACCGCGCCGAACTCGCCCATTGCGCGGGCGTTGGTGAGGATGATGCCGTAGAGCAGCGCCCATTTGATGTTGGGCAGGGTAACGCGCCAAAACATCTGCCAGCCGCTTGCACCGAGTATCAAGGCGGCCTGTTCTTCGCTGTCGCCCTGCGCCTGCATTAAAGGAATGATTTCGCGTGCGACAAAGGGGAAGGTAACGAACAGCGTCGCCAAAATAATGCCGGGGATGGCGAAGATAATCTGTATGCCTTGCGCTTCCAGCCAGCCGCCCAATGCCGTGTGCGCGCCGAACAATAAGACGAACATTAAACCGGCCACCACGGGCGATACGGAAAACGGCAAATCGAGCAGGGTGGTCAGTAACTGCTTGCCGCGAAAGTCAAAACGGGTCAGCAGCCACGCCATCGCCACGCCCAATACGGCATTGACGGGGACGACAATCAGCGCGGTAATCAGCGTCAATTTGATGGCAGACCATGCCTCGGGATCAGTCAAGGATTGCAGGTACAAATCCCAACCGCCTTTTAAGGCCTCGTAGAATACGGCAACCAATGGCACGACCAGCATCAGCAGCAGAAAGCCCAAGGCGGTAGCGGTCAGCAATACGCGCAGCCAACGCGGTTCGCTCAGGTTTGGATTGGTGGAATGGGTTTTCATGTTAGTGAAGCCTCTATTTATTCTTGTATCCGTTTAGGCCGTCTGAAAAATGTTTGCTTGATGTTTCAGACGGCCTGTTGTTTGTTAAACCTTCGCTCCGGCGCGGCGGCTCAAAGTCCATTGCATGATGTTTAAAATCAGCAGGATGACAAACGAAATCATCAGCATAAACAGAGCAACGGCTGATGCACCCTGAGCATCGTATTGCTCCAGTTTGCCGGTAATAATCAAGGGCAGGATTTCAGACACCATCGGAATATTGCCCGCGATAAAAATGACCGAGCCGTATTCGCCGGTAGAGCGGGCAAACATCATGCCTGCGCCGGTCAACAGGGCCGGTGTGATTTCTGGCAAAAGGACGCGGCGGAACGTAGTCCAACGGCTTGCGCCCAAAGTCGCCGCCGCTTCTTCATATTCGCCCGACAACTCTTCCAATACCGGCTGCACGGCGCGGACGATAAAGGGCATGCTGACGACAATCAGTGCAATCCAAATGCCGATGGGCGTAAAGGCGATTTTGATGCCCAAAGGCTCGAAAAAACGGCCTATCCAACCATTGGGCGCATACAGGGTTGCCAACGCAATGCCTGTTACCGCCGTCGGCAGCGCAAACGGCAAATCGACCAAAGCGTTTACCAACCCTTTGCCCGGAAATTCATAGCGTACCAATACCCAAGCGACTAAGGTGCCGAACACGATATTGGTCAACATCGCATAAAACGACATCCGCAAACTCAGCCAGACGGCTGCCAAGACATTGGGTTCGGTAATCGTGTTCCAAAATCCGCTCCAGCCGATTTCCGCCGCTTTGGCCGCCATCATCGCAAACGGCAAAACCACCAAAAGCGACAGGCACAAAACCGTCAAACCCAGGCTGAGCTTGAAACCCGGCAATACAGAAGGCGTTTTGAGTAACAACATAATGGCAATCGTCAGAATTTAATACACGCTTACTTTAACAAGGCCGTCTGAAAACTGGAAAGAATACTTTGTTTGGTATAAAGACGATTTTGTTATATTGAAAAGATGAAAAGGCCGTCTGAACATCAAATTTCAGACGGCCTTGCTGGTGTGGTAAGGATTAATAGGCAACAGGATCTTGAGATGCAGGCTGGCGTTGCGCCGCATCATAGTTTTCCTGAGCCGAGCGGACGGCTTTTTCCAAACCGTTGATCCGATCGAGATAGCGGGCATAGTTGCGTTCATTGCCATAACGCACTTTTTTGCCTTCTTCCAAATTTTTCTTGGCGGTATCTAAAGCACGCTTGGCCGCGCCGACATCAGTCGGATTGACCGGGGCGACAGCTTCTTCTGCCTGCTCGGCTTTGCTTGGGGAAATCGGCGTTGCCGGTGTTGAAACAGGCGCAGAAGTATATACGGACGGTTTGCCGATATTGCTGGCTTTGCAGTTTTTGCCGCCGGCTTGGGTATAGACTTTGCGGCCGACAGAATCGGTACATTCAAAAATAGGCGCGGCGGAAACCGCAGTTGCCAAAGCGAGCAGTAATGTGCTGATCCAGAGTTTGTTCATTTTTTATTTTTCCTTAAAACCATTTCCACCAAACAAATAAAGCCGCAATCATGATGATGTTGGCGAAGAGGATGGGTTTCCACTGTCTGGGCGCACGTCGTAATTCAGTGCCAGAGCGCGTGCGGCGGATATGGAAAAACGGGCTGAGCAGCATGGAAGCGGCACATACCAAAATAATCACGGCGTAATAGATTTTGTGCGTTTCCATATAGATTCTCCGTTTCAGACGGCCTGAAATGCTGCCTACAACGCGTTTTTGCGTGAAGCGTTGCCTGTTTTCATCTTACATCGGCATTGGGCACATTTGCCATGGCCTCAATCCTGAGGTCTTTGCAAAAATATGCTACAATCGCGTCCGATTATAACATTCTATTTATAAAGGTTTTACGAATAATGATTTCTACCAACGGCATCACCATGCAGTTCGGCGCAAAGCCGCTGTTTGAAAACGTATCCGTCAAATTCGGCGAAGGCAACCGTTACGGCTTGATCGGCGCCAACGGCTCAGGCAAATCCACCTTCATGAAAATCCTCGGCGGCGATTTGGAACAGACTGCCGGCGAAGTAGCGATTGAAAACGGCGTGCGTTTGGGTAAATTGCGCCAAGACCAGTTTGCCTACGAAGACATGCGCGTGCTGGACGTGGTGATGATGGGTCACACCGAAATGTGGGCGGCGATGACCGAACGCGACGCGATTTACGCCAACCTCGAAGCCACCGAAGACGATTACATGAAAGCTGCCGAACTGGAAGCCAAGTTCGCCGAATACGACGGCTATACCGCCGAAGCGCGCGCCGCCGAACTGTTGAGCGGCGTAGGCATTTCCGAAGATTTGCACAATGCGACCATGGCGGAAGTCGCCCCGGGCTTCAAGCTGCGCGTATTGCTGGCGCAAGCCCTGTTCTCCAAACCTGATGTATTGTTGCTTGACGAGCCGACCAACAACTTGGACATCAACACCATCCGTTGGTTGGAAGGCGTGTTGAACCAATACGACTCCACCATGATTATCATCTCGCACGACCGTCACTTCTTGAACGAAGTCTGCACCCACATGGCGGATTTGGACTACAACACCATCACCATCTATCCGGGCAACTACGACGACTACATGCTCGCTTCCGCCCAATCGCGTGAGCGCGCCCTGAAAGACAATGCCAAGGCAAAAGAGAAACTGCAAGAGCTGCAAGAGTTCGTTGCTCGCTTCTCTGCCAACAAATCCAAAGCCCGTCAGGCAACCAGCCGTCTGAAACAGGCAGACAAAATCAAATCGGAGATGGTCGAAGTCAAACCTTCTACCCGTCAAAACCCATATATCCGTTTTGAAGCCGATGAAAAAGCCAAGTTGCACCGTCAGGCTGTGGAAGTTGAAAAACTGGCCAAACGTTTTGAAACCCAGTTGTTTAAAAACCTGAACTTTATCCTTGAAGCAGGCCAGCGCCTCGCCATCATCGGCCCGAACGGCGCAGGTAAGTCTACCTTGCTGAAACTCTTGGCAGGCGCGTACAACCCCGAATATTCAGACGGCCTGTTGCCGGACGAAGGCACCATCAAATGGGCGGAAAAAGCCAGTGTCGGCTACTACCCGCAAGACCATGAAAACGACTTCGATGTCGATATGAACCTGAGCGAATGGATGCGCCAATGGGGACAAGAAGGCGACGATGAACAAGTCATCCGCGGTACTTTGGGGCGTTTGCTCTTCGGCAGCAACGACGTGGTGAAAAAAGTGCAGGTTCTCTCCGGCGGTGAAAAAGGCCGTATGCTCTACGGCAAACTCCTGCTGCTGAAACCCAATGTGCTGATTATGGACGAACCCACCAACCACATGGACATGGAAAGCATCGAATCATTGAACATGGCGCTGGAAAAATACAACGGCACACTGATTTTCGTATCGCACGACCGTCAGTTTGTATCTTCATTGGCTACCCAAATCATCGAATTGGATGGCAAAGGCGGATATGAACACTACTTGGGCGATTACGAAAGCTATCTGGAGAAAAAAGGCTTAGTTTAAGCCCATACTGATAACCTATTAAGGTATTGAAATGCCGTCTGAAAACCGTTGTGTTTTCAGACGGCATTTTTTTGAAGCGTTTCATATTGGCAATCACTGAAACTGCTAAGATTAAAATGGATAAATTTCTTGTTAGGAATTTTTATTAAAGCCATAAAACAGATATACAAAAGGCCGTCTGAAAATTTCAGACGACCTCTATTTATGTTTTGATAGTAAGAGGATTAACTGAATAAACCTTTAAACCACAACACAATCGCGTCCCACATACGGCGCAACCAGCTGCCTTCTTCCACGCCGGTCAGGGCGACAACGTCTTTTTCGGCAATGATTTTACCGTCTTTCATGACTTTCAGCTTGCCCAATACTTGGCCTTTTTCAATCGGGGCGAGGACGGGCTGAAGTGTTTCTAAAATAGGTTTGACGTTTTTACCGGTATCGTGGGGAATGGTAATGTAAACATCGTCCAAGAAACCGATATCTACGGCTTTGGTGCTACCTTTGTAAACTTTGACTTGGGAAATCACTTCTCCGCCGTTGTAAAGTTTAGGCGTATCAAATGCCTGCAATGACCAGTTGAGCAGTTTGCTGCTTTCGCTGGCGCGCGCTTCGGTGGATTCGGCTCCGGCAAGAATGGAAACAATACGGCGGTTGTTGCGTTTGCTGGAAGCGGCGAGATGGTAGCCTGCGCCTTCGCTATAGCCGGTTTTTAAACCATCGATACTGCTGTCGCGATAGAGCAGGAGATTGCGGTTGGGTTGCTCGATATTATTGTATTTGAAAGATTTGTTTGCAAATAAAGGATAATATTTCGGATAGTCATTAATGAGTGCGGCAGCCAAGATGGCAAGGTCGCCAACGGTTGAAACATGGCCGTTAGAAGAAATACCGGTCGGGTTGTTGAAGTGGGTGTGCTTCATACCCAAGCGTTTGGCTTCTTCATTCATTTGTTTGACGAATTCGTCGATAGAGCCGTTGCCAATGGCTTCGGCAAGGGTAATGGCGGCATCGTTGGCCGATTGGATGGTTGTACCCTTAATCAAGGAGCTGACGCTGACAGGAACTTTGGGGTCGAGGAACATACGCGAACCTTCGACTTTCCATGCAGCATTGGAAACCGTCAGCATTTGGCCTGCCTCAAGCGTACCGTTTTCCAGTGCTTTAAAGGTAAGGTAGGCTGTCATCATTTGTGTCAACGCGGCAGGCTCGATAGGCGTGTCAGCATTGTTGGATGCCAAGGTTTGCTTGCTGTGCAGGTCGGTAACGATATAGGCAGTTGCCGCAATTTCCGGCGGTGTTGTCGGGCTGTTGATGCTGTGCAGCAGCGGCTGCGTTTGAGCCTCGCTTTGTACGGCAGGGGCGGATGCAACCGGGTCGGCAGCAAGGGCAGGAGTACTAATAAGAGTAGCAAAAATTAAGCTAAGTAGCGTTTTTTTCATCATTATTTGTAGATTTGAATATGAGTGGACACTGTTATGAGGCAAACAGTTTGGCATATTAAATAGATATTAAGCGGACATTATACCGTCTCATTTAGGCTTTGCTAAGATTTTTCTTGCCTTCAGACGGCCTCAGGGGTATGGTTTTAACTTTTTCCTCTGGTCAATTTGACCGAATTGCAATTTATTTCCGAACACTAAGAATACCATGAACCATTCCCTTCCTCTTTCTGATTATCTAACCCGTATTTTGACCGCTTCCGTTTATGATGTGGCCGTAGAAACGCCTTTGGATTTGGCACGCAGTTTGTCAGGCCGTCTGAACAATCAGATTTTGCTCAAACGTGAAGATTTGCAGCCGGTGTTTTCGTTCAAAATCCGCGGTGCGTACAACAAAATGGCGAAACTGCCGAAAGAAGCCTTAGATTGCGGCGTAATTGCAGCAAGCGCAGGCAACCATGCGCAGGGTGTGGCTTTGTCGGCGCAGTATTTGGGTTGCCGTGCCGTCATCGTGATGCCGGAAACTACGCCGAAAATCAAAATTGATGCAGTAAAGAGCCGTGGCGGTGAAGTGGTATTGAAAGGTGTGTCTTACAACGATGCCTATGATTATGCGATGGAGTTGGCAGAAAAGGAAAAACTGACCTATATCGCGCCGTTTGATGATCCTGATGTGATTGCCGGTCAGGGAACCATCGGCATGGAAATCCTCCGTCAACACCGCAATATCAATGCGATTTTTGTGCCGATTGGCGGCGGCGGTTTAGCAGCAGGCGTGGCGGCGTTTATCAAACAGGTTTGTCCTGAAATCAAAGTCATTGGTGTGCAAACCGATGATTCTTGCTGTATGAAGCAATCGGTAGAGGCTGGGGAAATCGTACATTTGAAAGATGTTGGCCTGTTTTCAGACGGCACGGCGGTTAAAGTGGTGGGCGAGGAAACCTTCCGCCTGTGTAAAGAGCTGTTGGATGAAATTATTACGGTCAATACGGATATGTTGTGCGGCGCGATTAAAGATATTTTTGACGATACGCGCAGCATTACCGAGCCTGCGGGCGCATTGGCCCTTGCCGGCCTGAAGGCTTATGTTGCGAAAAACAATATCCAAGGCCAAAACTTAGTTGCCGTCACCAGTGGCGCCAACATGAACTTCCACCGCCTGCGCCATGTTTCAGAACGCAGTGAGCTGGGCGAAGGCAACGAAGGTATTTTTGCCGTTACCATTCCTGAAGAAAAAGGCAGCTTCCTTAAGTTTATCAATATCTTGGGTAGTCGAAATATTACCGAGTTCAACTATCGCTACGGCAACGACAACAATGCTCATATCTTTGTCGGTCTGCAAACTGCCGGTGCGCAAGACTTGGCCGTCATCAGCAAACAACTGGCTGACGCAGGCTTGCCCAATGTTGACCTGACCAATGACGAAATCGCTAAAATCCATATCCGTTATATGGTCGGCGGACGTACGGAAAAAGTTTCCAGCGAACGCTTGGTCAGCTTTGAATTCCCAGAGCGTCCCGGCGCATTGTCCCGCTTCTTGAACCATATGCGCGCCGAATGGAATATTACCTTGTTCCATTATCGCAATCATGGTGCGGACTACGGCCGTATTTTGGTCGGTATCGATGTACCTGAAAGCGACAATGAAGCCTTTACCGACTTTTTGGAGAGCTTGGGTTATGTTTATAAAGAAGAAACCGATAATCCGGCTTATAAACTTTTCTTGGCTTAAACAGTAAGATAAAAGGCCGTCTGAAATTTTTCAGACGGCCTTGTGTTTTATGTTTGGCTTTATTTCTTACGGAACACCAAGTCCCAAACGCCATGACCCAATCGTTTACCTCGGGCTTCAAATTTGGTTTCAGGGCGATAATCGGGTGTAGGGGCGTAATCGGCAGCCATGTTTTGCAAAGCGTCGAAACTGCTCAAAACTTCCAGCATTTGCACGGCGTATTCTTCCCAGTCGGTCGCCATATGGACATAGCCGCCGCTTTTGAGTTTGGGCAGCAGCTTTTCAACAAACGGCACTTGTACCAAGCGGCGTTTATTGTGGCGCTTTTTGTGCCAAGGGTCAGGGAAGAAAATATGAATGCCGTCTAAAGAACCGTCTTCCAGCATCTTTTCCACTACTTCCACCGCATCATGACGCATCACGCGTATATTGGAAATGTGTTCTTCCTCAATCAGCTTCAAGATATTGCCGACGCCCGGGCCGTGAACATCAATTGCTAAAAAGTCGGTATCGGGCAGACGCTTGGCGATTTCCACTGTCGCAACGCCCATACCGAAACCGATTTCCAAAACTTTGGGGTTGTCCCGTCCAAAAGCGCGGTTCAAATCCAAAGGAGCTTCTTGGAAGTCCACACCAAATTGCGACCACATCGTATCGATGGCGCGCTGTTGGGCCGCGGTCATATGGCCTTGACGCAAGACGAAACTGCGGATGCTGCGTTTGTGTTCTTCAGGAACGGTATTTTCGGGTGTATTTTCTGGAATGTTTTCGGACATGTTGTTTTAAATCAGTGAGAAATCAAATAAAAAGGCCGTCTGAAAGAATCAGACAACCCTGCATATAAATCGGCGTGATTATAGCGAATAAACGCTTTTCCTGAAACCTTTTAAAAATAAGGTTTCAGACGGCCTGACTAAGACAATACCGGTTGCGGTACTTTGTGTTGCACCGCATAAACCGCTGCTTGAACGCGGCTGCTTAGGTTTAACTTGCGCAACAGGTTTTGCACATGCACTTTGACGGTTGACTCTGCCAGATTCAAATGGCGGGCAATGATTTTGTTGCTGTGTCCGGCGGCAAGATAGCCCAAGATTTCCATTTCGCGCGGGGTCAGTTGCTCCAGCAGATGGTCTGAGCGGGAAGGAGATGGAGAAATCAGCGATTGCACCAAGCGGCTGGTCATTTCCGGAGAGAAGACATTGTCGCCATCGACGGCTTTGCGAATGCTTTCCAACAGGAAGTCGGCATTGATGTTTTTCAGCAAAAAGCCTTTTGCGCCCATACGCATACATTCGGTCAAGTCGTCACTGTCTTCGGAAACAGTCAGCATGATGACGGTCAGTTGCGGATTGATGCTCAGAATTTGAGCCAATGCTTCGCGGCCGTTCATAACCGGCATATCCAAGTCCAGCAAGACCACATCAGGCTTGAGCTGCTCAACCATTTTTACGCCGGCCAGGCCGTCTGAAGCTTCGCCGACGACTTCAAAATCAGGCTGGCGTGAAAGCAAGGCCTTGATACCGCTGCGAAATAGGGTGTGGTCGTCAATAAGGGTAATTTTAATCGTCATGATGCTGTTCTCATTTGTTGCGGCAAAGTCAGCATAACCGCCGTACCTTGCCCAATCTGCGATGTAATGGCCAATTCTGCGTTAATCCGTTGGGCCCGTTCTTGCATAATGCCCAAGCCGACATGTTCGCCTGAAGGCCGGTTTGATAGGTGTTCTTTATTAAAGCCTGCGCCGTCGTCACGAATGGTCATGACAAAATCGCCGTGGTTGGCAATTTCGACGCTGACATGTTGTGCACGCGCGTGCTTCCGGATATTTGATAGGCTTTCCTGCAGGATGAAGATGATCTGCAAATGCTCATCATAATTCAAAGCCTGCCCGTCGTCTTGCCATTTTAAATCAACTGGAATACCTGTTTGTCGTTCAAAACGTGCCAACAGCGATTCTACCGCTTCAGGAAAATCTTTATTACTAATTTTGGTGCGGAAATTCATCAAAAGTTCGCGTACGTCTTCGTAGCATTCCTGCACGCCGTCTTTGATGAAGCCGATATTTTCTTCGGCCTGCTCACGTTGGTCTAAAGCAAACGCGCTTTCCAGCATTTGTACCTGTAAATTCAAAAAGGTCAAAGCTTGCGCGATGCTGTCATGCAAACCTTGCGCAATCAAGTTACGCTCCTGCAAGACTGCAAGCAGGCGGCGCTCTTGTTCCATGCGGTTGTTGGCGATGGAAATGCCCAGCTGTCCGCTTAAAGTATGCAGCAGTTTTTCGTCTTGCTCATCAGGCATATGGCCGTCTGAAAAATATAGGGTCAGTACGCCGAGCTGTTCGTCTTGATAAACGATCGGAAATTCTACACGATTTCCTTCTTCGGTTTCACCGACGCTTGCCGCCAAATCAGAACGTTTCCGCTCCTCATCGGAAAGATATACCGTACCGCCCAAAGCTGAAAATGCCGGCAGAATTTGAGTTAAAAATTCTTCTGCCGCCTGTTGCGGCGTAAAGGTTTGGTGCAGATTGCGCGTGGTTTGGTAGAGCAGGGTCAAATCACGGTTTTGCCGCGCGAGATCTTGGGTTTGTTTGGCAACTTGTCCTTCCAAGTCTGTATAAAGCGTATGCAGACGGCGGCTCATTTGGTTGAAACCCTTGCTTACTTGGGCAAACTCACGGATCTGGTCTGTCTCGATTTGTACGCCGAAATGTCCTTTACTGATGGTTTCTACACCATCGCGCAGTTTTTCCAAGGGTCGGATAATCCATGAATAATGCCAAACAATCATCAAGCCTGCAGCCACAACAATCATCAGCATCATTGCCATTTGAAAGCGGCGCAGCCACAAGGTATTTTGCTCGTTGGCATTTTCCATCGCCTGTAAAAATAGCTCGATGTTACCGGCAAAACGGTACAGGCCGATTTGGGTGGGACGCTCGTAATGTTGCAAAGACGGCTTGATGTTGGATTCCCAATCAATCAACAGCATCGATTGTATCAAGTCGTAAGCCAGAGGCATTTGAGACGGAATCAGCGGATGAATAGCATCGCTTTGCGTCACATTGGCCAGCGTACGCTCAAATTCTTTGATTTGGTTGTCAATTTGCGCATTGGGTGTACGGACGCTTGCCATATAAGCCAAACGATACACCTGCATTTTCAAACTGCCCGCATCTTCAATCGTTTTGGCTGCGTTTTCCAAACGCCAAGAAAGTAGAAGGGTAAAGACAATCGACAAAAACGCCGAACTGACCCATAAAAAAGTCAGCAGTTTTAAACGCGAAGACAGGCTCAGGCCGTCTGAAGATCCGGAGAATAAACGCATAAAGCACGCAGGGAAACTAATCCGATAATCTTATAAAAATATCATTCTTTCGGCCTATAAACAACCTGTCTAAAATAATTGTATGGTTATGATAAGAAAAAACAGGGGTTTAATGTAAAATCATGTTATGATAAAATTCATCTCAAGTGAATTAAATCATAAAAATAAGGTTTCAGACGGCCTGAAACCTTGAAACTTATCCAATAAACACAACATCTTGAACCACACTCCATACTCTGCTTCTCAAAGGACTACCAAAATGAAAATTTTCGCACTGATATTGGCCGGCGGGCAGGGAAGCCGGATGGGAGGTATCGATAAGGGGTTGGTGCAATGGCACAACAAAGCCTTGATAGATCACGTTATCGAAAAAATCCGCCCCCAAGTCAGCCACATCGCCATCAGTGCCAACCGCAACCTTGAATCTTACGCCCAACGCAGCGCGCACGTTTTCTCAGATGCGCGCCAATGGCAGCATTACGGCCCTTTAGCCGCTTTGTGTACTGCCGCCAACGATTTACAAATTGCCACTGCCAATTGGCTGTTAATCGTATCCTGCGATATGCCGCGTTTGCCGGAAAACTTAGTTTCCCAGTTTGAAACCATCGCGCGGCGCACGCCATTGTGCAATGCGTTTTATGTGGAGACCCCTGCCAGACCGCATTACAGCGTGATGTTTATCCGGCCGCAAATCCTGCAAAGTACCGTGCCATACCTTTATTCAGGAATGCGCAGCATCCGCGGCTGGCTGCAGCAACAGCGCGCGCGGGTTGTCCATTTCCCTCATGAACAGGATTTTATCAGCTACAACACGGAAAACGATTTGGCCCAGCCTTTGTAGTTGGGTAGGTAGAAGCAATAAGCCGATAAAAGTGTGAATTGTTTTGCAAAGAAGTATTTTATAAAAGCTTTAGGCCGTCTGAACAACAAACAGACGGCCTTTGTTTTGTCATTTTAAAACTAAACAAATTATAGGCAACCGGCAAAGTTTTTTGCTGCCAATGGTTCCCTGCCTAGTAAAGCTGCAAAATCAGAATAGTCGGCGCATGAGTCTTGCTTGAGTAGGGCAAAACTGTTGCGGCTGATAATGCCGTTGCTGAGAATGTTTGCCAAAGGCAGCGCAGGGTCAATTAGGCGCAGGGGGATGGATAGGATACGTTGCGGCGGTTTGTGGTGCAGGGTTTGGCGGAGTATGGTCAGGTATTCCGCCAAGGTCAACGTTTGGCTGCCGGTCATATTGATGATGCTGTGGTCGGTGTCGGTTTGGACGGCAAGTTTTGCCAAACCTTCGGCAACATCGGCAAGATGTACGGGCTGCAAATGAAAGCAGCCGCCTTCCGGTAGGGGAAGTAAAGGGAGGCGGGCTAATTTGATGAACAGTTCGCAGCTGGTTCCTCCTCGCCCGTAAACAACTGATGGTCTGGCTATGGTAGTCGGTATGCCGCTTTGAGTAATGGCATCATCTCCACGTCCTTTACTGCCGACAAAGTTGATGGGTTGAGATGGATCGGCACCCAGTGCGGATAGTTGCACCCAGCGTTTTACGCCTGCTGCTTTTGCCCATGAGGCGAGCTGTTTGGGAGTGTGGTGGTGTACGGTTTCAAGTATTTCGGCATAGCGGTTCATGATGCCTATGCAGTTGATGAGGACGTCTTGCCCTTCCAATAAACGGCGTGCGGCGGTTTCATTGGGATGAAGAAAGTCGAAGGCGCGGCGGTTGGGCGTGCAAACTTGGTGACCTTGTTCTTTGAGGATTAGAACGGTACGGCTGCCGATAAAGCCACTGCCTCCGAAAATGATGATGTTCATATGTTTTTCTTTATGTTGTTGAGGCCGTCTGAAAACCCTTAAATCGGTTTCATCACCATCAGGAAGTAAATTACGATAGTGGCGCAAAAGGCAGGGTAGCCGAGCAATTCCCAGCGTCTGGCGTAACGCCAATAGGGCTCCGGAATGGTGTCTGCGTTTTCTTTATGCGCTTTTTCTGCAATCTTGGCCATGCGGATTTGCAGCCAAACAACAGGCAGCCAGCAAATGCCTGAAAAAATGTATAAGGCCAGGGTCATCCATATCCAATTTTGTTCCAGCATGGTGGCAACAGTGTAGCCGCGTTCATACAGCATCCATAAGCCGGATAAGGGTTGGAAAATGACGGCGGGGGTCGTAAACCACCAATCGGCTTTTATAACCCAATGCGAGACGACCGACTGCGCGGCAACCGAACCGCTGCGGTTTGCCCAAAAGAGGTAAAACGCTGTACCAAAACCGGTGCCGACCATTAAGGTGGCCGAGATAATGTGCAAGGTTTTAACGATTAAATAGGTGTTCATTTTTTATCTCCTTCAGATTGATACAGGAAAAACAAAGTAGCCATAATCGGCAGGTTTTTTACCAAAGGCGCAAATGGGTGCGTCCACATTTCGGGCAGTCTGAAGGCAATAATCAGGCTGTATGCTACGACGGTTATCAATTGCAACAGCCATATTGCCGATTGGGAGCGAAAGCGGCTGAAGCATAAAAGGGCAAAACCGATATCCAATAGTGAAGCGGCGATTAATGTAGGCCATTGTAACGGATTGGGAATACCGACCGAGTGCAGCAAATCCAATGACATTTCAGGCATGAAAAACAGAGGTTGGGTACCGCTCCACAGCCATAGCAGCCCCATCGAGTAAGGCAGGTAGGCAGGGAGAGTGTGCGTAGTGTTGGCGGACATGCTGGTTTCCTATTTTGTTTTGGTTTAAATATATAATTAGTCAGTAATTTCTATAATTTCTGTTAAAAGAGAAATTATAGGGCAAAAAAATTTAAATAGGCTCCGGGATTGTTTCTTTGGGTGGGAAATCCATATCCAGTGATTCAAAATCTACCAAAGAACATCAAGCTTCAGATAAATATGTCCATGCAAGGCTGCCATGAATATGTTTCCGTATCCTAAATAGGATTGGCTATGTTTATTGAGAACAAGTCCATTGCCATCATCGGAAAAATTTTTGTATTCCAGCGCCTATTTTCAAAATTTTTACCATGGTTGAAGTAGAAAGCTTCAGCATTTCATTTGCCCACACGGTCAGCGTACTAATGAAATCATGGGTTTGTTGGATTCGCTGCTTGGCAGTTTCATTTTCCTGACTAAATTCAGGGCTGTCGATCAGGCTTTGCAAAAATTGCCGCGTCGGTTCGATTTCACGCTGCATACGCACTTCTGCAATAGTACGGAACAAAGTCCAGACATCATCAGAAGTTTCAAAATGATCGCGCCTGTCGCCCAAGATATGCACGGTATGCACCAGTCTCAGGTTTTGCAGCTCTTTGATACTGTTGCTGACATTGGAGCGCGCTACGCCGAGCGTTTCGGTGATTTCTTCGGCGTTCATCGGTCTGCCTAAGATGTAGAGCAGGGCATGGATTTGCGCAACGGTACGGTTTACGCCCCATTTGGTACCCATTTCTCCCCAATGGAGGATAAATTTTTCAGTGGCTGGATTCAGTTTCATAGTGATGATATTCTATTCCATTTTTTATTTCTGTCAATACAGAAATAAAAAAATTTTTTGCCGTTTGAAGTAAAGTGTTCAGACGGC
This sequence comes from Neisseria sp. HMSC056A03, assembly GCF_001815685.1. Classification (NCBI taxonomy): domain Bacteria; kingdom Pseudomonadati; phylum Pseudomonadota; class Betaproteobacteria; order Neisseriales; family Neisseriaceae; genus Neisseria; species Neisseria sp. HMSC056A03. The sequence goes on from NZ_KV821630.1 coordinate 25,905, forward strand.
CTTTTGAATGAACTCTTCTAAATGCATCAATACTATATCTAACATTACCAGTCATGATTTCTTATCAGTAAAAGATGTTATTCACAAACCGGTATTTTTTGAATAAAAATTTATCCGTACAATCTGCCGTATCCGATAACGAGGAGTAAATTATGAAAAAAATGCCTGTATTGTTTGTTGGGCATGGCAGCCCGATGAATGCGTTAGATAAAGAAAACCCGTTCAATCAGAATTTCAGCCTAATTACGCAAAAGTTTGCCAAACCAAAAGCCATTTTGATGATTTCCGCACATTGGTACAGCAGCCGTTTACAGGTGACCTCAGGTGAACATCCTGAAATGATTTACGATTTCTACGGCTTCCCCGATGAACTCAGTCAAGTGCAATATTCCGCGCCCGGTTCGCTTGAGTTGGCGGAGCAAGTGCGGTCATTATTACAGCCGGAAAATGTCGAGCTGAACCCAACGCGTGGTTTTGATCATGGCGCTTGGGCGGTGTTGAAATATCTGTATCCTGATGCCGATATTCCTGTGGTGCAACTTAGCCTTAACCGTTTGCAATCGGCAGAATGGCATTTCAACTTGGCGAAAAAATTAGCTGCTTTGCGAGAACAAGGCGTGCTGATTATCGGCAGCGGCAATATTGTGCATAATCTGAGAGCGATAAGCTGGGAACATATCGACCAAATCGGTGCAGGGTATGACTGGGCGTTTGCGTTCCGTGAAACAGTCAATCAGGCGATTGCGACGCAGGATGATGAAACCTTGGTGCATTATCAGCAGTTAGGCGAAAAGGCCGAGCTTTCTGTACCAACGCCGGATCATTACTTGCCATTACTGTACATCATGGCATTACGCGAACCGCAAGACAAGATTATATTTTTCAATGATAAGTTGATTGCAGGATCGCTCAGTATGACGTCGGTTTTGGTGGGGTAAAAGGGAAGAATCAGAACAAAACAAACCATTCTTTATTTGTCCGGCTCACTTTGCAGATCGTACTCAGTTTTTTCAGACGGCATTTTATGTTCATATAAAAGCCATAACTTAGTATAGGCAAAGATGAGATTAAGCCTGTAAGCTTTGAATGTAAATAATCTATCAAAACAGGGTATTAGGTTTGAAGGTGGCTTGCAAAATCTCTTTGTAAGAGAAAAGGCCGTCTGAATAACAGACGGCCCTT
>NZ_KV821630.1:27186-28645 GCF_001815685.1 Neisseria sp. HMSC056A03
CTGAGCAGGGCATTTTTTTAGGAAATTGCGTCGTGCGGTAATCGTATCGTGTCCATGTTTATGCTTGATAGAGTGGAACTTTTTCAAAGCAGATTGACATTCAGACGGCTGAGATGCCGGATTGACCAAGCACATAAGCGCCTCGCAAGCCAAACGCTCATCACCACCCATTTTCGGAGGATTAAGAGGATTGGCAGCCATAGCGGCAATTGAGGAGAAGCCCATTACCAAGGCAGTAATTGTTGAAATGAATTTCATAATTTACTCTGTTATTTAATGAAATTTGAAAGGGAAGTGGCTGAAATTTCAGACGGCCTTTGGTCTATTAGAATTTAGGCAGTGAACAAGTTTCTGGGATGAAAAGCCTGCATCCTGAAATACCAGCAGCACGGCATTTTCTTAAAGCTTTTTCTTCTGCAAGACCAGGTCTTTCTGAAGCTGTGAATAGTGTTGGTTTTTTTTCATTGCCTCGTGCAATAGCAATACAACCATTTCCTGCCCATACAATTACTTTACATGGAGCATTACTTCCTCCACGTTCACAAGTTTTGATGGCCTCTTTCTCTGCTGCAGCTCGAGAATCCATATCGAGAGCCCCTCCTGACACACCAGTTTTTAGATTAATGGCTAGTGCCAAATATTTCGAAGGAACATCGATATTGACAACACTTGGTTGGCTCTGAGTGTAACCGTTATTCGAAGACTGTGGTCTTCCTACGTTATATAGAATCTGTCGACCCGAACTATCGATAATGCGACAGGTACCTGTTGCAGGCTGGTATTCTCCTCCACAACCGTTGGCATAAATATTCAGGCTAACTAGCCCTAATAGTGATAAAAGCAATTTTTTCATTATAAGTCCAATCTTTTGTTTCTTAGATTTTTAATATTTGAATGTAAAAATACAAGATTAGGATAGATTACTTCCTTTGCTAGGTTGTTTTATGGCATCGGTAGATGTACTTCCTGTCTGCTGGATACCACCAGTTGTCCATATTGGCATTGGCAGTTGAGGATTATCTGACTTTGGATCATGGCCTCCACCAGAATTCCGAGCATTATAATTAACCTGCTGTTGTTGACTATTCATTCCCGGTGGCGTAGCAGGCTGACCCGTTCCCCAACCCTGCATTGCATTGTATCCAGAGTATGTAGCCATCATGCCGTTAAACCACATACCTGCCATAGGCGGTACGGTAATCAATAGGGTAGAGAGCATCAGACCCAAGCCCAGCTGTTGGGTAACGGTCTGCATAATACCGCCGACGTTTCCACCGATCAGTGCCGAAGCAATATTGGATACTGCATCGGTAATGGCGATATTGGCTACTAGATCCATAGAGATTTCAGCCATGACGCCAAGCATCACGCTGGAAAAGATCGTTGCCAGTCCATAGTATAGCCATTTCTGAAACAGGGGGGCTGTTTTTTTGAACAGAAGACATAAAATAAAGATGGG
>NZ_KV821631.1:0-25962 GCF_001815685.1 Neisseria sp. HMSC056A03
TGCTGATGGGCGAGGAGTCCGTCAAGACGACGCACAGGCAGTGCAGTGGTATCGCAAAGCTGTAGAACAAGGGTATGCAGAAGCTCAAACTAATTTGGGTTTGATGTATGCTGATGGGCGAGGAGTCCGTCAAGACGATGCACAGGCAGTGCAGTGGTATCGCAAGGCTGCGGAACAAGGGCTTGCAGAAGCTCAATTTAATTTGGGTTTGATGTATTACAATGGGCAAGGAGTTCGGCAAAATCTTGTGATCGCTAAAGAATGGTACGGTAAGGCTTGTGATAACGGACTACAACAAGGTTGTGATGCTTATCGTGAATTAAATCAGGCAGGAAATTGACCCCCTATTTAAATGCCGTCTGAAAAACTAGGACAAAACCAAAATGACTTTTCAAAACAAAAAAATCCTCGTCGCCGGACTTGGCGGTACGGGCATTTCCATGATTGCCTACCTGCGCAAAAACGGCGCGGAGGTTGCCGCTTATGATGCGGAGCTGAAAGCCGAGCGCGTATCGCAAATCGGTAAGATGTTTGACGGGCTGGTGTTTTACACGGGTCGTCTGAAAGATGCGCTGGACAAGGGTTTCGATATTCTGGCGCTCAGTCCCGGCATCAGTGAGCGGCAGCCGGATATCGAGGCCTTCAAGCAAAACGGCGGGCGCGTGTTGGGTGACATCGAATTGCTGGCAGACATTGTGAACCGCCGCGGTGACAAGGTGATTGCGATTACCGGCAGCAACGGCAAAACCACGGTAACGAGTCTGGTCGGCTATCTCTGCATCAAGTGCGGGCTGGATACCGTCATCGCGGGCAATATCGGCACGCCGGTTTTGGAGGCGGAATTGCAGCGCGAAGGTAAAAAGGCGGACGTGTGGGTGTTGGAGCTTTCCAGCTTCCAACTGGAAAACACCGAAAGCCTGCGCCCGACTGCGGCAACGGTATTGAACATTTCCGAAGACCATCTCGACCGCTACGACGACTTGCTCGACTACGCGCATACCAAGGATAAGATTTTCCGTGGCGATGGCGTGCAGGTTTTAAATTCAGATGACGTGTTCTGCCGCGCCATGAAACGGGCAGGGCGTGAGGTGAAATGGTTTTCGTTGGAACATAAAGCCGATTTTTGGTTGGAACGTGAGACAGGCCGCCTGAAACAAGGCGATGAAGATTTGATTGCCACGCAAGACATCCCACTGCAAGGCTTGCACAACGCCGCCAACGTTATGGCTGCCGTGGCTTTGTGTGAGGCCATCGGTTTGCCGCGCGAAGCATTGCTCGAACACGTCAAAACCTTCCAAGGCCTGCCGCACCGTGTGGAAAAAATCGGCGAGAAAAACGGCGTGGTGTTTATCGACGACAGCAAAGGCACGAACGTCGGCGCGACCGCTGCCGCGATTGCCGGTTTGCAAAATCCGCTCTTCGTGATTTTGGGCGGTATGGGCAAAGGACAGGACTTCACGCCCCTGCGCGACGCGCTTGTCGGCAAGGCAAAAGGCGTATTCCTGATTGGCGCCGATGCGCCGCAAATCCGCCGCGATTTGGACGGTTGCGGTCTGAATATGACCGACTGCGCCACTTTGGAAGAAGCGGTTCAGACGGCATACGCCCAAGCCGAAGCGGGCGATATTGTGCTGCTCAGCCCCGCTTGTGCGAGCTTCGATATGTTTAAAGGCTATGCGCACCGTTCGGAAGTGTTTATCGAAGCGTTCAAAGCTTTGTAAGGCCGTCTGAAAGATGAAGGTTGGGTTGAAAATCGGCTTGGCGACAGTCGTATTTTTGGCTGTCGCCGCTTTAGTATTTTGGTTTGCCGCACCGATTCGTTCCACGACAACCGTTACCACGCCAAGCGAAATGCCGTTGCCTGAAGATGCCGTTATCGACAGATTGGTCGTGCATAAGAGTAAGCGCACCATGTCGGCGTATTACCAGGGTAAGCTGCTAAAAACCTATCCCATTTCGCTGGGCAAACAGCCTGTCGGGCATAAACAGTTTGAAGGCGACGGCAAAACGCCCGAAGGGAAGTACCGCATCAATGAACGTAATCCCAACAGCGGCTATCACAAAAACCTCGGCGTTTCCTACCCCAACGAAGCCGACAAAGCCTACGCGGCGGCACAAGGTAAAAGCCCGGGCGGGCTGATTAAAATCCACGGTATGAAAAATGGCTGGGGTTTTATCGGTAAAAAACACCTGCAAAGAGACTGGACCAATGGCTGCATCGCGGTAACGGACGAGGAAGTCGACGAACTTTACCGCAGTGTGAAACACAACGCGGAAATTGAAATTCTGCCGTAAACCTTGTGCGTCATTGCCTCAAAGGTCGTCTGAAAACGTCAAGGCGGTTTCAGACGACCTTTTTGCAGCAACGGCAAACTTGTTCTTTGCCTTTGTCCGGTGTTACTGTTTCTTAAAAATTGCCTATGCGGGCAAACGGCGAGGCGGCGGGCAGCTATGCCTGACCGACAAAACGTGTGTTTATCAATCCGAAAGGAAAACCCATGAATTTTCAAGACTACATCCGTTACGATGCCGTTGGTTTGGCAGAACTGATCCGCAAAAAAGAAGTGTCCACCGATGAAGTGTTGCAGGCTGCTTTAAACCGCTTGGACGAAGTCAATCCCAAGCTCAATCTGTTGGCGCACGATTTGCGCGAACGCGCGGCGGCGTGGCAGGGGTCGTCTGAAAATGCCGATACGCCGCTGGCGGGCGTGCCGTTTTTGCTCAAAGACCTGCTGGCAGATTGGGAAGGCGCGCCGACGTGGTCGGGGTCGCGCATGATGCAGCATTACATTGCCAAGCAAAACAGCGATTTGACCCAAGCCTATCTCGATGCGGGCTTGCGCGTGTTCGGCAAAACCACCACGCCCGAATGGGGCGCGTATCCTGTTACCGAAACCGAAATCTACGGCATCACGCGCAATCCGTGGCATTTGGATTACACCGCAGGCGGCAGCAGCGGAGGCGCGGCGGCGGCAGTGGCTTCGGGCGTCGTCCCCGCAGCGCACGGCAGCGACGGTGGCGGCTCCATCCGCTTACCTGCACACAACTGCGGCGTGTTCGGGCTGAAACCCACGCGCGGCCGCAGCAGTTACGCGCCGAACGCATCGGAGGCATGGCAAGGTTTGGTATGCGACCATGTCTTGACCCGCAGCGTGCGCGACAGCGCGGTTTTGCTGGACATCGCCGCCCAAACCCAAGCCCGCGCCCTGTATGCCTGCCCGCCTCCGCCCGAAAACGGTTTTGCAGACAGCCTGAAACAAGAAACAGGTCGTCTGAAAATCGCTTTTTGGAAACAGACATGGTTTGGCGGCGGCAACGACGAAGGCACGGAAGCCGCGTTTGCCCATAGTTTGAAACTGATGCAAAACGCGGGACACGAATTGGAAGAAGCCACGCCCGATTTTGCGCCGCCCGAACAATTAAACCGAGCCGCCCGCATCATCGTCATGGGTGAAACGGCAAAACTGTTCTACCAATATCAATACGAAACCGGACAAAAACTGCCGCACCGCCTGCTTGAGCCGACAACGTGGGCAATGATTGTGCAGGGGCGGCAAATCAGCGCGGGCGAAATGGCTTGGGCGCGCGACGTGATGCTGGCGCAGGAACGTGCCGCCAAAGCATTTTTCACACGCTACGACGTGTTGATGACGCCCGTCTGCCCGCGCACCACGCCGAAAATCGGCGAGATGATGCCGCCACCCGCCGCACAAAAAGCCATGCGCCTGCTGTTCGGCACGCTGCGTTTGGGTTTTCTGTTGAAAAACAACCCGTTTTTAGAAAAAGAAGCCACCGCCGCGCTGCAATACGTCGGCTATACGTCGCCGCTGAACATGAGCGGCAACCCCGCCATGAGCGTGCCGCTTTACCGGCATAACGGGCTGCCCGTCGGTACCCAGTTCGCCGCCGCACACGGGCGCGAAGACACGCTGCTTAGCCTCGCCGCGCAGTTGGAACAGATACAGCCGTGGGTGGAAATACCGCAGTTGGCTTAGGGTTTGCATTAGATAAAAAGTAGCCTATTTTTCTGAAGAAAAAATTTATACAAGGCCGTCTGAGAACATAAAAGCGTTTTCAGACGGCCTTTTGCCGGTATCAAAGGGTAGGGGAGGGCGCAAAGAACGTCGGAATCCGGCATCTTTAAAGATTCTGAATTGTTGGTTTGGAAATAAACCTTTAAAATAACGTTAATTCATTTTTTCAGACGGCCTCTTGCCCATTAGCAGGCCGTCTGAATATTTTATTCAAGCCGTTACGGATGTTTTCATGATTAGTCTTTCCAAAATGCTTGACCGGCCGATTGCGCGCGATGGTCGGAAGTTTGATGTTTCTCTCTTGTGGATGGTCGTCTTAATGACGGTCTTCAGCCTGATTATGATTTATTCGGCTTCTATTGCGTATGCGGCATCGGAAGGGGGCAGCCAGTTTTCTTTTGTGTCTAAGCAGGCAATGTTTATCCTGTTTACGGTGGCTATATGCTTGCCGCTTTTTTTGCTGAAGATGAGCTTCTGGCGGCGGATTATTCCGTTTTATTTTGCTGTTTCGGGTTTGCTGTTGCTGCTGGTTTTGTTTGTCGGCCGCGAGATTAACGGCGCGACGCGCTGGATTCATATCGGGCCGCTCAACCTGCAACCGACCGAATTTTTCAAATTGGCGACGGTCTTGTATTTGTCCAGCCTGTTTACGCGCCGTGAAGAAATGTTGCGCGATTTGGATTCTTTGGGTTGGTCGTCTTTGTTTACCGGTATTGGCGATTTGGTGTGCAGCCCTTTTAAAAGTGAAGCTCGGGTAAGGGTAAAGGAACGTTTCCGCAAGTTTAAGACCTTGATTCTGCCGATTATGTTGGTGGCGGTCGGTTTGGTTTTGATTATGGGTCAGCCGGACTTTGGCTCGTTTGTCGTAATTGTCGTGATCACCATGGGTATGCTGTTTTTGGCAGGCTTTCCATGGAAGTATTTTGCCGTATTGGTGGCGACTGTTGTGAGCGGTATGGGCTTGCTGATTTTGGCCGCGCCTTATCGTATGGCGCGTGTGGCGGCGTTTTTGGACCCTTGGAGCGATCCTTTGGGTAAAGGCTATCAGCTGACGCATTCCTTAATGGCGATTGCGCGTGGCGGCTGGTTTGGCGAGGGCTTGGGAGCAAGTTTGGAAAAACGTTTCTACCTGCCTGAAGCGCATACAGACTTTATTTTTGCCGTCATCGGCGAGGAATTCGGCTTTGTCGGGATGCTGGTTTTGGTGTTCTGCTACGGCTGGCTGGTGTGGCGCGCGTTTTCCATCGGCAAACAGGCACGTGATTCGGGCTTGATGTTCAGCGCGTACATCGCCAACGGCATCGGCATTTGGATTGGTATTCAAAGTTTCTTCAATATCGGTGTAAACATCGGTATCCTGCCCACTAAAGGCCTGACTTTGCCGTTTATGTCTTACGGCGGTTCGGCTGTCTTTATCATGCTGGTGTGCGTTACTTTGTTATTGCGCATTGATTATGAAAACCGCCAAAAAATGCGCGGTTATTCGGTGGAGTAAAACCATGATCGGTAAAACTTTTATGCTGATGGCCGGCGGTACGGGCGGTCATATTTTCCCTGCATTGGCGGTTGCCGAGTCGCTGCAAAAGCGCGGCCATCATGTGATTTGGCTGGGCAGTCAGGATTCGATGGAAGAGCGTATCGTGCCGCAATACAGCATACGCTTGGAAACGCTGGCCATTAAAGGGATCCGCGGCAACGGCATCAAGCGTAAGCTGATGTTGCCGTTTACGCTGTATAAAACCGTCCGCGCGGCGCAGCAGATTATTAAGAAACACCGTGTCGAGTGTGTTATCGGTTTTGGCGGTTTCGTTACTTTCCCCGGCGGCTTGGCGGCAAAAATTTCCGGTGTGCCGATTGTGATTCATGAGCAAAACGCCGTAGCCGGTTTGTCCAACCGCCAACTGTCGCGTTGGGCAAACCGTGTCCTGTACGCTTTCCCGAAAGCCTTCCAGCATGAAGGCGGATTGGTGGGCAACCCTGTCCGTGCCGATATTGCGGCATTGCCTGTTCCTGAAGAACGCTTTGAAAACCGTCAGGGCCGTCTGAAAGTTTTGGTGGTGGGCGGCAGTTTGGGTGCGGATGTGTTGAACAAAACCGTTCCGCAAGCTTTGGCATTATTGCCTGAGGCGGCCCGTCCTCAAATGTATCATCAGTCCGGCCGCAATAAATTGGGCAACCTGCAGGCGGATTACGATGCGTTGGGTGTGCAGGCCGAGTGCGTCGAATTTATTACCGATATGGTATCTGCCTACCGTGATGCCGATTTGGTGATTTGCCGTGCCGGCGCGCTGACGATTGCCGAGCTGACGGTTGCAGGTTTGGGTGCATTGCTGGTGCCGTATCCGCACGCGGTAGACGACCATCAAACAGCTAATGCGCGCTTTATGGTGCAGGCCGAAGCTGGTTTGCTGCTGCCGCAAACTCAACTGACGGCAGAAAAACTGGCCGAAATCCTCGGCGGATTAAACCGTGAAAAATGCCTGAAATGGGCGAAAAATGCCCGTACGTTGGCGTTGCCGCACAGTGCGGACGATGTGGCGGAAGCCGCTATCGCGTGTACGGCATGATGACATAATGTGATGAACGAAACAGAGGTCGTCTGAAAACCAAGAAACGGGTTTCAGACGATCTTTTTGCAACTTGGCAGCCGTATTGTGCGGGAGTATGATGTAAATAGGAATTTCTCTCATTGGAGGCTGCCATGTCCGAAAAAATCTCTCCCGAAACCGTTTCTGTCCTGTCCAGTACCATGCTGATTCCCCTGTGGGCAAAGGCCGTAGAGCAGGGTAGGGCGCAGCCGCTTTTGCGCGATGACAAAGCCGTGCGGATGTTGGACAAGATTGACTACGACTTCAGCAAGTTTGCCAAAGTCAAAGCATCGCAGGTCGGCTGTTGCGGGCGGGCGAAGCTGTTGGACGATATGACCCGGCACTTTATCGCCGAACATCCCGATGCCGTCGTCGTGCAAATCGGCGCGGGGCTGGATGCGCGTTACGAACGCTTGGGCAAGCCGCGCATTACCGCTTGGTATGATTTGGATTTACCCGAAGTGATTGAAGTGCGGCGCATGCTGCTGCCTGAATCGGACAATCATTATCTGGGCGCGTCCATGTTTGACGAAGCGTGGATGAACACCGTCGCAGCGCACGGCAAACCCGTGTTGCTCGTGATCGAAGGCGTGTTGATGTATTTCGAAGAGGCGCAGGTGCAGGACTTTTTTAAACAGGTTGCCCGCCGTCTGCCGCACGCCCAACTTGCTTTCGACACTATCCCCAAGGCCTACATCGGACAAAGCAAACGCCACGACGCACTCGGTAAAATGGACAAACCGCCCGAGTTCCGCTGGGCGATAAGCGGCACGGACGACATCCGACGGTTGATGCCGGGTGTGGAAATTATTGAAGAAGCGGGCTTGAGCAGCGTCTGCAAACCACGTTATCCGTGGCTCTTGCGCCTTGTGTATGCGACCGCGTGGGGACGGCGCAAATTGGATATGCGCTTGATGAGGATACAAGTGCCGTCAAGTTGATAAACGAGAGGTCGTCTGAAAACGGTTTTCAGACGACCTTATGTTTTGTTTTTGCTGGTATTTTGGTAGCTGAAGTCGAGTTTAAAAATGGGTAATTCACCGCTGAACGAAACCTCTTTTTCACCCATATTGCCACCAATGTGAAATCCTGTATGCCAAAACATCTTTAATTTACAAGAAAACTATGGCGCAGAAGCGGATAGCCCTTTAAAATAACGCCTTTACGCATCGAAAATCCACCGGAACGCAACATCATGATGAAAAATCGAGTCACCAACATCCATTTTGTCGGTATCGGCGGCGTCGGCATGAGCGGTATCGCCGAAGTCTTACACAATTTGGGCTTTAAAGTTTCCGGTTCGGATCAGGCACGAAATGCGGTTACCGAGCATTTGAGCAGCTTGGGTATTCAAGTTTATCCCGGCCATACCGCCGAACACGTCAACGGCGCGGATGTCGTCGTTACCTCTACCGCCGTCAAAAAAGACAATCCCGAAGTCGTCGCTGCGCTGGAGCAGCAAATCCCTGTCATTCCGCGCGCCCTGATGCTGGCGGAGTTGATGCGCTTCCGTGACGGCATTGCCATTGCCGGTACGCACGGCAAAACCACGACCACTAGCCTGACTGCGTCCATCCTCGGCGCGGCAGGTCTCGACCCCACTTTCGTTATCGGCGGCAAACTCAATGCTGCAGGTACCAATGCCCGCTTGGGCAAAGGCGAATACATCGTCGCCGAAGCCGACGAGTCCGATGCGTCCTTCCTGCATCTGACCCCAATTATGTCCGTCGTCACCAATATCGACGAAGACCACATGGACACCTACGGACACAGCGTCGAAAAACTGCATCAGGCGTTTGTCGATTTCATCCACCGTATGCCGTTCTACGGCAAAGCGTTTTTGTGTATCGACAGCGAACACGTCCGCGCGATTTTGCCTAAAGTGAGCAAGCCTTACGCTACTTATGGCTTGGACGATACCGCCGATATTTACGCGACCGACATCGAAAACGTCGGTGCACAAATGAAATTTACCGTTCATGTCCAAATGAAAGGACATGAGCAAGAGCCGTTTGAGGTCGTGTTGAACATGCCCGGCAGGCACAACGTCCTCAATGCCTTGGCAGCTATCGGCGTGGCGCTGGAAGTCGGTGCATCCGTCGAAGCGATTCAGCGTGGCTTGCTCGGTTTCGAAGGTGTCGGCCGCCGCTTCCAAAAATACGGCGACATCAAGCTGCCCAACGGCGGAACCGCGCTTTTGGTGGACGATTACGGACACCATCCCGTCGAAATGGCGGCGACCCTCTCCGCTGCACGCGGCGCATATCCGGAAAAACGTTTAGTGCTTGCCTTCCAGCCACACCGCTATACCCGCACACGCGATTTGTTTGAAGACTTTACCAAAGTCCTCAATACCGTTGATGCGCTGATGTTGACCGAAGTTTATGCCGCAGGCGAAGAGCCGATTGCCGCAGCCGATTCCCGCGCCTTGGCGCGCGCCATCCGCGTATTGGGCAAACTTGAGCCTATTTACTGCGAAAACGTTGCCGACCTGCCGCAAATGCTGCTGAATGTTTTGCAAGACGGCGATGTCGTTCTGAATATGGGTGCCGGCAGCATTAACCGCGTTCCGTCTGCATTGGTGGAATTGTCGAAACAATCATAATAAACAGGCATATTGGCCTTTGAGGACAGATAGGTCGTCTGAACAATATTCAGACGGCCTGTATCAGTATTTAAGAAAGTGGAAATTATGCAGAATTTTGGCAAAGTGGCCGTGTTGATGGGTGGCTTCTCCAGCGAGCGCGAAGTTTCGCTGGACAGCGGCGCCGCTATTTTAGCTGCCTTGAAAAGCAAAGGCGTCGATGCCCATGCGTTCGACCCTAAAGAAACCCCGTTGTCTGAATTGAAAACACAAGGTTTTCAGACGGCCTTCAATATTCTGCACGGCACTTTCGGCGAAGATGGCGCGATTCAAGGCGCGTTGGAGCTGATGGGTATTCCTTACACCGGCAGCGGCGTGGCCGCTTCTGCGCTGGGTATGGATAAATACCGCTGCAAACTGATTTGGCAGGCTGTGGGCTTGCCTGTCCCTGAGTTTGCCGTATTGCATGACGACAGCGACTTTGATGCCGTTGAAGAGAAATTAGGCTTACCGATGTTTGTGAAACCTGCAGCTGAAGGCAGCAGCGTCGGCGTGGTAAAAGTAAAAGAAAAAGGCCGTCTGAAAAGTGTTTACGAAGAATTGAAACACTTGCAGGGCGAAATCATTGCCGAACGCTTTATCGGCGGTGGCGAGTATTCTTGCCCGGTATTGAACGGCAAAGGCCTGCCGAGCATTCATATCATTCCGGCTACCGAGTTTTACGACTACGAGGCTAAATACAACCGCGACGATACGGTTTATCAATGCCCGTCGGAAGATTTGAGTGAGGCGGAGGAAAACCTGATGCGCGAACTCGCTGTGCGTGGCGCGCAGGCGATTGGTGCGGACGGCTGTTCGCGCGTGGACTTTCTGAAAGATACAGACGGTAAACTGTATCTCTTGGAAATCAATACCTTGCCTGGTATGACCAGCCACAGTTTGGTGCCAAAATCTGCAGGCCATACTGGCGTGGATTTTGCTGATTTGTGTATTGAGATTTTGAAGACCGCTCATGTGGGATGATGCAGGCGCACTGGGTCGGCTGACCCGCCGGCTATTGTTGCTGATGACCTTTCTGCTGATAGGTTCGGGCATAGCTTGGCTTTATAATTCCAAATATTTTCCTGTGAAACAGATTGCCATTCAGGGTAAGCTGAAATATGCTTCCAGCAAAGAATTGCAAACTGTTGCACGAGAGCATATCAGGGGTAATATGTTCCGCGCCGATATTGATTCGGCGCAGGCCGCTTTTCAGGAATTGCCTTGGATTGACTCGGCAATGGTACGTCGCCGTTTTCCGGAAACCGTGGAAATTATCCTGACCGAGCACGTGCCAGTTGCACACTGGCGCGCTGGCGGCTTGGTGGACAGTAAGGGTAATGTGTTTGCCGCAAGCCTGAAACAGGACCTGCCTATATTTGAAGGGCAGCAGGGGACAGGCAAAGATATGGTCAAACATTATGCGGACTTTTCCGGTATTTTGAGTCCGTTGAAACTGACCATCAAAGAATTGATCTATACGCCGCGGTCGGCATGGCTGCTTGTATTGAACAACGGCATTACCGTGCGCTTGGGGCGTGAAAACGAAATCAAACGTTTGCAGCAGTTTGCCCAGATTTGGCCATCGTTGCTGCGTGAAAAACAAAGCCGTATCGAGTATGTCGATATGCGTTATAAGGATGGTTTTTCAGTCCGTTACCGGCCGTCTGAAAACCCTTCCGACAGTGAATAGCCGATTAGACGTGAAGCAATCTTGTTTCAAAAATAATCAAACCGTCAGTCAGACAACATAGCGAACGAGCAATTATGGAACAACAACAAAATAAATATATCAGTGCCTTAGACATTGGTACGTCCAAGGTCATCGCCTTAATCGGCGAGATTCGGGAAGATAACGAAATCCACATTGTTGGCTTGGGTCAAAGCCCTTCACGCGGTCTGCGTGCAGGTATGGTGACCAACATTGACGCCACTGCGCAAGCCATTCGTCAGGCGGTAGAAGATGCCGAGCTGATGGCAGATACCAAAATTTCCCGCGTCGTCACCGGTATTGCCGGTAACCATATCCGCAGCCTGAATTCACAAGGCGTGGTCAAAATTAAAGATGGCGAAGTATCGCAAACCGACATCGATCGTGCCATCGAAACGGCCAAAGCCATCAATATTCCGCCTGATCATAATATCTTGCATACCGTGGTTCAAGAGTACATCATCGACAACCAGCCAGGCGTGAAAGAGCCTATCGGCATGAGCGGCGTGCGTTTGGATACCCGTGTACACATCATTACCGGTGCGAACACTGCTTTGCAAAATATCCAAAAATGTATCCAACGCTGCGGCCTGCAAATGGATCAAATCATGCTTCAGCCTTTGGCAAGCGGTCACGCCGTTTTGACTGAAGACGAAAAAGATTTGGGCGTGTGCGTCATCGATATCGGTGGCGGTACAACCGACATCGCGGTTTATACCAATGGCGCAATCCGCCATACCGCGGTTATTCCCGTTGCCGGCGATTTGATTACCAAAGACTTGGCACAGGCCTTGCGTACGCCGCACAGTGCAGCCGAGTACATCAAGATCCATTACGGTGCCGCGATTCCGACTATGGACGGCTTGGATGAAATGATTGAAGTTCCTAGCGTTGGCGACCGTCAATCACGTCAAATTTCACGCCGTGTATTGGCTGAAATCATCGGCCCGCGCGTAGAAGAAATTTTGGAATTGACGCTGAACGAATTGAGCCGCTCCGGCTTCCCTGAAGAAGTGCTGACTTCAGGTATCGTTTTGACCGGTGGTGCTTCTATGTTGACCGGTATTGTTGAGTTGGCGGAAGAAGTCTTCAACTTGCCGGCGCGTATCGGTGTTCCACAAGAAATGGGCGGCGTATCCGAGCGTATCCGCAATCCACGCTATTCAACAGCGATTGGCCTGCTTCAGACGGCCTATGCTGCCGAAGAGGGTGAGCAAACCAGCCGAACTGGTGCGATTGCACTGAATGATTCAGGCAAAAAAATGGGTCTGTGGGAAAAAATCCAAAGATTCTTCAGAGATAATTTCTGATAAAAGTTTTCAGGGCAAGCGGTGTAGCAACCGTTTGTTCTGAATATTTAAGTGGAATTAAACAGTTTTAAATAATTGTCAAGTGGATAATTTAAAACTTGTATATTTTCTGTTAAAAAATGTAGTAAAAATATAACGCCGACAGTCGAATGGTAAGAAGAATTTTGCCAGTATCTGGATACTTCTTATATAATACGGATAATAAGTTATTTTTGAACCGTCCTTATAAAGCGGGGCGCGGAGGATTATTGAATGGAATTTGTTTACGACGTAGCAGAATCAGCGACGAGCCCTGCTGTTATTAAAGTTATCGGTTTGGGCGGCGGCGGCTGTAATGCCATCAACAACATGGTTGCCAACACTATTCATGGTGTTGAGTTCATCAGTGCCAATACCGATGCGCAATCATTGGCTAAAAACAATGCGGCTAAACGCATTCAATTGGGTACAAACCTGACTCGCGGTTTGGGTGCCGGTGCAAATCCTGAAATCGGCCGCGCCGCTGCCCAAGAAGATCGCGAAGCCATCGAGGATGCCATCCGCGGTGCAAACATGCTGTTCATCACTACCGGTATGGGTGGCGGTACAGGTACCGGCTCTGCTCCTGTCGTGGCTGAAATCGCTAAAGAAATGGGTATCCTGACCGTTGCGGTTGTAACCCGTCCGTTTGCTTATGAAGGCAAGCGCGTACATATCGCTCAAGCAGGTTTGGAACAGCTCAAAGAGCGCGTCGATTCCCTGATTATTATCCCTAACGACAAATTGATGACTGCCTTGGGCGAAGACGTGACCATGCGCGAAGCTTTCCGTGCAGCAGACAATGTACTGCGTGATGCGGTTGCCGGTATTTCCGAAGTGGTGACTTGCCCTAGCGACATGATCAACTTGGACTTCGCCGACGTGAAAACCGTGATGAGCAATCGCGGTATCGCCATGATGGGTTCAGGTTTCGCGCAAGGTATCGACCGTGCCCGTTTGGCTACTGATCAAGCTATCTCCAGCCCGCTCTTGGATAACGTTACTTTGGATGGCGCACGCGGTGTATTAGTAAACATTACCACTGCTCCTGGCTGCCTGAAAATGTCTGAGTTCAACGAGATTATGCGTATCGTCAACCAAAATGCACACCCTGAAGTGGAATGCAAATTTGGTGCTGCCGAAGACGAGAGCATGAGCGAAGACGCTATCCGTATTACCATCATTGCTACCGGCTTGAAAGAAAACGGTACTGACAACCAACTGCGTGCTGCTGCCCGTACCCAACAATTGGTACGCGGTGCGGCAGAAGTGCCTCAAGCTCAAAGCCAAAGCAGTGCTGAAAGTTTGGTTCGTACCAACCGCAATATCCGTTCTATGAATCTGACTGCGGCTGATTTCAGCAACCAGTCTGTACTGGATGACTTTGAAATTCCGGCTATCTTGCGCCGTCAGCAACATACTTCTGATAAATAATCAGGATCATGCATGAAAAGACCTGCCTTAAAGGCGGGTCTTTTTTATTAGCAGAATAAACTTAAGGCCGTCTGAAAGTTTTCAGACGGCCTTAAGTTTTCAAATAAAGCAAATAACAAACTTACCCTTTATTTAGGATCTGTTTGTTTTCGCCCTCACGACGCAACTCTTTGGGCAAGACAAATACAATGCTTTCTTCTGCGCCTTCTCCTTCGCGTATGGTCTCATGTCCCCAATCTTGAATGGTTTGTAAGACTTCTCGAACCAAGACTTCGGGCGCAGATGCACCGGCAGTTACACCGACCTTGGTTTTGTTTTCAAACCATTCTTTTTTCAGATAGGAAGCATTATCGACCATATAGGCATCAACGCCGCGCAATGCGGCTACTTCACGCAAGCGGTTGCTGTTGGAAGAGTTGGGCGAGCCGACAACAATTACGATATCGCATTCTTCAGCCAATTCTTTAACAGCAGTTTGGCGGTTGGTTGTGGCGTAGCAGATGTCTTCTTTGTGCGGATTGCGGATATTGGGAAAGCGTTGGTTTAAAGCTGCAATGATGTCTTTGGTTTCGTCCACCGATAAAGTGGTTTGGCTGACGTAGGCTAGCTTGTCAGGATTTTTGACGTTCAGCCCGGCTACATCTTCCACAGTCTCAACCAGAAACATTTTACCCGGAGGCAATTGTCCCATCGTGCCTTCTACTTCGACGTGGCCTTTGTGGCCAATCATAATGATTTCGTAATCTTGATCATCGAGGCGGGCTACTTCTTTATGGACTTTGGTTACCAGAGGGCAGGTAGCATCAAAAACGCGGAAACCACGTTGCGCCGCTTCTTCCTGTACGGCTTTAGATACGCCGTGAGCCGAGTAAATCAGCGTTGCGCCCTTTGGGACATCCGCCAAGTTATCGATAAAGACAGCACCTTTTGCCCGCAGATTGTCGACGACGAATTTGTTGTGAACGACTTCATGGCGGACGTAAATAGGCGCGCCGAATTCTTCGAGTGCACGTTCAACAATGCTGATGGCACGGTCAACACCGGCACAGAAGCCGCGGGGATTGGCAAGGATAATGGTTTTTTGAGTCATGTGTGTTCCGTTTTCAGACGGCCTTTGTGTCGTTTGAAGGTGTTTTTTTGTGCAGCAAACCGTCTATTACCAAGCAAACTGCGCCAACGCAGATAAAACTGTCGGCAATGTTAAATGCGGGGTAAAACCAGTTTTGCCAATAGAAAAGCAGAAAATCGACAACGTGGCCGTGAATCAGACGGTCAACCACATTGCCAATCGCGCCACCGATAATCATGGCAGCCCCCAGTTTGCCCCAGCGGCCAAACTCATCACGCAAAATGGCACGGGCTAAATATAGGCTGATAACGACTGCCAGACCTAAAAAGAAGAATTTTTGCCAGCCGCCTTGGTCGGCCAAAAAGCTGAATGCCGCGCCTGGATTATAGGCAAGGGTCAGGTCAAAAAAGTCTGGAATGATATTGAGGCGTTCGCCTTCGGTAAAGTGTTTCAAGATTTCCCATTTGCTCAGTTGGTCAAGAATGATGGCAACAAGGGAAAGTAAGAAAAAGGGAATTTTTGCAGTAGAGGATGAACTCATGTTTTCAGACGGCTTATGTAATAAAGGGCTTATTTTACCTTAAAGCAGGCTGGAAGTGTTTGCGATGGCATCGACGTTAAGGCCGTCTGAAAATAGAAACGCCGCCACTTGAATGTATCAAAGGGCGGCGTGGTAAGCATGTGCGGGTTTATTGGTTTTTAAGCAATGGGAAGCCCAGTTTCTCGCGACTTTCAACGAATTTTTGAGCAACGATGCGGCTCAGTGCACGAATACGGCCGATGTAGGTTGCGCGTTCGGTAACGGAAATGGCACCGCGTGCATCCAAGAGGTTGAACGTATGGCCGGCTTTGAGTACAAGCTCGTAAGCAGGCAGGGCAAGACTGGTGTCTTCAACTGTAAGTAGGCGTTTGGCTTGTTCTTCATAGTCGTTGAATTGGCGCAAGAGCCAATCGGCATCGCTGTATTCGAAGTTGTAGGTGGATTGTTCGACTTCGTTTTGATGATAAACGTCGCCATAAGTGACGATGTTACCATCAAGAGTTTTTGCCCAAACGAGGTCGTACACATTTTCCACGCCTTGCAGATACATGGCAAGGCGCTCGATACCGTAGGTGATTTCGCCGAGTACAGGGGAGCAGTCGATACCGCCGACTTGTTGGAAGTAGGTGAATTGGGTTACTTCCATGCCGTTGAGCCAAACTTCCCAGCCCAAGCCCCAAGCGCCGAGGGTGGGGTTTTCCCAGTCGTCTTCGACAAAACGGATGTCGTGTACTTTAGGGTCGATACCCAATTCGCGCAGGGAGTCGAGATAGAGGTCTTGAATATTGGCTGGTGCAGGTTTGAGCGCAACTTGGAATTGATAGTAGTGTTGCAGACGGTTGGGGTTGTCGCCATAGCGGCCGTCTTTGGGGCGGCGGCTGGGTTGAACGTAAGCGGCAAACCAAGGCTCTGGGCCTAACGCGCGCAGGCAGGTGGCTGGATGCGAAGTACCGGCACCGACTTCCATATCGAAAGGTTGGATAAGGGTACAGCCTTTGTCTGCCCAGTAGTTTTGTAATTTGAAAATAATTTGTTGGAAGGTGAGCATGGTGGATGGAATAGATTGGAATAAAGAGGGTATTTTACTGTTTTGAGCCTGTTTTGGATAGGCTGAAGGAAGCAGCGCAGTTTATTTGCCGTCCAACAGGTCTGAAAAGGGGTCGTCTTCCGAAGAAACGGTGTATTTTTCTTGTGCCCATTCGCCTAAATCAATGAGTTTGCACCGTTTGCTGCAGAAAGGGCGGTAGGGGCTGTCGGTGTTCCAAACGACTTCTTTGTGGCAAGTTGGACATTTTACAACAGGAGCGGTCATGCAGTTTCTTTCAGTGATTGTGCAATGGATTGATAGTATTGATGCAAGCGGGCAACCTTGATTTTTGCTTCTTCCATGCTGTGGGTATTGTCCAATACATCGTCGGCATGCAGCAGTCTGTCAGTTCGAGAAGCTTGGGTGGCCATGATTTGACGCGTTTGTTCTTCTGAAAAACCATTGCGGTGATATACGCGTTCGATTTGGACGGACTCTGGAACATCTACAACCAAAATACGGTCGGTCTCCGCTTCAAATGCCGGATTCTCAATCAAAAGCGGTACATCGATAATGCCGTAGGTGGAGGAGGTAAGTTGTTGTTTCTGCTGCTGGATTTTGTTTAATATTAATGGCAGAAGCAGATTTTCCAGTTGTTTTTTGGATTGAGGCCGTCTGAAAACTTCTTCCCGTAAAGCCATACGATTCAGACGGCCTTCACTGTCAAAAAACTCATCGCCGAAAAGCTGGCGGATGGCAGGAAGGGCTTCACCGTTTTCAGCGGTCAGTGAACGGCTGATGGCATCGGCATCGATAATGGGTGCGCCAAGTTCGGCAAACATTTGGGCAATAGATGATTTACCGCTACCGATACCGCCGGTCAAGCCTATCCATAATGTCATTATCGGAATCCTGATTGTACGAGCCACCATTGTACCAGTTGGGTAATAGGTGCATTGGCAACCAAAATAATCCATCCTGCTACAGCAAGGCTGGGACCAAAAGCAAAATATTGACCTTTACCGACGCGGGCAATGAGTGCGCCCACCAGTCCGACTAAGGCAGCCATGAATACCAGAACAGGCAAGATACCTACGCCCAGCCATGCCCCGAGCGCGGCCAAAAGTTTGAAGTCGCCATTGCCCATGCCGATTTTACCGGTCAGAAGTTTGTAGACGGCGCATAAAGTATAAAGGCTCATATAGCCTGCGATTGCGCCTAAAACGGCTGAATGCAGGGGTACGAATGTGTCATTCAGATTAAACAGCAGGCCGATCCAGATTAGGGGCTGAGTCAGGCTGTCGGGTAAACATTGTGTATCGGCATCAATAAAGGTCAGCGCAATCAATATGGCAGTCAAAATTAATCCGCCAATAGTTGTACATGACCAGCCGTATTGCCACGCGACAATACCGAATAAGACACTTGTCAGCAGCTCAATCAGCGGATAGCGTATGCCGATAGCGGTTTTGCAGGAGTGGCATTTCCCGCCCAGTAAAACATAGCTGAGGATGGGGATGTTTTGCCAAGGTTTGACTGGGTTTTTGCATTTTGGGCAGCGTGAATTCGGTTTGCACAGATTAAATGGCTGTTTTTCTTCATCTGTCAGCTTGATGCCCAAATGCTCTTTAGAAAATTGTGTCCATTCGCGTTCCATCATTATCGGCGTGCGATAAATGACAACGTTTAGAAAGCTGCCAATCAGCAATCCTAAAATAACGGCTAAAGGAATGGCGAATGGCGCAAGAACGGAGAGGGCGTCGATGGCAGAGTAAATACTATCAAGCATATCAACCTACGACATTACCCAAGTTAAACAGCGGCAGATACATGGCAATCAGCAAGATACCGATGAGCGAACCCAATACCACCATGATGATAGACTCCATCAAGTGAGACAATCGGGAGACGGAGTTGTCTACTTCATCTTCGTAGAATTCGGCAGCTTTGTTCAGCATATCGTCCAAAGAGCCTGACTCTTCGCCGATGGCCGCCATTTGGATCACCATATTGGGGAACATATCCGTACTTTGCATACTGGATGTCAGCGACAGACCTTGGGTTACCTTGGCGCGGATGTCTTGAGTGGCTTCTTCATAGAGAATATTGCCGGATGCGCCTGCAACTGAATCTAATACTTCCACCAAAGGAACGCCGGCTGCGAAGAGGGTGGAAGTCGTACGCGCCCAACGGGCAATGGTTGCTTTACGGACGATGGCGCCAAAAATAGGGAGTCTCAAAATCAGAGCATCGATTCGTTTTTGGAAGGTAGGCGATTTTTCATGGAGTTTGTACAGGCCGAAGGCGGAAACAATCAAAAGGATGATCATAATCCAGCCATAGTCGACGAATAAATCGGACAAGCTCATGACAAGTTGGGTAAGCCTTGGCAGCTCTGCACCCATATTGGCATAAACTTCTTTAAAGGCAGGCAGTACAAACATCATCATGATGAAGATAAGCGCAACCGCCACCACGATAATGGCAATCGGGTAGGTCAGTGCGGTTTTGACTTTTTTCTTAATGGCTTGGGTTTTTTCTTTATAGACAGCCAGTTTGTCCAATAAGCTTTCCAGTACGCCGCCGGACTCGCCTGCGCTGACCAGATTGCAATAGAAACGGTCGAAATATTTTGGATATTTGGAGAACGATTTACCCAATGCGCTGCCTTGTTCGACATCGGAGCGAACCTGCATCAGCATTTCGGTCATGCTCGGATTGGAGTGGCCGCGCGCAACGATTTCAAAAGCCTGCATCAGCGGTAAGCCTGCCTTCATCATCGTTGCCAGTTGGCGGGTGAACACTGTAATGTCTTCTTGGGTAATACGGCGTTTGCGTGCGGTTTTAACTTTGCTGATACGCAAAGGACGAATGCCTCTGCGTTGGAGTTTCTTGCGTGCTTCTTCTTCGTCTTTGGCAACTACTTCACCATGGACAAGACGTTCGGTCTCGGTATTTTTTCCTTCAAAAGTAAAACGCTTGCCTTTGCTTCTTGAGCCGAACAGACTTCTTTTTTGCTCTGCTTGAGCCATGTGTTATCCCTTGTTAGTAAGAAATAAAGCGGACTGTTTCCCCGTGCCGCTTTATTTTAATTTTCGAAAATATGGCAGTTTAGTCATTGGTATGAGCAGTCACTTCTTCCAACGAGGTCAGGCCTTGCATGACTTTCATGAGGCCGGCGCGACGCAAGTCTACCATGCCTTCCTGATAGGCCATGTTCATGATATCAACTTCTGTACCGTTGTTCATAATGACTTTTTGCATTTCATCGCTGACCGGCATGACTTCATAAATACCGACGCGGCCTTTAAAGCCTTTGCCGCGGCAGCTGTCGCAGCCAACCGGGCGGTAGAGTTTCCAATCTTGAGCCAAGTCCGTATCGGTAAAGCCGGCTTTTTTCAATGCCGGAACCGGCGGGCGTTCAACTTCGCGTTTGCAGTTTGGACACAGTCTGCGCAACAGCCTTTGCGCCATAATCAGGCTGACCGAGCTGGCGATATTGAAAGGCGCTACGCCCATGTTCAAAAGGCGGGACAGCGTGGCCGGTGCATTATTGGTATGCAGGGTCGAGAAAACCATGTGGCCGGTTTGGGCGGCTTTAATGGCGATGTCGGCGGTTTCCAAGTCCCGAATCTCACCGACCATAATAATATCAGGATCTTGACGTAAGAAGGATCGGAGGGCAGCAGCAAACGTCAGGCCTTGCTTTTCATTGACGTTAACTTGGTTGACACCCGGCAGATTAATCTCGGCCGGATCTTCTGCAGTTGAAATGTTCACATCTTCCGTGTTCAAAATACTCAGGCAGGTATAGAGCGAAACGGTTTTACCAGAACCTGTCGGACCTGTAACCAATACCATGCCGTAAGGGCGGTTGATGGCCTCAAGCAGCATTTCTTTTTGGAAAGGCTCTAAACCGAGCTGGTCGATATTGAGCGATGTCCCATCGGAATTTAGGATACGCATCACCACTTTTTCGCCAAACAATGTCGGCAACGTGCTGACACGAAAGTCAATCGGACGGCCGTGTTTATGGAAGGCAATTTGAATTCTGCCGTCTTGAGGAATACGTTTTTCGGAAATATCCAAACGCGCCATCACTTTGATACGCGATGCCAACTGGCCGCGCACGGCGACAGGAGGCTGTACGACTTCACGCAACTGCCCGTCCACGCGGAAACGAACGCGCGCCATTTGTTCGTAGAATTCAAAGTGGATGTCCGATGCGCTCGCGTTCAGGGCATCGGATAAGGTTTTATGGATGAAGCGGGGGATTGGACCGTCTTCAGCCTCTTCATTGTCGATATAAAGCGATTGCGATTGCTGCGTTGCTTCATGTTCGTCGTTGATTTCTTTCAGAATGGTGGTCGAACGTTGACCCAGCCATTCCAGCAATGAGCTGAGCTGGTCGTCTGGAACTACTACCAAGTCGACATTTAAACCTGAAGCAAAAGCAATTTTTTGAAATTTTTGGATTTGGGTCGGATCGGATACGGCGAAATAAACCTTGCGTCCGCGTTTGAAAATCGGAATGCAACGGTTTTGCACCATTTGCTCTTCCGTCAGAATGTCGCTGACTACATTATTGCGCGGGTAGTAGCGCAAATCCAAAAGGGGATAGCTGAATACGCGCGCAACCAACTCTCCCAAAGCTTTAGGGGAGATGATGCCGTCTGAAAACAGGTTGGGCAGGATTTCTTTGCCCGATTGTAAAAGGCTGTTGTAATGTTCCGCTTGTTGATTTGAGATGGTCTGGCTTTGAACCAAAACACGCAATAATCCGACACTCATTTTATTTTCCGTTTCTTGTGCAGTTTTCCCTTTAATTTAGAGGAAAGCCGTATTATTTTATCATTATTATGATTAAAGCATATGTTTAATTATGCAAATCTGCTTAAGTTGCAAAGACATGCTTCTGCTTTAATTGTATTTTTATTTCAGACGGCCATTATAAAGCAAGGAGAATAGGCGTTAAACTCGATATTTTTGGATTATGGTGAAAAAACAACAATTTTGTCGTATGAATCCAATCAATAACGAAATTATATTTCATGTTGCTATTGCTTGTTTGGAGATGGCAGAAAAGGTTGTTTTGATGGACAGACGGTTGGAATTTGAAATATGAAAAGGCCGTCTGAAACTGAGCAATCAGGTTTCAGACGGCCTTTTAGCTATTTAAATCCGATAGGATTGATTAGGCTTTGTTTTTCAACCGTCCATGCAACTCCTGCACGCTGTATACGCCCAAGTGGTCGCGGCTTTTTGCGCCTTCGCTCATGGCTTCGCCGCCGGCGATGGTGGTGTATTGCGGCACGCGTTGGGTGAGGGAGGTGCGGCGGATGCTGTGGCTGTCGGCGATGGATTGCGCCGAGCTGCTGACGGTGTTCACCACCAGCGCGATTTCGCCGTTTTTAATCGCGTCCACGATGTGCGGGCGACCTTCCTGCACTTTGTTTACCGCTTGTACGATGATGCCGTGCTCTTTCAGGTATTCGGCGGTGCCGCGTGTGGCACAGACGCCGTAGCCGAGTGCTTGGAAGTTTTGCGCGGTTTTGACGATGAGTGGTTTGTCTTCGTCGCGTACGGCGAGGAAGATTTTGCCGGTCGGGTTCAGGCGTTCGCCTGCGCCGAGTTGGGCTTTGTAGTAGGCTTCGCCGAAGCTTGCGCCCACGCCCATCACTTCGCCGGTGGAGCGCATTTCGGGGCCGAGGATGGTGTCCACGCCGGGGAATTTGATGAAGGGGAACACGGCTTCTTTAACGGCATAGAAATCGGGGACGACTTCTTTTTCCACGCCTTGCTCTTGCAGGGAAATGCCTGCCATGCAGCGCGCGCCGATTTTGGCGAGCGGTACGCCGGTGGCTTTGGAGACGAAGGGCACGGTGCGGCTGGCGCGCGGGTTCACTTCCAACACGAACACCACGCCGTCCTGCACGGCAAACTGTACGTTCATCAGGCCGACCACGCCCAGCGCGTATGCCATGGCTTTGGTTTGGCGGCGGATTTCGTCTTGGATTTCTTCACTGAGCGAGTAAGGCGGCAGCGAGCAGCCGGAGTCGCCTGAGTGGATGCCTGCCTGTTCGACGTGCTGCATGATGCCGCCGATAACGACGTCTTTGCCGTCTGAAACGCAGTCCACATCGACTTCAATCGCGTTGTTCAGGAAGAAGTCGAGCAACACGGGGCTGTCTTCGGATACCTGCACGGCTTCGCGCATGTATTTTTGCAGCTCTTCGGCGGAGTGGACGACCTGCATGGCGCGGCCGCCGAGGACGTAAGACGGACGCACGACCAGCGGATAGCCGATTTCTTCGGCTTTGACCAGCGCTTCTTCTTCGTTGTGAGCGATGCGGTTGGGCGGTTGGCGCAAGCCTAAGTCGTTCAACACTTTTTGGAAGCGTTCGCGGTCTTCGGCGGCGTCGATGCTGTCGGCGGATGTGCCGATAATGTTCACGCCGTTTTCAACCAGCGCGTTGGCGAGTTTCAGCGGGGTTTGGCCGCCGTAATGCACAATCACGCCCCACGGGTTTTCTGTACGGACGATTTCCAACACGTCTTCCAGCGTCAGCGGCTCGAAATACAGGCGGTCGCTGGTGTCGAAGTCGGTGGACACGGTTTCGGGGTTGCAGTTCACCATGATGGTTTCAAAGCCCGATTCGCGCAGGGCGAGCGCGGCATGAACGCAGCAGTAGTCAAACTCGATGCCCTGACCGATGCGGTTCGGGCCGCCGCCGAGAATCATCACTTTTTTACGGTCGGAAGGACGCGCTTCGCATTCTTCTTCGTAAGTGGAATAGAGGTAAGCGGTTTCGGTGGCGAACTCGGCGGCGCAGGTATCGACGCGTTTATAGACGGGATGCAGCTTCAGCGCGTAGCGGTGTTCGCGGACTTCTTTTTCTTTGACATTCAACAATTGCGCCAAACGTTTGTCGGAGAAGCCTTTGCGTTTCAGACGACGTAAGGCGGCGAAATCCAAATCTTGCAGGCAGCCTGCATTTACCTGCTGCTCTTCTTTCACCAAGTCTTCGATTTGCGCCAAGAACCAAGGGTCGATGGCGCAAATTTCGTGGATTTCTTCCAGCGTGAAGCCCGCGCGGAACGCGTCTGCCACAAACAGCATACGCTCGGGGCCTGGGTTCGCCAGTTCGCGGCGGATTTCCGCTTTGTCGGAGCTTCTCGGATTGAAGCCGCACAAACCTGTTTCCAAGCCGCGCAGGGCTTTTTGGAAGCTTTCCTGAATGGTGCGGCCCATCGCCATCACTTCGCCCACCGATTTCATCTGCGTGGTCAGGCGGTCGTCTGCGGCGGGGAATTTTTCAAACGCGAAACGCGGGATTTTGGTTACCACATAGTCGATGGAAGGCTCGAACGACGCGGGCGTGCGGCCGCCGGTGATGTCGTTGCGCAACTCGTCCAGCGTAAAGCCGACCGCCAGTTTCGCCGCCACCTTCGCAATCGGGAAGCCCGTCGCCTTGGAAGCCAGCGCGGACGAACGGCTCACGCGCGGGTTCATCTCAATCACAATCATCTCACCGTTTTCAGGGTTCACAGCAAACTGAACGTTTGAACCACCGGTATCTACGCCAATTTCACGCAATACTGCCAACGAAGCATTACGCATGATTTGGTATTCTTTGTCGGTCAATGTTTGTGCAGGCGCAACAGTGATGGAGTCGCCGGTATGCACGCCCATCGGGTCGAAGTTTTCAATCGAGCAGATAATGATGCAGTTGTCGTTTTTATCGCGTACAACTTCCATCTCGTACTCTTTCCAGCCGAGAACGGATTGCTCAATCAGCAACTCATGAGTAGGCGACGCATCAAAACCGCGTTCGCAAATCGCCAAAAACTCGTCTTTATTGTAGGCAATGCCGCCGCCCGAACCGCCCATCGTGAAAGAAGGACGAATCAGGGTAGGGAAGCCGACCTGTTCTTGCGCTGCCAAAGCCTCATTCATGGTGTGGCAGACAAAAGATTTTGGGCAAGACAAACCGATTTTTTCCATCGCTTCTTTAAAGCGGCCGCGGTCTTCCGCCTTGTCGATCGCGTCTTCCGTCGCGCCGATCAGCTCGACATTGTATTTCGCCAGCACGCCGTTGCGCGCCAAATCCAGCGCACAGTTCAGCGCGGTCTGGCCGCCCATCGTGGGCAGAATCGCATCGGGCCGCTCCTTGGCGATAATCTTCTCCACCGTCTGCCACATAATCGGCTCGATGTAGGTAACATCCGCCATTTCAGGGTCGGTCATAATCGTGGCGGGGTTGGAATTCACCAGAATGACTTTATAGCCTTCTTCACGCAAAGCCTTGCAGGCCTGTGCGCCCGAATAGTCAAATTCGCAGGCCTGACCGATAACGATAGGGCCGGCGCCGATGATAAGGATAGATTTTAGGTCGGTACGTTTGGGCATGGGGATTTCCTTTTTGGAAGATAATTTATATGATTTTTTGGAGATGAGTAAATTCTATATTTTATACTTGGCTTTAGCTTAAATAGGGCTACATGTACCACCCTTTTGTTTTCTTTATTTTTATTTTCACTAAAAATATCAATAGATGAAGACATAATAAATTCAATAGGTGAATTCTTTTGTTTAATTTCTTGATTGGCCTTTTCAGTATCTTCTTTGAACTTTTCAAACCACCGTTTAGATATTATACTTAATGATTTCTGTTTTCTTTCGTCTTCTGAATAACCACCAGGTTTAGGCGGATTTTTATCTTCAGACCAAAGGATTAGAAAATTTGTAATTTTTTCATAACCACATTCATAATTGTTTTCAAAGTCTAATAATTTCTTCGAATCATCAATAAGTTTTTTCTTTGAGTATAATCCAAACTCGATTCGACTCTCCTCTTTTCGATCTTTATTAAATAAAGAAATGTCTATAGACAAAGGACGACCAGGCTGCCTATCTTCTCTCATTTTTCTTTCCCATACGGCGATTGAACCATGTAAAGAAAAATTCTGCTGACCAAGCCTATAAAAATTTTCTACAACTGTAACTTCATAAGAACTTCCTTTGGAGTCTATATTTGATACTGTTCTATCATGTTTTTTAAGAAAATAATCAGCAAGTCGACGTTCTGCATTAGAAACTGAAAGTGCGGATAATGCGATTAATAGTAGTTCATCATAATTATTAGAATGGGTAGCAGGTGGTCTCCCTTTTTGATTGTAATAGATGTATCGCATAGTATGGTCTTTTTTAAGTGACTGTAAAAAATATATTTTCACTCGTTAGCAAGCCGTAGCCCGTATGTAGAGTGTGTGCGGTACGCACGCGTTCTTCATTTTCCCTGCAACCCCAACCCACCGCGTGCGTGCCTTGCGGCACACACCCTACCGATGGGTTCAAAGGCCGTCTGAAAAAACGCTCGCGGCGTTTGTTCCATCTGCCTTGCGATAAAGGCTGCCTGAAAAATTCCTGCTGTTGATATTTCGGGCATTCTTTTTCAGACGACATGCAACGCCTGAATCCGGTGCAATCTGCTCCCTCCCCCGTGGGGGAGGGGTGGGGAGAGGGCATTCTCCAAATTGCGGCAACCTTTCCCAACACCCTAACTCTAACCGTCCCAATACAAGCCTTGCGGCTTGTTGCCCTCTC
>NZ_KV821631.1:26062-32760 GCF_001815685.1 Neisseria sp. HMSC056A03
CAAGCCTTGCGGCTTGTTGCCCTCTCTCTAGCTCTCTCCCACGAGGAGAGAGGACGGCGCGGCTGTTGGGATTAAGGGTTCTGCAAGGAAAATAGGTTGTGCATGCTGCTTTTTGTTTTTCAGACGACCTGCATCAACGGTTGTAAATCCAAGTTGCTTTTTAAACTGCCTGCAACCGCAAAACATGCTACAACCTGCTCCCTTCCCCGTGGGTGAGGGTTGGGGAGAGGGTATTCTCCGAATTACGACAATCTTTCCCAACACTTCAACCGCCCAAATACAAGCCTTGCGGCTTGTTGCCCTCTCTCTAACTCTCTCCCACAGGGAGAGAGGACGGGGTGACTGTTCGGGTTAATAGTTCTGCAAGGAAAGCAGATTGTGCAGGCTGCTTTTTGTTTTTCAGTGCATCAACGGATTGTAAATCCAAGTTGCTTTTCAAACCGCCTGCAACCGCAAAATCCGCTGCAACCCGCTCCCTCCCCCGTGGGGGAGGGTTGGGGAGAGGGCACTCCCCGAATTTCGGCAACCTCCCCCTAATTCCCTAACTGCCTCAATACAAGCCTTGCGGCTTGTTGCCCCTCTCTAACTCTCTCCCACAGAGAGAGAGGACGGGGCGGCTGTTGAGATTCAAGGGTTCTGCAAGGAAGACAGGTTGTGCAGGCTGCTTTTTGCTTTTCAGACGGCCTTTATAAACGCTCAATTCAGGCAGCTTTACACTATTATTTTCAAAAATCCAATCAAAATCAGCCCTCTGCTACCGTTCAGGCTGCTTTTCCAATTCCTGCAACACGCGCAGGATTTCTGTCAGCACATCGTTTGTCTGCTGCAAAATCTCGTGATTCCAAAAACGCAGCACGGTAAAGCCCAGGCTGTTGAGATATGCTGTCCGCGCGTGGTCGTATGCGGCTTGTTCTGTGTGCTGCCCGCCGTCTGCTTCGATAATCAGCTTGGGCGTTACGCACATGAAATCAACAATATAATTTCCCATCGGCTGCTGGCGGCGGAATTTATAGCCGTTCAGACGGCCTGCCCGCAGGTGTTGCCACAATTTTGCTTCCGCCTCGCTCATTTCTTTGCGCATGGCTTTGGCGCGTTGATGTAGGGCGGGGTTGTCGGCGGTCAATAGTTTTTCGGGCGGGTTCATTTTTTTATTATTAAGGTGCGGGAAACACCTTGATGACAATCTTTTTTCTTTTTTCAGACGACCTTTTACGTTTTTATTTTGCACAGGCAGTCTGAAAACTTCCTTAAAAGCTGGTGATAAATGTAATCAAGCCCAAAATGATACCGGGGGCGTTTGCCAGCATGACAGGGTAGTCGCGTTTTTCTTTCAAAAAGCCGTAGGCAACCCATAATGTGCAGTTGATGGCGGCGACGAGGGGTTGCAAGGGCGAGCCGGGGTTGCCCGCTAAGTTGTTTTGGATTTGCGGGATATAGGAAACGTACATGCCGACGGCGGTCAGGGTGGCGACGACGGAGAGGACGCGCATTTGTTTTTCAGTCATGGTTTTTCTTTCTGATTTGAGGGTTGGGAGGTTGATTTTTCAGACGACGTTTTGTGTTGAGGGGTCGTCTGAATTTTTGTTTTTTATGTTTTGATTTTTATCGGGTTTCAGACGACCTTTGTTGAGTTGAGAGGTCGTCTGAAAAGGCGGCTTATTGTTTTGCCGCTTTCATATTGTCAATGAATTTGTCAAACAGATAGCCGACATCCTGTGGGCCGGGGCTGGCTTCGGGGTGGCCTTGGAAGCAGAACACGGGTTTGTCGGTCAGCTCGATGCCTTGCAAGGTATTGTCGAACAAGGATTTGTGGGTAATCCTTGCGTTGGCAGGCAGGGTGTCGGCATCAACGGCGAAGCCGTGGTTTTGGCTGGTGATGACGACTTTGCCGCTGTCCAAATCTTGTACGGGGTGATTTGCGCCGTGGTGGCTGAAGTGCATTTTCAGAGTTTTTGCGCCGATGGCGAGGCTGATGAGCTGGTGTCCCAAGCAGATGCCGAAGATGGGTTTGCCGCTTGCCATCAGTTTTTGCACGGCTTCGATGGCGTAGGTGCATGGCTCGGGGTCGCCGGGGCCGTTGGAGAGGAACACGCCGTCGGGGTTGAGCGCCAACACGTCTTCCGCGCTGGTTTGGGCGGGGACGACGGTCAGGCGGCAGCCGCGTGCGGCAAGCATACGCAGGATGTTGGTTTTCACGCCGAAATCGTAGGCGACGACGTGGAACGGCTGTTCGGCAGGGGTAACGAAACCTTTGCCCAGCGCCCATTCGCCTTCGGTCCATTCGTAGGCTTCTTGGCAGGAAACTTCTTTTGCCAAATCTTTGCCGACCATGCTGCCAAACGCGGCGATGAGTTCTTGCGCTTTTTCAACCGTAACGTCCGCACCGGTCAAAATCGCGCCGCCTTGTGCGCCTTTTTCGCGCAGCAGCGTGGTCAGGCGGCGGGTGTCGATGTCGGCGATAGCGACGGTTTTGTTGCGCACCAGATAGTCGTGCAGGCTTTCGGAGGCGCGGAAGTTGCTGTGCAGCAGCGGCAGGTCGCGGATAATCAAGCCTGCGGCATAAACGCTGCGGCTTTCTTCGTCTTCGGCGTTGGTGCCGGTATTGCCGATGTGGGGGTAGGTGAGGGTAACGATTTGTTTGCAATAGGACGGGTCGGTCAGGATTTCCTGATAGCCGGTCATGGAAGTGTTGAACACGACTTCGCCGGAAGTCGAACCTTCGTAACCGATTGATGTGCCGTGAAATACGCTGCCGTCAGCGAGAACGAGAAGAGCCGGAGTGGTCATGATGGAATCCTGTTTGCCTGATGATGGTCGGTTCGAAAAAAATGGGTCAGGCCGTCTGAAAAATAAAAATTGTTTACAAAAAAGACAGCCTTCGGAAATCTCGGCTAAAAAAAAACACGCTCCGCAGCTTTGATTTTGCTGTGTAACGTGCTTTTTCAGACATAGCTGCCTATGCCGTAGAAGCAATGCATTCTACGTCAAAAAGCCATATCGTTCAAGCTGTGTTTTGGCAACGGATTTTCCCTTTACAATCATGAAGTCTGTTTCATTTTCGCCATTGTTCGCCACATTAGACAAAAAAACAGCCCGAACCCCACATAAATGACATCGTAAATGTTAGAATCGCATTCCGAGAAAATAAAAACAACGTCATCATCCGTTAACCGACGATTTTATGAAAAAAGAACGCATTATGAAAAACAAATCTTCACGTTGCCCCGGCTCCATCCGTCCGATGATTTACAGCATCGCCTCCGCGCTCGCCTTGATGAGCGGGGTGGCAAATGCCGCAGCAGGCGAGTTCGCCAAAGTCCCACTGTATCTGCAAAATGAATCTAAAATTAATAAACAGCCCGAAGTTAAACACAACATTATGCTGTTTATTGATGATTCAGGTAGTATGGATGAATATATTGGCAGTAAAACCCGTATTCAGATTACAAAGGATGCGTTAAGTAAAGTTTTGGAGGAACATGGTAGTACATTTAACTGGGCATTGCAGACTTTAAATAATAGCGGTGGGAGCGATACTCCTGATGACAAAGGATTTACCATGCCGGCAACTGAGATTGCCAAGAGGGTAAAAAGTATTAAGGCCAAAGGAGGTACGCCGACTACCTCGCGTTATTTCGAGTTGGTCAGTCAAATTGTGATGCCGAATGTGAAATACCGTTGCCAGAAATCATATGTGGTTTTGATGTCTGACGGTGATGCCAATTTGAGCTGTGGTTTGGATAATACAGGATACAAATGGCCTAAGTCTGATTTTAAATATGGGGATTTAAGCCGCTATTCGGATTATTATCGACGAAATATTTCTCTGGAAGAACCAAAGTATAGAGAAGCATATAATTATTTTGGGTATAGGCAGGCGGGTTCTTGTCAGAAGCGGGAATTGGGGGCATATGATACCTCTTGGGATATAGATGATGGCTTAGCTTTCTTCAGTAAAAAACTTGCAGAGCAGGATTTTAAAACCGACGGAACGGATGCTGCAGGTAAAAGCTGGAACGGCGATCCTAAAGATCCTGCCGATTACAGTAAACAACTGGTGCAGACCTTTACCGTAGGCTTCGGGCAAGGTATTTCGCCCACAGGAAAGAGGTATTTGCAGCTGGCTGCCAGCCGCCCCGAGTATTATTATGAGGCAGATAAACCCGAAAGTTTGTCGAAGGTATTTAACGACATTGTAGAGCAGATTAAATCTGGCACGAAAAATGTGGGTTACGACGATGTTGGTGCGACCGCGCCTGCAACGACCAGCAGCAGCCTGCCTGAGATGTCGGCAGTTATCGGTTTGAAAACAAACTCTTGGAGTAGCCAGATTATTTTCCAAAGATTAGGGAAGGATGGTCGTCGTAGTGAAGAATTGAAGCTGTACCCGTCGTTTGCAAACCGTAAAACCCTGATTAATACGGGTTCAAGTACTTATTTTATTAATAATATTCCCAATAATACTTTAAACAATGCCTATTTTGATATTGCAGATGCAGCTAATGGTAAAAATTCGGATGAATGGCGTGATTTGCTGAATTGGACGGGGCGTATCGGTGATGATAAATCAATACAAGATAAATCAAAAAACACACCGTACAGTCAAGTTTACCGTATTCGGGAAGGTGATCAGCGTGATTTGGGCGATATTTTGGACGGTTCGGTTGCTGCTATCGGTAATAAGGCCAAGTATAAAGTTGGCAACGATACGATCAAGCGTCAGAAATATATGGTTGCGGCTGCGAATGACGGCATGGTGCATTTGTTCCAAACCTCGTCAGATGCAAATCATCCGTATGAACTGAAAGTCAGCTACATCCCTTCGACAATGGAGCGGGATGTCGCAGATGGTAATAATGTGAAGACGGTTACTTTGGCAAAAGTTTTGAAAAATATTGCCAAAGACAGCTATACGTCGTCTATTACCAATCATGAATATATGGTTAACGGCGGATTTACCTTGCGTCAGACTTCTGAAAATGATACTCAGCGCGTATTTATGTTTGGTGCGATGGGTCAGGGTGGTCGTGGTGCCTATGCCCTGAATATCGGCGGTAATGTAGATAAAGCTACCAAAACAGGTTTGGATGTCACTGATACCGAGTGGAATAAAACAGTTCCATTGTTTGAAACCATCAAAGGTGAGAAAAACACATTGGGCTATACCATTGGTACGCCGCAAATTGGGCGTGTCTCGGTCAGCAGACCTGCCGATAACGGACGTGTAGATATAAAAGAAAACATTCGCTATGCAGGTTTTCTTGCCAGCGGTTATCGTGTTGAAGATAAAGCCGATACGAAAAATGAAACAGCATTGTATGTATATGAAATGCTAGGTAAGGAAGTTGGTACAGGCGATAAGCGTGGTAACGATACAGGTAAAGCACCGGGCGATTTGTTGAAAAAAATCGAAGTTCAAGACGGTGTAGGCGGTCTGTCCACGCCGACCCTTGTGGACACTGATTTTGATGGTGTAATTGATGTTGCGTATGCGGGCGACCGTGGAGGCAATATGTATCGTTTTGACCTGCGCGGCGAAAAACCGGACAACTGGAAGGTTGTTAAAATCTTTACGGGTTCACCCAGCAAACCGATTACCTCCGCACCTGCCGTTTCACGCCGCAGAGCAAACGAATATGTCGTGATTTTCGGTACGGGCAGTGAGATTTATCAAAATGATCTGACCAATAAAGACAAGCAATCTATTTACGGTATTTATGAAGATTTGACACCGAATCAGACCGTAACCGCTGCTTCCGAAAGTGATTTGCAGCAACAAGAGTTTCGTCCTGAAGAAAAAGGAAAAGAAGGCTATATTTATCTAACTAACAACCAGGTTGCCAAAACCCAAAAAGGTTGGAAAATCGATTTGCGTGATGGTGAACGGGTAAACGTCAAACCGACTATGATCTTGCGTACTGCTGTTGTGACTGTGCGTCGCTATGATTCTGTTACAGAGGAAAAATCTGCAGGTGCCGATGTTTGTTTACCAGCAAGTACGAGCGTGAAAACTGCAGCAAAAACTTCGTTCATTGGTGTGAATGCTGATAATGGAGGTGCATTGAACGCACGCAGCGCGCGTTTTACGCCTGATACCGTTATTCGGAAGCTGGACGGCTTTGGTATGCAATACGCCAATGGTTTGACTCAGGATGGGGTTATCAACTTTACCTTCCTCAATCCGAGCAAATTGGATGATTCCCCTGTGACCGCAGACGGGGATTCAGGTGGTACGGGTACGGATAAAGAGCTTTCTGTTACGTCGAGTACGCCAAATAACAAATGCTTCTCCAATAAAGTAACCCGCAGCCTACTATTAAATAAGGGTGAGTCTCTGGCAGTTGAGGGTGGTCGTATCTGTGGTTTGAAACGTATCAGCTGGCGCGAGCTGTTTTTCTGATTGGTTCGTGCAAACGAATGAAGACCAAGAGGTCGTCTGAAACTTGGAAACAGGTTTTCAGACGACCTTTGTTTTATAGTGGATTAACTTTAAACCAGTACGGTATTGCCTCGCCTTGCCATACTATCTGAGACCTTTGCAAAAAAGTCCTTCCCCCAACAGCCGAAACCTAAACAAAGGTTTTCGGCTATTTCCCTCCCCAAATCACTCCTAATTCTACCCAAATGCCCCCCTAATCCTCCCCGGATACCCCATAATCAGGCATCCGGGCCGCCTTTTAGGCGGCAACAGGCACACT
>NZ_KV821632.1:0-284 GCF_001815685.1 Neisseria sp. HMSC056A03
ACTGCGAAATGAGAAAGGGAGCTACAACCGTATCCTGCTCCTTTTTCGTTTACTCATCATTGTAGCACTGCGAAATGAGAAAGGGA
The DNA here is from genome assembly GCF_001815685.1 of Neisseria sp. HMSC056A03. Lineage (NCBI taxonomy): Bacteria > Pseudomonadati > Pseudomonadota > Betaproteobacteria > Neisseriales > Neisseriaceae > Neisseria > Neisseria sp. HMSC056A03. The sequence goes on from NZ_KV821632.1 coordinate 87, forward strand.
GCTACAACACAACCCAAGCACACCTAATACACCCGATAATTGTAGCACTGCGAAATGAGAAAGGGAGCTACAACGGAATGACCCAGATTTAAAGGCGCGTTATGATTGTAGCACTGCGAAATGAGAAAGGGAGCTACAACATCTGAGCTTTACATTTAAGGAAAAATCGGATTGTAGCACTGCGAAATGAGAAAGGGA
>NZ_KV821633.1:0-21675 GCF_001815685.1 Neisseria sp. HMSC056A03
TGTCCAAGATTTGGGGGCCAGTTCAATGTTTTTCAGACGGCCTTTTGAATATTGATGCGTTTATTTGGCAGGGACGACGGGCAGTGAACCGTTCAAGAGATAATGAATGGTTTCTTGAACCGTACGGATGGCGTTGCCAAACGGCAGTGGGTCTTTGCCGCGGAAAAACAGGCCTTTATCGACTTCGCCGCGGAATGCAGCGGAAAGTTGGATGTCGATACAGAATTGACCGGCTTTGGCCAAACCGTCGCGCAAGCCGCAGCTGGTCAGGCAGTTCAGGCCTTGGGTGCAACGGCGCGGATCGTTTTTGGCATTGGCTTGCAATTTGGCTTCACGTTTGATGTAGCTGTCGAGGAATTTGGTGCGCACGCCGCGAGCAGGCAAACCAGCAACAGACATGAATTCAACCACTTGTTCGGTTTCCGCACCGGTCAGTGTTTTCTTGAAGTTGATGTGGGCATCGCCTTCTTCGGTCACGGCAAACGCGGTACCGATTTGAACAGCGGATGCGCCCCAGTTTTTCAAGGCTGTTTTGACTTTTTCAAAGTTTGCCATGCCGCCGGCGAGTACCAACGGGATTTTTTCGCTTTCCAAGCCCAAGTTTTTGAATACTTCAAACGTTTCTTCAATAACGCGTTTGAACTCGAATTTGGCATCGTTCACGCCGTCAACGGTTGCCGCACCCAAGTGGCCGGCTGCGTGGGCTGGGTGTTCGATAACGATGGCATCGGGCAAGATGCCTTTTTTCATCCAACGTTTCAAAACGATGTTGATACCGCGTGATTCGGACAGGATAGGGAAAAGGGCGACATCTTTGTGGTAGCCCTCGGCCATTTCCGGCAAGTCCAAAGGCAAACCTGCGCCCATCACAATCGCGTCAGCACCAGATTCGCACGCCTGACGGACGTAGGCGGCATGGTCTTTGACGGCTTTCATGACGTTGACGGCAATCATGCCTTTGCCTTCTGAATCGGCTTTGGCTTTTTTGATTTCACGGTCAAGCGCGATGCAGTTGAGGCGGGTGTATTTTTCTTCGCTGGAATCAATTTTTGATTCGGCCAGCAAATCTTCGTGCAAGTGGCGCAAATCGACGCTGGCAATTGTACCCACGCCGTTTTCGCGCGCAACCGCGCTGGAGAGTTTTGATGCGGAAACGCCTACACCCATACCGCCTTGTACGACGGGGATCAGTGATTTGCCACGGATAATCAATGGGTCAAAGTTGTTTTGCATGAATGCTCCTTCATAGATTCTGGATGGCGCCGTCTGAAATCCTATGAAATGGATTGGATAACGGACTGATGTGTATATAAATAAGTGTGTTTTTCGCGACCGTTTTTCAGACGGCATGAGGCGTGTTTTTAAAATTTTAGGAATTATACTCTAAGTTAGTGTAAAAATTAGAGTATTAATACAGTTTTTTTGAAGGAAAAATTGAAAAGTATTGTTAATAAAGGAATAAATCTTATGACAAATTTGGTTGCGGAAAAGAAATTGCAAACAAAATCTACAAAGAAAAAGGCCGTCTGAAAATTCAGACGGCCTTAAGCATGGGAATCAGACAGATGTCGGATTACATTTGTTTTTTAGCAGCGTCAATGGCGCGTTGGTCAGGGTTGATCAAGATTTCAACGCGGCGGTTTTGTGCGCGGCCTTCAACAGTAGCGTTGGAAGCGATGGGTTGACGGGAGCCGTAACCGAAAGTGCTCAAACGGGTGCTGCTTACGCCACGGGATTGCAGGAAGGTGGCAACAGATTCGGCGCGGTTGCGAGACAATGGCTCGTTGATGGCATCGTTACCGGTGTTGTCGGTGTGGCCGTTGATGGTCAAAGTCGTGTCAGGATATTGAACCAAAGTTTGTGCAGCGGCAGACAAAGCGCTTTGAGCTTGGCCGCTCAGGGCCGCGCTGCCGGTAGCGAAGGTTACGTTTTCAGGCATAACCAGTTTGATTTGGTTGCCTTGACGTTCAACTTCGATGTTGGTGTTGGCCAGGCTTTGACGCAGTTTTTTCTCTTGGTAGTCCATGTAACCGCCGATACCGGCACCTACTGCACCACAAGCCAATGCGGAGTTGCGCGCGCCTTTACCGCCGTGGGTCAGCGCACCAACGATGCCACAAACAGCCGCACCGCCCAAACCGTACATAGCGGTTTTGCTGGCGGATTGTTGACCGGTAGCAGGATCGGTCACACAGCCGGTGAGTGCCAAAGGAATTGCAGTAGCAATAACGGTCAGGGGTTTCAAGAATTTCATGTCGTATCCTCTTTTTAGATGACGGCACGGGCCGTCTGAAAAAAATGAATAAAAACCGCGTAGGTCATTACGGATTTATGATACCCAATATCCGAAACGCAAAAGAATGGGTTTAACCCGATATTACGAAAATATTTGCCAGTTAACATAATTCTGAAGCATTTCTGCATTTCTCCGACAGTTTGGTCATTTTGCCGCGAAATAACAAGCAAAGTTTTTTACAGTTTCCTCCGTTTTTTATGCTTGCGGCGATACCAGTTGACGAATGCCCATTTCAATCTGACCTTGACGTCATATCCCACCGAGCCCGCACCCAGTATGATCAAAACGGCGGAAACGGGCAGGGCGAAATGATGGCCGACCAGATGATAACCCCATGCGCCAACCACGCCGCCCAGCAAAAACGACAGCATCAAGCCGCTTAAAAGCCACATTTTCGGTTTGTTGACGCGGACGTGCGGCAGGCGCGGATGATGCTGTTTGGAGTAATAAAGCGCGCGTGAAATTTCAATGCCCAAGTCGGTCGCCGTGCCGGTCATGTGGGTGGAACGGATGGCGCCGCCGGAAAGAAGCGTGATAACCGTATTGTGCATACCCATAATAAAACACAATAAAAACAATGCCAAAGACGGCATAATAAAATCAGAGCCGCCAAAATCCCATTCCATCGCAGCAATACCGAACCAACCGAATATCAACAGATAAACTGCTTCTAGCCACATGGAAAATCCAAAGCTGCCACGGAAACGCATTTGCTGCGTCCATAAAATCACCCAGCCCGAATGCGCGGCTCCGGCAACAAAACACAACACGCTGATTGTGGCAATAATGGCCACACTCCACTCTTGAAGATACAAAACATCTGCCAACAGCGACATTGAGCCGGTAACGTGGGAGGTATAACGTGAGAATGCGAAGTAACCGCCGGCATTAATCGCACCGGCAAGAAAGGCCATGATGTAGCCTAGCCGTCTGAAACGGGCATCGGAAATATTGTGTTCGTGCAGGTACGGACGGTCTGCCTGCCAAAACGGCGGCGTGTGTTGCCTATGGTGGCGCGGTCGGTAAGAGTGGGGCCGTTTGTCGTCGTTCATTGATTTGAGGATTGGGTCGAGCGTTTATACTGGGTGTATTTTATATGCAACTGCCTGCAGCCAAGAACAAATAATATAAAGTGTCCCCAAGTTGCCACACTTGCTCATTGCAAGATGAGGGCGTACATTAATAGTCATACATGAGTATAAGGAAACATCTGATGAATCCTATCCGCCTGACCTTATTGATTGGTGCTGCCGCATTGCTTGCTGCCTGCGCCACCACGCCTGAGCAAAAAGCTGCACGCGCCCAAGCGCAGAAACGCTATGAGCAGGATCTTCAAGTACATCTTGCCGCCCAATGCGATCAGGAAACTGCCGCGCTGATCCGCCGCAAATTTGACGAAGAAGGCAAACCCGGTGTCGCAACTGCGGAACAAAAAGCCTTCCGCCTCAAATATATCGACAAAGTTTCCGATCCGATGTTCCAAGCCTGCTACAAAATGGCATGGCAAAACTATATTTCCCAAGAACAGCTGCGCGAAGCCCGCTACTATCGCTATTATGACGATTGGGGCTATCCGTTTGGCCGTTATCCTTGGTGGTGGTAAGGTATTAACAAACTTTAGGGCCGTCTGAAAGCATATATTTATTGGTTTCAGACGGCCTAAGGTTTATTGAAACGGCAATAACGTTTACAATAGCCGCCTATTCAAACACAATACCACCACCCATGAACATCTGGCTTGGACAGCGACACGCGCCCAAATTTCCGCAAGGAGCCGCCGTAACCATCGGCAACTTCGACGGCGTACACCTCGGGCATAAACACATTCTACAAAAACTCAAACGAGAGGCAGACCAGCGCGGTCTGCCTGTTGTCGTTGTTGTTTTTGAGCCTCAGCCCAAAGAATTTTTTGCGCGCAAAGCCGGGAAAAAGCTGCCTTACCGCATCAGTCCGCTACGTACCAAATTGCGTCTTTTGCGTGAAACCGGCTGTGTGGATGCCGTTTGGGTCTTGTGTTTTAACCAAGCTTTCTCCAATATGAGTGCACAAGCGTTTATCGACCAGCTTTTGCGCCAAACACTCAACACGCGTTATCTGCTGATTGGTGACGATTTCCGTTTCGGTGCCGGCCGTGAAGGCTGTTTTGAACTCTTGGCTCAACAGCCTGATATGCAAACCGAGCGCACGCCGTCCGTTATCGTTGAAGACATCCGCACCAGCAGTACCGCCGTCCGCCAAGCCCTTTCAGACGGCAAGTTGGAATACGCCAAAAAACTGTTGGGCCATGATTACGTGTTAAGCGGCAAGGTCAAACACGGGCAAAAACTCGGCCGCACCATCAACGCGCCTACCGCCAATGTCCAGCTTCCTCCGTATCATTATGCACTAAGTGGAGTATTTGTCGTTGAGGCAGACGGCACATTCGGCACGCGCCGAGGCGTTGCCAGCTTTGGTTTTAATCCCACTGTCAGCAACAACCGCTCGCAAAAGCTGGAAGTCCATCTGTTCGATTTCAATGGCGATTTGTACGGCCAACGCATCTTTGTCCGCTTCCTGCACAAACTGCGTGACGAGAAAAAATTTGAGAGTATCGAAGCATTGAAAACCCAAATTTTGCAAGATATGGAAGATGCGAGGGTTTGGGAAGCATAGAAACGCTTCTAGAAGCTTATAAAATCAAGACAATTGGGCTACAATAAGTCCTTTGAATTTTTTCAGACGGCCTGTTCTTTTTAAAATGAGCAATTAGGCCGTCTGAAACCGAAATACCGCAACAATAGAGATCAAAAAATGACCGATTACAGTAAAACCGTAAACCTGCTCGAGAGCCCGTTTCCAATGCGCGGCAATCTTGCCAAGCGCGAGCCTGCATGGCTGAAAAGCTGGTACGAGCAAAAACGCTACCAAAAACTGCGCGAAATCGCCAAAGGCCGTCCGAAATTTATTCTGCACGACGGTCCTCCGTATGCCAACGGCGACATCCACATCGGTCATGCCGTCAATAAAATTCTCAAAGACATCATTATCCGCAGCAAAACCCAAGCCGGTTTTGACGCGCCTTATGTACCGGGTTGGGACTGTCACGGTTTGCCTATCGAAGTGATGGTAGAAAAGCTGCACGGCAAAGACATGCCTAAAGCCCGTTTCCGCGAATTGTGCCGCGAATATGCTGCCGAACAGATTGCCCGCCAGAAAAAAGACTTTATCCGTCTGGGCGTGTTGGGCGACTGGGACAATCCTTACCTGACCATGGATTTCAAAACCGAGGCGGATACTGTGCGTATGCTCGGCGAAATCTACAAATCCGGCTATCTCTACCGCGGCGCGAAACCGGTTCAATTCTGTTTGGACTGCGGCTCTTCGCTGGCGGAAGCGGAAGTGGAATACAAAGACAAAGTATCGCCTGCGATTGACGTTGGCTATCCGTTTAAAGACACCGCCGCGCTTGCCGCCGCATTCGGTTTGTCCGGCATCGAAGGCAAAGCGTTTGCCGTCATCTGGACGACCACGCCTTGGACGCTGCCCGCGAGCCAAGCCGTATCTGCGGGTGCGGACGTGGTTTACCAACTGATTGATACGCCCAAAGGCAAATTGGTGCTGGCGAAAGATTTGGCAGAAGACGCGCTCAAACGTTACGGTTTTTCAGACGGCATTGCTATTCTTGCCGAAACCACCGGCGACAAGCTGGAAAACCTGCACATGAATCATCCGTTCCTCGAACGCGATATTCCCATGCTCAACGGCGATCATGTTACCACCGATGCCGGTACCGGTTTGGTGCATACTGCGCCTGCGCACGGTTTGGAAGACTATGCCGTCTGCAATAAATACGGCATCGAGCTTTACAACCCTGTCAACGCCGAAGGCAAATACATCAGCGAAACGCCGCGTGTTGCCGGCATGAGCGTTTGGGAAGCTAATCCCGTTATCCTGCAATGGCTGGAAGAGACCGGAAACCTTTTGGCAAGCAGCAAAATCGAACACAGCTACGCACACTGCTGGCGTCACAAAACGCCGTTGATTTACCGTGCGACCGGCCAATGGTTTGTCGGTATGGACAAAGCAGGTACCGATGGTAAAACCTTGCGCGACAAAGCCATCAAAGCCGTGGACGATACCGAGTTTTTCCCGTCTTGGGGTCGTGCGCGCCTCGAAGCCATGATTGAAGGTCGCCCCGACTGGGTGGTTTCACGCCAACGCTATTGGGGCACGCCGATGACTTTCTTTGTTCACAAAGAAACGGGCGAGCTGCATCCGAACTCTGCCGAACTTTTGGAAAAAGTTGCCCAAAAAATCGAAGAAAAAGGCATCGAAGCATGGTTCTCTCTCGATAAGAGTGAACTCTTGAGCGCGGAAGATTGTGAAAATTACGACAAACTTTCCGACACGATGGACGTGTGGTTCGACTCCGGCTCGACCCATTACTCCGTCTTGAAACAACGCGAAGAATTGGAATGGCCGGCTGACTTGTACCTCGAAGGCAGCGACCAACACCGCGGCTGGTTCCAATCGTCCATGCTGACCGGCTGTGCTTCATCAATGGGTCGCGCGCCATACAAACAGCTGCTGACCCACGGTTTCGTGGTTGACCAAAACGGCCGCAAAATGTCGAAATCCATCGGCAACGTCGTTGCACCGCAAGAAGTTTACAATGAATTCGGCGCAGACATCCTGCGTCTGTGGGCAGCATCCACCGATTACAGCGGCGAATTGGCGATTTCCAAAGAAATCCTCAAACGCGTAACCGAAAGCTACCGCCGTATCCGCAACACCTTGAGCTTCCTGTTTGCCAACCTCAGCGACTTCAATCCTATTGAAGATGCCGTGCAACAGGCAGACATGGTGGAAATCGACCGCTACGCCGTGGTATTGGCACGTCAGCTGCAAGAGCGACTGGCAGGCGATTATTATCCGCGCTACGCTTTCCACTTTGCTGTAAAAGACATTGTTTCTTTCTGCTCGGAAGACCTGGGCGCGTTCTACCTCGATATCCTGAAAGACCGCCTCTACACCACCAAAGCAGACAGCCATGCACGCCGCAGCGCGCAAACTGCCCTGTATCACATCACTCGCAGTTTGGTTCTGCTGATTGCTCCGATTTTGTGCTTCACCGGCGAGGAAGCATGGGACATCATCGGTGGTGGCGAAGAAGACAGTGTCCTCTTCCACACCTGGCACGAGTTCCCGCCCATCAACGAAAAAGCCGAAGCCGAACTGGTGAAAAAATGGACGGCAGTCCGCGAAGCCCGCGAAGCCGTAACCGCCGCCATCGAGCCTTTGCGCACCGACAAAACCGTCGGTTCGTCATTGCAGGCAGAAGCCGAAATCACCGCACCGGAAGCCACCGCCGACTACCTGAACGCCCTGGGCGAAGAATTGCGCTTTGCCCTCTTGGTGTCCAAAGTCGAGGTCAAAACCGGCAGCGAACTCGCCGTAACCGCCAAAGCCAGCGACGGCGAAAAATGCGAACGCTGTTGGCACTACACCCACGACATCGGCTCAGTCGCAGGCCATGAAACCATCTGTAAACGTTGTGCAGACAACGTTGACGGTAAAGGCGAAGACAGACATTACGCTTAATTGTTTGGTCTAAGATAAAGGCCGTCTGAAAACTTTGAAAATAGGTTTTCAGACGGCCTTTGTTTATTGAATCTGTTTCGTATAGCGAATAGATTTTGAAGGGTAATTGGGATTTGTAGTTTTGATCAATAAAGATAGTCAGTATGTGCATAGTGGATTTGACGCATATTGAAAAATATATTCTCGTAGAAAGTACTTTTCAAAGGGTCTTACTTATCCATGGAGTATGGACGTATTTTGAACCTTTAAATAGCCTCATATTTACGTTTTTATCCTTAAAAGGAAACTATATTCCTTATTCGTTTTATCCAATATAAAAGGCCGTCTGAAACAAGTTTTCAGACGGCCTTCAACTATTCTATCGCTAAGTAGAAATTAGCGTGCAGAGCAAGAAGTTTCTACTTTGTTGCCGTATGGGTCAGTGAAGCCGAAGAATGCTTCGCTGCCTTTTTGATGCCATTCAGCGCCTTTTCCGAACAGGCCTTGGTTGGCAACATAGCGTTCACCTGAACCTGCAACGGCAGAAGACAGGGTGGCAACTTTGTCGTCCAGACGCAGTTCAACTTGGTTGGTGCTCAGGTTGCGGACTTGTACAGACAGGCCGTTTTCGCAGCTGAATGATTGAACACGGTCATGGTTGTGCATGTCATGATGTTGGTGGCCATGTTCGTGTGCATGATTGTGCTCATGATGTTGACCATGGTCATGGCGATGGGCTTCAGGTGCGGCACAGGCAGCGAGGCTCATGGCGGTGGCAATTGCAAGCAGGGCTTTTACTTTCATTTTTGACTCCTATGGTCAGAGTTGAAGGAAGAATGTAGCGGCATGTTATAAATATCTTTATGGCTTCACAATAGGGATAACCATTATTTACTTTTTCTTCCTGTTTCCGGGAGTATGGCAGGATTCTTTGTAGTTTTGATATGAATGATTAATGCCGTTTGAAAAAAGCCGCACTTGCGCTAGAGGTAAACGAAAGTGCGGAAAATTCAGAGAGTTACATTGAAAGAAGGATAGGACAGCTTAACGCTGGCGTGCTTTAAAACGGGGATTGCTCTTGCAAATGACGTACACTTTGCCTTTTCGGCGGACAATTTGGCAGTCGCGGTGTCGTTTTTTTGCAGTTTTCAGAGATGAGAGAACTTGCATCATTTATCCTTTCTGAAAGAAGACATCATGGATTGGTAACGTTGGTTGAACTTGCTGGCGCGACCTTCGACATTGACGTTGCGTTGTTTGCCTGTGTATACGGGGTGGGACGCGGAAGAGGTATCAAGAGAGAAGAGGGGATACTCTACTCCGTCTTTCCAAACCATAGTTTTTCCGTGGGTATTGGCACATGAACGGATGAGCCATCCTTGGTCTGCACCGCTGTCGTAAAACAGGACGGTACGATAGTTGTCTGGGTGGATATCGGGTTTCATTTCTTTCTCCAGTTAGTGTTATGGTATAACATTATACTCTTAGAAAAAGAGCAGGCAAGTGTTTTTTGGTTTTTCTTTATCACGGGGGTGCGGCATTTTGATAAAATATGCTGTTTCAGACGGCCTTTTTTTCATGAGGCCGTCTGAATATTTTGTTTTCTGATGATAGGGATATGATGTATTTGTATAAGGGTTTCAGATTGGGTGGTGCAGTAAGCAAGGTTATGCCGATTATCCATGTATTGTCCAAGCTGGGGCTGTTGTTTTCACTGCTGTTGGCAGTGCCGACACTGATGTCGTATTTTTATCACGACAGCGCGTTTATCGTGTTTGCCTATACGGCTTTGACGGTATTGTTGGTGTCGTGTATTACTTGGGTGCTGACTTTGCGTTTCAACCGTGAATTGCGGCCGCGTGACGGATTTACCCTGGTATTGATGCTGTGGTTGGCCTTTGCCATCGTGGCGGCGATGCCGATTTATTTCTATATGCCGTCCATGAGTTTTACCGATGCATTTTTTGAAGCGATGTCGGGGCTGACGACAACGGGGGCAACAGTGATTTCCGGCTTGGATACGCTGGCACCGTCTGTAAACTTTTGGCGACACATGCTCAACTGGCTTGGCGGTATGGGTATTATCGTGCTGGCTGTGGCGATTTTGCCGATGTTGGGCGTGGGGGGCACGCAGCTCTTCAAAGCAGAAATTCCGGGTATGGATAAAGAAAGTAAGATGGCGCCCCGCATTTCGCAAGTGGCCAAACGATTGTGGTTTGCCTATGCGCTGACAACTGCTGCGGCTTTTGTATCCTTGCATATTGCCGGTATGGGTTGGTTTGATGCCTTGTGCCATGCGATGTCGGCAGTGGCCTTGGGCGGTTTTTCGACACATGATGACAGCGTTGCCTATTTTGATTCTGTGGCAGTCGAATGGGCGTTGATGTTTTTTACTGTCTGGGGCGGTATCAATTTTGCCAGCCATTTTACTGCGCTGGGCAACCGCTCTTGGCGGGTGTATTGGAAGGATGAAGAATGCCGCACCATGCTGCTGGTTTTGTCGGGCAGTATTTTGATTTCGGCATTGTATCTGTGGCAGCAGGACGTGTACCAAAGCCTTGGCGAAGCTTTGCGTTTTGTCAGCTTCAACTTTGTGTCCATAGGATTGGCCAGCGGTTTTTCCAATACTGACTTTGCTCAATGGCCGCTGATTGTGTCGTTGTGGATGTTTTTCCTGTCGAACGTATTGGCAAGTTCAGGCTCTATGGGTGGCGGTATTAAAAATGTGCGTGCGTTGGTATTGTTCAAATTCAGCTTGCGCGAAATGCTGATTTTGCTGCACCCGCGTGCGGTTCGTACGGTAAAGGTCAACAACCGCTCCATTCCGGATCGCATGGCGCTGACCGTCATGTCGTTCATCTTTATTTATTTTATGACGGTCATCGTATTCAGCTTTTTACTGATGGCGGCAGGCTTGGACTTTTTATCCGCCTTTACGGCAGTCATTGCCTGTATTACCAATGCAGGGCCGGGTTTGGGGGCAGTCGGTCCGTCGCATAATTACGCCGCGCTGAGCGATGTGCAGAAGTGGCTGTGTACGGCGGTGATGTTGTTGGGACGTTTGGAGATTTTTACCGTTTTAATTTTGTTTACTCCGGCATATTGGAAGAAATAAGTGTGAGAAAAAGGCCGTCTGAAATTTCAGACGGCCTTTTTTATAATGGTTGGGCTTAAGCGTATTGTTTGAGCAATTCTTTGAATTGTTCGCCGGTTTCAGGGTGTTTCAAACCATAAGCCACGGTTGCTTCAAGGTAACCCAATTTGCTGCCGCAGTCGTAGCGTTTGCCATCAAATGCATGAGCCAACACAAACTCATGGTCGAGCAGGCGCGCAATACCGTCTGTCAGTTGGATTTCGTTACCGGCACCGCGAGGCAGGTTGGTCAACAAGTCAAAAATACGCGGAGTCAGGATGTAGCGGCCGACAACGGCGAGGTTGGAAGGCGCTTCTTCCGGTTTTGGTTTTTCAACGATATTGGTGATACGTTGATAGTTTTTCAGCTGTTCAACTTCGACAATACCATAAGAGCCTGTTTGGGAAGGATCAACGGTTTCAACGCCTAAAACGCTGTTACCGCTTTGGTTGTACACATCAACCATCTGTTTCAACGCACCTTTAGGCGCATCAATCAAATCGTCTGCCAAAATAACGGCGAAAGGCTCGTTACCAACGGCAGCCTGCGCGCACAATACAGCATGACCCAAACCCAATGCTTCAGTTTGACGGATGTACATACAGGTAATGTTGGGAGGTAGGATGTCACGAACGTGCGCCAACAGTTTGTCTTTTTGACGTAATTCCAATTCGGTTTCCAACTCGTATGCTTTGTCGAAGTGATCTTCGATGCTGCGTTTGTTACGGCCGGTGATAAACACCATTTCGGTACAGCCGGCTTCAACCGCTTCTTCAACTGCATATTGAATTAGAGGTTTGTCCACAATAGGCAGCATTTCTTTGGGGCTGGCTTTGGTTGCAGGCAAGAAACGGGTGCCCATACCGGCAACGGGGAAGACGCATTTTTTAATGGGTTTCATATTGGTATCCTATTTTGTCTGAGGGATTAGCCCCCGAAAGTGTAATTGTGTGTAACGATAATACCACATGATAAAGTATCAGGCGGCTCGAAAAAGACTGTATATACTGTCTTATCCCAGCAACGTCAGCAATTCTTCTTCGCTCAATACGGCCACGCCCAAAGTTTGGGCTTTTTCCAATTTACTGCCTGCAGCTTCTCCGGCGACAACATAGTCGGTTTTTTTGGACACGCTACCGGAAACTTTGCCGCCTGCGGCTTCGATCAAGGCTTGGGCTTGGTCGCGTTTGAGGGTGGGCAGGGTGCCGGTTAACACAAAGGTTTTGCCTACTACGGCTTCGTTGAGACCGTCTGAAACCGTTGCTTCTTGGTTTTCAGACGACGTTTGGGCGAAGAAGGTTTTCAGGTTTTCGAGCAGGGCGGTGTTTTGTGCTTCGCTGCGCCATGTTTGCCAGTCGGCGGGGAGGGCTTTGTCGGTTTGCAGGCCTTCTATGCTTTTGCCGGCGAGTTCCCATAAGGCTTGGGCTTTGTTTTCGCTGATTTTGAAACCGGGCAGGCGGGCAATCCAGCGTTGCGGCTCGGCGTGGCGGGCGGGCGGGATGGTAACGGCTTGGGTTTGCGGGGCAACGCCTGCGGCGAGCAGCTCGTCTATCATCGCCTGCTGCGCGTCTTGGGCGAAGAAGTGGGCGATGGAGCGGGCGACGACGGTGCCGATGTCGGGCAGGCAGGCGAGGATGGGTTCGGGTGCGAGGCGGACGTGTTCCAACGTGCCGAATGCCTGTGCCAGCGTTTTGGCGGTGCGTTCGCCGACGTGGCGGATGCCGAGTGCGAACAGGAAGCGGGCGAGTTCGGGCATTTTGCTGGCTTCTATGCCTGCGAGGATGTTTTCCGCCCACTTGGTCGGCTGTTTTTTGCCGTTTGAGGTATTGGATTCAGACAGGTCGTCTGAAACCGTTTCCGCGTCACCGTTTTCATTTTCAGACGACGCTTTATCTGCCGTTTCCTTCATTTTTTGCAAGGTCGGAATGTCGAGGCGGTAGAGGTCGGCGAAGTGGCGGACGAGGTCTTGGGCGACAAGCTGCTCGATTTGTTTTTGACCGAGTCCGTCGATGTCCATGGCTTTGCGCGAGGCGAAGTGAATTAAGCCTTGCGCGCGTTGTGCCTGACAAAGCATACCGCCGCTGCATCGGGCGACGGCTTCACCTTCTTCGCGTTCGATTTCACTGCGGCAGATGGGGCAATGGGTCGGCAGGCGGTAGGGCTTGTGGAGCGGAACGGATTGGGTTTGGTCTGCGGACGGTGTTTCGGCAAACAGGTCGTCTTGTTGATGTTTGAGGGCGTCTGAAACGGCAACGGCGGTTTCCCGCATCGGGCGGCGTTCGAAAATTACGCGCACGACTTCGGGAATCACGTCTCCGGCGCGGCGCACGACGACGGTATCGCCGATGCGCACGTCTTTACGCGATACTTCGTCCTGATTGTGCAGGGTGGCGTTGGTTACGGTTACGCCGCCGACGAATACGGGTTGCAGGCGGGCGACGGGGGTAACGGCGCCGGTGCGCCCGATTTGCACGTCTATGGCTTCGACGACGGTCAGGGCTTCTTCGGCGGGGAATTTGTGGGCAATCGCCCAGCGCGGCGCGCGGGAGATGAAGCCGAGTTCGCGCTGTTGCGCCAAACTGTTGACTTTAACCACCATGCCGTCGATTTCGTAGGGCAGTTCGGGGCGTTTTTGCTGCATTTGTTCGTAAAACGCCAATACTTCGTCGATATTTTTGAAACAGCCGAAATTGCCGTAAGGCAGGCTGAAGCCGAGCTCTTGGAAATAGGCGAGTTCTTGGATGTGTGCTTCTGCGACGAAACCGCCTTGCTGACGGGCGACGGAGTAGGGGAAAAAGTGCAGTTTGCGTTGCGCAGTGATGCGCGAATCGAGTTGGCGCAGGCTGCCGGCGGCGGCGTTGCGTGGATTGGCAAAGGGTTTTTGCCCGTTTTCGGCTTGGCGTTTATTGAGCGCGGCGAAATCGGCTTTGAGCATTAACACTTCGCCGCGCACTTCGATGAGTTCGGGCGTATTTTCGCCGTGCAGCCGCAAGGGGATGTTGGCGACGGTTTTAACGTTTTGGGTCACGTCTTCGCCCGTCGTGCCGTCGCCGCGCGTTGCCGCCTGCACTAATACGCCGTCGCGGTAGAGCAGGCTGATGGCGAGGCCGTCGAATTTGGGTTCGATAACGTATTCGGGATTACTACCGTCCAAACCATCGCGCACGCGTTGGTCGAAAGCGTACATTTCGGCATGGTCGAACACGCCGTTTTCATCTTGCGGGGAGAAAGCGTTGGTCAGCGACAGCATCGGCACTTCGTGGCGTACTTCGGCAAAGCCCGCCAAAGGTTCGCCGCCGACGCGCTGGGTCGGGCTGTCGGGCAGCTTGAGTTCGGGATGGTTTCGTTCCAACGCTTCGAGTTCGCGGAACAATTTGTCGTATTCGGCATCGGGTACGCTGGGCGTATCGAGTGTGTAGTATTCGTAGGCGTAGCGGTTGAGGAGGTCGGTCAGGTATTTGATACGTTGTGCGGTCGGATTCATGTGCAATCGAAATAGAGTTTTCAGACGGCCTGATGATAGAGGCCGTCTGAAAATCAATGAATATTGAAGATAAAGGGATTTTACCTGAAAAAAACGGATATGCCGTCATTGCATATCCGCTTTTTGATTGGGGAAGTTTAAGAGAACAGACGCAGGGCTTGTTTGCTGCCGGGTTTGATGCCGACTTTAAGCATTTCTTCCTGACGGGCCAAAACGTAGTTGCGTACGTCTTTGAGCCATTGGGTGGAAACTTCTTCCATTTGGTCGTTAACCAAATCCAAGCTGAGTTGGCCGGAGAGTTTGACTGCCAAGTCCATAAATTTGTCGAAAGTTTTTTCGCCGGCCGGAACATGCGGAATATCCAGAAGCATGCTGAAACCGCGGTAGGCTTGGTTGTCCAACAGAGGGTTGGTAAACGGTTTGTTGTCCAAAGTATGGATGGAGAACAATTGAGGGTTGTTGTTGTCGCCGAAGTGGAACGCACCGTCTTCGCCCAGTTTGAAGCCTGTATCTTCCACGGCGGCACGCAACTCTACGCCGCTGATATTGGAGTGGGAAACCAAGTGAATGGCGATGGTTTGGTCAACACGCGCACAGAATTGGTCGAGGGCTTGTGCAACTTCGGTAAAGGCATCCAAGTCGGTATGCAAAACTTTGCCATCCATCAGTCGGGCAAAAGCATCAACCTGTTGGTCGAAGTGTTGCAGCTCTTCACGCGCGGCCAAACCGTTGCGGCTGACAGCCTGCAGGCCCATAACGAAGCCTTGGTAGTAAACGCCCGGAATCGGCTCGGCAACGCGGAAATGGTCGTCCATGGTGCAACCGATGATTTGGAAGCGGTGAGTGCCGGAAAGGCGCGGCAGGGCGTGCAATTCTTGGGCTTGTTTCAGGGAGACGTAGGCCATGTAGTCGAAGCGCGGGTCAAACCAAGGCAACTCGACTTGAGACAATTCGTCCAAGCTGATCAATGGTACTTGTGCCACAGGTTCGGCTGCGGTTTCAACCGGAGCAGAAGCGGCTTCGGCAGGGCTTACGGTAATTTCGTTGTTTAAGCCGATAACGGTGTGTTGAACTTTTTCTTCTGCGGAGAAGTCGTCTTCCACAGTCAATTCGACATCGGTTTTAAGTTGGGCAGGATGGGCCAGTTTGGCTTTTGCCGCGTAGATTTCATCTTGCTCTTGCAGGTTGCGCAATGCCTCTTCGGTTTTTTTGTTTTTCTTGATAAACAAACCTTGGCCGCCGGTTTCTTTACTGTCGCGGACGTGTTTGGTTTTGCTGGTCAAAAGCGCATCTTTATCGGAATGGCCGAATTGTTCGCGCACTTGTTTGCGGTATTGGTTTTCCTGGTACATGTTGTAACCGATGACCGCCAAAAGGGCGGCGAGGGCTAAGACGATGAAAATCATGGAGTAATCACTTTTTAAAAAAGCAGCATTCCGTCTTTTTCAGGGTGCGGAATCTTGCTGCATGGGAAGTTCGTTGGAGCCGGACTTTATGCGTCCGAATGGATAGCTGAATTATAACGAAAATAAACGGTTGTGACAGCATTATGTCTGCCAATCATTGTACAGGCCGTCTGAAAGTTATCCGCGCCGGACGGGGAAACCTGCTTTTTGAAGGCGAGGCCAATCGAAGAAATGACCGGGATCGGTTTTCCTGTCCGGCGCGATGTCCTGATGACCGGTAACGGCCTGAATCGGGTAATGTTCGGAAATGGCGGTCAGCAAGGCTTGCAGGCTGGTATATTGTGCTTCGGTAAAAGGCTCGAAATCGCAGCCTTCCAATTCGATACCGATGGAGAAGGCATTGCATTTTTCTCTGCCTTGAAACGACGATATTCCGGCATGATAGGCCATGTCGTCGCAGGAAACGAATTGGACGGTTTCACCTTTGCGGCTGATGAAAAAATGGCTGGAGACGCGCAAGATGTGGATGATGCTGAAGAAAGGATGCTCGTCAGGGTTGATTTGGTTGGTAAACAATTTTTCCACAGCCCCCGTGTTGTACTCAAAAGGAGGGAGGGAAATATTATGGAGGACAACCAATGAGATGTCTTCATTCTGTTCGCGCGGGCTGAAATTGGGCGAATGAGTTTGGCGTGCATTCAGCCAACGGCCGTTTTGCCAAGTATTTTTTGAAGGGGAATTCATGATTTCAGACGGCCTTTCGGGATAGGAAAGCATACGTTGGGGAAGGTGGCAGGCTTGGTGCGCTTGTTTTCGGTTATACTGTCGCCCGACACGTTCACAAACCAAGAATCCTACCATGCTGAAAAAATTGTTGAAATGGCTGGCCGTATTTTTGACGGCATTTGCCGCCGTGGTTGCCGCATTGTTGTTTGTTCCGAAAGACAACGGCAAACCATACCGTATTACCATTACCAAAAACCAAGGTATCTCTTCCGTCAGCCGCAAACTGGCTCAAGACGGCATCGTTTATAACCGTTATGTGCTGGTAGCCGCCGCATATGTAATGGGCGTACACAACCAACTCAATGCCGGTTCTTACCGCCTGTCTGCCAAAGTATCGGCTTGGGACATTTTAAAACGCATTAAAAAAGGCCATCCTGACTCGGTCAGCGTGCAAATTTTGGAAGGCGCGCGTTTTGCCCAAATGCGCCGTATTATCGATAACACTGCCGACATTGCCCATGACACGCGCGGTTGGAGCGATGAAAAATTGATGGCCGAAGTAGCGCCCGATGCCTTGAGCAGCAATCCTGAAGGACAGTTTTTCCCGGATAGTTACGAAATTGATGCCGGTGGCAGCGATCTTCAAATTTACAAAATCGCCTACCGTAAAATGCAGGAAAACCTGCAAGAAGCATGGGACGACCGTCAAAGCGGCCTGCCTTATAAAAATCCGTACGAAATGCTGATTATGGCGAGTCTGATTGAAAAAGAAACCGCACACGAAGACGACCGCGCCCATGTAGCCGCAGTATTCGTCAACCGCCTGAATATCGGTATGCGCCTGCAAACCGACCCGACCGTCATCTATGGCATGGGCGATGCGTATAAAGGCAGAATCCGCAAAGCCGACCTGCAACGCGATACGCCTTACAATACTTACACGCGCAGCGGTTTGCCACCAACTCCGATTGCGCTTCCCGGCAAGGCCGCGCTTGAAGCGGCAGGTCATCCGTCTGATGAAAAATATCTGTATTTCGTCTCAAAAATGGATGGTACGGGCTTGAGCGAGTTCAGCCATAATCTTTCTGAACACAACGCTGCCGTACGCAAATATATTTTGAAGAAATAAACCGAATAGGCCGTCTGAAACATTTATAATCCCTGTTTTAGACGGCCTTTAAATTGACGATATCCATATGAAACCCAGATTTATTACCCTTGACGGCATAGACGGCGCAGGCAAGTCCACCAACCTCGCCGTAATGAAAGCATGGTTTGAGAAACACCAACTGCCCGTATTGTTTACGCGCGAACCAGGAGGTACTCCGGCCGGAGAAGCATTGCGTGAAATCCTGCTCAACCCTGCTACCCAAGTCAGCCTGCGTACCGAAACCCTGCTGATGTTTGCAGCCAGACAGCAACACTTGGAAACAGTTATTCTGCCTGCCCTGAAAAACGGCACGCATGTGGTTTCCGACCGCTTTACCGATGCAACGTTTGCCTATCAAGGCGGCGGACGCGGCGTTCCCTTGCAAGATATTGCCACGCTTGAGTATTGGGTGCAGGGCGATTTCCGCCCCGATTTAACTTTGCTGTTGGATGTGCCTTTGGAAGTGTCAATGGCGCGCATCAACCAAACGCGTGAGAAAGACCGCTTTGAACAAGAAGAAGCCGAGTTTTTCAATCGGGTGCGCGAAGTGTATCTGCAACGTGCTAACGAACAGCCGGAACGCTATGCCGTCATCGACAGCAGCCAAAGTCTGGACGCTGTAAAAAATCAGATTGAAACCGCGCTAGACAGTCATTTTGGATTGAATGTTTAAGTTTAAATAAAATGCCGTCTGAAAGAAGAGTGATGTGGCAAAGAAATATTATTACAGAAGTTTTTAGACATAAAACCAAATAAAACGAAATATCAAAACAAATGTAATAAATATCGGTATGCGCCACCAAAAGAACATGATAAAATTACGGCCTCTTACAAAGCCGGTCTGTTAACAACCCGACTTTAGAAATTTTAAACGTCTGAAGCAGCCTGTTTCAGACTTGTTCGCTGTAAAATCTCTCTCGCAAACAGGATCGATAAATGGAAAATTCATTAAAAGAAGCCGCCCTGCAGTTCCACGAATTCCCCGTGCCGGGCAAAATCTCCGTTACCCCAACCAAATCTCTGGCTACTTCTAAAGACTTGGCGTTGGCGTACTCTCCGGGCGTAGCCGCTCCTTGTATGGAAATCCATGCCGATCCTCAAACTGCCTACAAATACACTGCCAAAGGCAATTTGGTTGCCGTGATTTCCAACGGTACCGCAGTGTTGGGTTTAGGCAACATCGGCGCATTGGCAGGCAAACCTGTGATGGAAGGCAAAGGCGTATTGTTCAAAAAATTCGCGGGTGTGGATGTATTCGACATCGAAATTGATGAAAAAGACCCGCAAAAACTGGTGGACATCATCGCTGCGTTGGAGCCGACTTTCGGCGGTATCAACCTCGAAGACATCAAAGCGCCTGAGTGCTTCTACGTCGAACGCGAATTGCGCAAACGTTGCAAAATCCCTGTATTCCACGACGACCAACACGGTACTGCCATCATTACCGCTGCCGCTGTATTGAACGCTTTGCGTTATACCGGCCGTAAAATCGAGGAAGCGACCTTGGTGTGCTCCGGCGCAGGTGCCGCAGCGATTGCTTGCTTGAACCAATTGCTGGATTTGGGTCTGAAACGTGAAAACGTGACCGTCTGCGACTCCAAAGGCGTGATTTACAAAACCCGCGAAGACAAAGACGCGATGGATGAATCCAAACAATTCTACGCCATCGAAGACAACGGCCAACGCGTATTGGCTGATGCCGTTAAAGGTAAAGACATTTTCTTGGGTCTGTCCGGTGCAAACCTGCTGACTCCTGAAATGCTGAACACCATGAACGAGAAACCAATTGTGTTCGCTATGGCAAACCCAAATCCGGAAATTCTGCCTCCATTGGCAAAAGAAACCCGTCCGGATGTGGTAATCGGTACCGGCCGCTCAGACTTCCCGAACCAAGTAAACAACGTATTGTGCTTCCCATTCATCTTCCGTGGCGCTTTGGATGTCGGCGCGACCACCATTAACGAAGAAATGAAACGCGCTTGCGTATACGCTTTGGCTGACTTGGCAATGGAAGAGGTAACTGAAGAAGTGGTTGCCGCTTACGGTAAGAAATTTGAATTCGGCGCGGAATACCTGATTCCTACCCCATTCGACTCCCGCCTGTTGCCTCGCGTTGCTTCTGCGACTGCTAAAGCAGCTATGGAAAGCGGCGTGGCTACCCGTCCAATCGCCGACTTGGATGCGTACGCTGCTAAATTGGCTGAATGGAAACTGTAATTCAGTAAGTAGTGCTTGATTGAAAAGGCCGTCTGAAAGTTGTATTTCAGACGGCCTTTTTGTTTATTGGGTATTTTAGAAACGGCTTAATGCAGTAATCGGAATGAAGAATACGATAATCTGCTGATTCAAAATCGACGTGGGAATATGGATTGTTTTCTAAGATAGATTTCTTATTTTTGAGCGGCTTTGACTTTGAAGGGTTTGTACGGGATTGAATACAATATTTTTTCAGCTTTTTTAAACAACGTCAGGCCGTCTGAAATCGAGTTTTCAGACGGCCTGAGTTAATAAAACGGTTTATTTTTGCCAATAGGTTTTGACGTTGACGAACTCATACAACCCGAATTCTGATAGCTCGCGGCCATAGCCGGAAGCTTTGACGCCGCCAAAGGGGAGGCGCAGGTCGCTGCTGGTGTGGCGGTTGATAAAGACAGAGCCTGCTTGGATTCTTTCGGCGTATTGCCATGCGTTTGCCGTGTCGGCTGTATAGATGCAGGCGCCAAGGCCGAAAGGTGTGTCATTGGCAAGTGCGACGGCATGATCCGGATTGTCGGCACGTAAAATCATGGCAACCGGGCCGAAGACTTCTTCGTGCCAAACGCAGCAGTTTGGGTTGACTTGATCCAATACCGTGGCAGGGTAAAACCAGCTTTCTCCCTCAGGGATATAGCCGCCGCTCAAACATTGCGCGCCATGTGCAACCGCATCTTGAACCTGTTCATGTACGGTTTGACGTAAATCTTGGCGGTGAAGCGGGGCAAGGGTGGTGTTCGGGTCTTTGGGATTGCCGGTTTGCAGTTTGGCGCACTCGGCAAGGAAGAGCGGGATAAACTGTTCGGCAATATCTTGGGTAACAATGATGCGTTTGGCGGCATTACAGGATTGTCCGGCATCGCGAAAGCGCGAATAGCAGGCATCGATGGCTGCGCGTTGCAGATCGGCATCGGGCAAAATGATAAACGGATTGCTGCCGCCCAGTTCAAGGACAGTTTTTTTCAGATGTTTGCCTGCATGGGCGGCCAGCAGGCGGCCGGTATGGGTCGAACCGGTAAATGCCATGGCATCGGTATCTTCAATGGCTTTAAGCGTGTCTTCATGGCTCAACCATGCGCCGATAAGCGGCAAACCTTTTGGGACAAGGCCGAATAGGGTTTCGCTGATGCGGGCGACACTGGGCGCAGGTTTGACCGCGCAGGCATTGCCGGCACACAGTGCAGGGATGGCAAATCGTAAAATCTGCCAAACAGGGTAGTTCCACGGCATGACCGCTAAAACAATGCCCAAAGGCTCGAAGCGGACTTGGCTGAGGCTGGCTTGGGTGGCGATGGTTTTATGGGCAAGCAGTTCGGGGGCAAGACGGACGTAGTAGCGGATAAGCTCGATGGATTTTCTGATTTCTGCACGGCATTCGTGCAGGCAGCGTCCGACTTCTTCGCAAACCATTTCGGCAAGGCGTTCTTGGTTTTGGGTAAGGCTGTCGGCAAATTGCTGTAAGAGGGCGGTGCGCTCGGTAATGCTTGATTGGGCGAAGGTTTGCTGAAGGGTTTGGAGGCGGTTTAATTCGTCGGTGAACTCGGTGTAGCTTTGCGCCGGTCGGCGGTAAATGGTTTCTCCGGTGAAGACATGGGTGCTGTGAAACATGGTTGGCTCCTTTGTTTTTATGTTTTTATGAGGCCGTCTGAAAATGTTTCAGACGGCCTT